>JBEKFH010000041.1:0-20021 GCA_050013415.1 Streptosporangiaceae bacterium | reverse complement strand
AGGATCACGCCGAAGATCAGCAGGTAGACGCCCGCGTTGAGGAGCGGCGTGAGCACCTGCCAGAGCTGGCCGAGCCTGGCCTCGGTGTACATCGCGATGTTGCGCGCCGTGGCGAAGGCCATGATGAACTGCCGCCGCCGCCAGAGCTGGCGCAGGTAGGCCAGCACCGGCGGGCGCGCGGCGCTGGGCCGCAGGCCGTGCTCGGCGGCGAGCTCGGCCAGCGACCCGGTCGGCATCATGGCGGTGGCGACCCCGCGGTCGGCCTCGGGGAGGTTGTCGCCGTGGCTCAGCTGGCCCGGCGCGCTCAGCCGCCTGTCGTCGCTCACGCGGCGGCACCTGAGGGAGCAGGCCGGCCGGCGGTGGCCGCGCGCTGGCCTGGCAACGCCGCGGGGCCGGAGGCTGGCCGCGCGCATGCTGGCCATGGCCGCGAGTTGTATGCAGCAACTGTCACGTCCGCGACTGTACCCCCGTCTGGTTGTGCGATACAACTGATGGTGTGAGCGAGCCCCTGAACGATACAGAGCTTGAGCGGCTGCTGGCGCAGCTGCTCCGGCTGGTAAGCCCGTCCGTCACGGCACGCGGACCGGGGCCGGGGAGCCAGGCGGACGGCGCCGGGAGGGGCGAGCAGCACGTCACGCCGGACGGCCCGGAGAGCGAGGGCTGGCCAGCGGAGGCCCCGAACGAGGCCGCGAACGGGGACTCGGAAGCGGGAATCCCGGCGGTGTCCGCTTCCGAGGCGCGGGCGCTGGTCGAGCTGGTCGCAGCGCGCGGGATCGCGCAGGGCGAGCTGGGCAGCCTGCTGGGACTGGAGAAGAGCACGGTGAGCCGGCTGGCCGCGGGGCTGGAGCGCAAGGGATGGGTCAGGCGCGGCAGGGACGAGGGCAACCAGCGCTACGTCCGGCTGTACCTGACGCCGGAGGGCGGCGTCATCGCAGCGCGGCTGTGGCAGGCATGGCATTCGCGGCAAGAGCGCATCCTCACTTCGCTCTCGCCCGAGGAGCGGACCGGCCTGTCGGCCGGCCTGCGCGGGCTGGTGCGCGGCCTGGCCGCAGAGGGCATCCTCGGCGAAATGGGGCCAGCCCCCGCGGGCGACAGTAACGGCTGAGGCAGGCACTCACTGCGGATCATGGGCGGCCGGGTGGCTTACTAGCTGATGAACCGGTACACGATGGCGCCGTCAGTCCGGTAGTCGAACCGGAAGCCGGCCGCCTTCAGGTAGGCGGCCACCGGCGGGATTCCCGGATGCCGGGTCCAGATCAGCGCCCAGCCGATGCCGAGACCACGCAGGTCGCGCCGGGCCGCGGCGAGCTCGGCCGGCGTCACCTGGTTCCCTGCCGGGCTCCGCAGCGGCGCAAGCGGAATCCCGGACTCCGCCCGGACGAGCTGCGCATAGAACGGGCGCCCGGCGATCTCATTGCGCGTCGTGGCCGGCACCCAGGACGTGTAGGCGATCGCCCGGGGGTGACCGTCTTCGGTCGCGAGGACCAGCGCCGGCGGCTGCAGCGGCTTCCCGTACACCGGTATCCCGCCGCGCAGCCCGAACGGCACGTCGAGCACGATCGAGCCGGAATGGTCGGCGACGATCGGGCGGTCCAGGGCCGGCAAGGCGGCCGGTATGATCCCTGTCTCCGCATGCTGGCCGATAGCGGACCCCGCCTCAAGGACGCCGAGTGCGGCCACGACGACGATCAGCGGCCGGGCGTGGTAACGGAGCCAGTCCACGGCAGCGCCGGCCAGCAGGGCGGCGCCGACCAGGCCGAGGATGGCGAACCGGTCGGCCTCACGGAACGCGGACAGCACCGGCAGGCGCATCACCCAGGTGTAGGGCATCACCGGCGACACCCGCACCCCGTGCCACCACTGCTGGAACGGGACATGCTGCACCTTCATGATGTACAGCGTCGCGCCGAGCGCCAGCCAGGCGCAGCCCAGCCACACGGCGGCGAGCTGCCAGGCGCTGCGCCGCCGCCAGGACACGGCCAGGCCGAGCAGCGCGACGACGGTCAGTACCAGGCCGAACATCGGCATGCCCTCGGCGGTTGGCCCGTGGTCCGGGGCCGAGGCAGACGCAGCCGCCAGCTGGCTCAGGCCGTAATAGCCGACTCGCTGCGCCGGAGCGAACAGGTCGCCAAGCCCTACGCCGTAGCTCTTGCCGGTCACCGCGAGTAGGTGCTGGCTGACTTTAGTGCCCCCGGCCGTGGCCTGCTGGATCATGGCGATGAGCTGCGGGCTCGCCACGACGACGGCGATGACGCCGCCCAGGATCAGCGCGGTCGCGCGGACCCTGGACGGGTGACGGGCGAGCCACGGGATGAGCAGCAGGGCGGCGAGGATCGCGGCCATGACCGCGGATTCCTGGTTGACCAGGAGGCTGGCACCCAGGACCAGCCCGAGAACGATGGCCTGCCGCCGGCCCGGTCGGCGGCGCAGCCGGACGGCGGCCTCCACGGTCATCGGCAGGAACAAGGTGCCTGCGGCGATGTTGAGGTGCGCCCAGTCCTGCTCCGCCAGCATCGAGGACAGGCCGAAGAATGCGCCGGCCGCGATCGCGCCGGCCTGCGACGGCAGCCACAGCCGGGCGGCTCGGTACATGACGTAGCACAGCAGGCCGGGCATGACGATGGTCAGCAGGTTAAACGCGGCCGCGGGGCCGAACAGCAGCGTGACCGGCGACATGATGAGCCCGGCGAGCGGCATGGTCGTGTCGAAGCCAAGCTGGATCCCGGCCGGCGCTGCCATCTGCGCGGTGAACCACGGGTTGCCCAGGTGCACGATCTGATGCGCCACCCACCACAGGTCCCAGACGTAGCTGGCGACGTCGTTACTCTCCGGCAACTGCCCCCTGGGCAGGTACAGGGCCCGTGGCCAGGTGAGCGCGATCCCGGCGGCCAGGTAGCAGGCCAGCAGGGCCAGATGCCGTGCCACGGGTCGGCCGGCCAGGGACGCAAGCCGCCCGCCGCCGGCGCCGCTCGCGGCCGCCGCGGCGTCGCCGTCGGCCGCCTCGCGGGCCTGCCCCGGCGCGCCGCCCGCCGCATGGGCATCCGCCTCGCCGCCGCTCCCGGCCGCGCCGTCACCGCCGTCCCCCGCCGCGGCCGGTAGTACCGGGTCGTCCGCATCCAGCGTCCCGGCCGGGGCGGACCTCGGCTGGCTACGCCGGCTGCGGCCTGCTCGATCCATCAGCTCACCCCGTCACAGCGCGTACCGGGCGGATCGCCTCGACCGACTCACCATGAGGTGCTCCATGGCCGGGAACAGTACCCCCCGACGACGCCAGCCGCGGCGCGTCAGGAATGCCCGGGGACGAGACTGCGGGCCGCCCATGCTACCGGCCCAGGGCCCCCCGGCCGGAGGGCACGCGACGGCAGGGACTCAAGGGGCGCATGGTTTCCGGCACGGCCGGACGGGGAATCCTGGCTGAGAGCGAGTCTTCGCATGCGGGCATCGCGGCGGGTGCCCAGGGACCGGCGGGTGCCCAGGGAGGTGGGGGAATCGAGCGTGGTGCTCCTGCCGTGCGTGCCCGCCAGTGTCGGCGACGCCCGCCACCGCATCACCGCGGAACTGCTGGCGGCCGGGATCTTCGAGGCCGCGATCGGGGATGCCGCCCTCGTGCTCAGCGAACTGCTCAGCAATGCGATCCTGCACGCGCGACCGCTGCCTGACCGGTGGCTGCAGGTCGCCTGGGAACTCGGGGCCGGGTCGGTCGAGATCGCGGTCAGCGATGGCGGCAGCCCGACCCTGCCCCGAGCCGCGCACCCGCCGCTGTCCGCGCTCGGCGGACGCGGGCTGGAGATCGTCGAGCACCTGTCGGATCACTGGGGGGTCCGCGCGGACAGCCCGGGAACTACGGTCTGGGCGATTCTCCCGGCACCCTGCCTGCTCGCGAAGGATTCGGCCGGACTTCGGCAGTTACCGGCTTTGTGAGCCAATGACCAGCCGTTATGCGTAGGCGGCCGGGAAAACGGTAATACTCCCCATAGGGGCTGCCGCGCGGGGGCACGGTGGGGACAGCAGGGGGAATCGTGAGTCATGCCCACGGCGTGGACAGCGAAGTCGGCAGGCTGCGGTCGGTACTGCTGCACCGTCCAGGGCTCGAGCTGGCGAGGATCACCCCCCGGCACCGGGACCGGCTGCTCTTCGACACGCTGCCCTGGGTGGGCCGCGCCCAGCAGGAGCATGACGCCTTCGCCGCCGCGCTCAGGGACCAGGGCGTGGAGGTGCTCTACGTTACGGAACTGCTGCAGGACGCCCTGGAGTACCAGCCGGCCAGGGATGAGGTGATCGGCCTTGCCCTCGGCGACGCCGGGCTGGGCGATGAGCTGGCCGGGCAGATCCGCGGCCACCTGGAGGACCTCGATCCCGAGGCGCTGGCCCAGGTCATGATCGCGGGCCTGACCCCGGCCGAGCTCAGGATCGGCCGGGGAGTGGTGTTCGAGCTGCTGGACCGGAATGATTTCGTCATCGAGCCGCTGCCCAACCTGGTGTTCAGCAGGGACTCCAGCGTCTGGATCGGCGACCGCGCGGCGATCACCAGCATGGCCGGGCCGTCGCGGCGCCGTGAGTCTGCGCTGGTCCAGGTGATCTACGGTCACCACCCCAGGTTCGCTGGCACCAAGTGGCTGTACGGCCAGCACCTTGACCACCTGGAGGGCGGCGACGTGCTGCTGCTCGCGCCGAGCGTGATCGCGGTCGGGGTCGGCGGGCGGACGACAGCGGCCGGGCTGGAGCGGCTGGCCCGGAACCTGTTCGACGCCGGTCTCGCGCACACGGTGCTCGCGGTGCCGATCAGGCCGCCGATGGCCACCATGCACCTGGACACCGTCTGCACGGTGGTCGACACCGACACCGTGGTCATGAACCCGGGACTTGCCTTCACGCTCACCGCGCACACCATCACCCCCCGGCCGGACGGGATGGCGGTCTCCCGGCTGCAGCCTTTCCTCGAGGCGGCAGCCCGCGCGATGGGAATCGAGCGGCTGAAGGTCATCGGTACCGGCCTTGACCCGCTCACGCTGCCGCGGCAGCAGTGGGACGATGGCGGCAACGCGCTGGCGGTCGACCGACGCGTCGTGGTCTGCCATGAACGCAACGCGGAGACCAACGCCCGGCTTGAGGCGGCGGGCATCGAGGTGATCCCGGTGCCCTGCGGCGAGCTCGGCAGCGGTCGCGGCGGACCGCGCTGCATGGCCTGCCCGGTCGGCAGGGACCCGGCTGCCGAGCCGGCCGCCGACCTGGACGCGGATCTGGACACGGGTCTGGCAGACAGCCAGGCAGCCCGGCTTGCCGGGATCGGGGCCGCGCAGCGGGACCTCGCGCGCGCCGCGCCCGAGCGGGCGCGCCGGCGGCCCGCCCTGGAGCCCGCGGGCTAGGCTCGTCCCGGCCCGGCGCGCGATCGGCTGTTTCGCCACGGCCAGGCGACGGGACTCAGGCCACGGGCTCAGCGGCGACCGACGACCTGGCAGGACCGCGACAGGCAGTGCTGCACCGCCGTGACGACCTTCTCGGCGTCCTCCTCGGTCAGCTCGGACGACATGGGCAGCGCCAGCACCTCCGCGTCCAGCCGCCCCGTGACGGGCAGTCGCTCGCCATCGCCCAGGCCGGCCAGGTGCAGCGCCCGGAAATATGGCCTCGTCTGCACGCCGCAGTCCAGCAGCGAGCGCGCCAGAGCATCACGTCCCGGGGAGTCAGGAGAACCAGGGACCCGCATGACCCAGTGCACGTAGGAGTGCCTGTCCCCTGGCCGGACCTGCTGGGTGACCAGCCCGGGCACGGACGGCAGCCCCTGCCGGTAGATCCCGGCGACGCGGTTGCGCCGCCGGACCAGGTCCTCAAGCACGTCGAGCTGGTCAAGCGCGCAGATGGCGTGCAGCTCGTCCATCAGCTCGGATCGCAGCCAGCCTGCGGGATTGTCCCGCAACGCAGCGGCGGACTCGGCCGGGAGCACGACCGCGCCGCCAGCGCCCCCGGCCGACAGGACCTTGGCGAAGCTCATCGAGTAGGCATGGCCGTCCGCCTGCAGGGCGACGGGACGGCCCTGATGACGGCTGCCGAAGGACGCCGCCGAGTCGGCGACCAGCGGTACCCCCGCGTCGCCGCAGACCCGCCGCAGTGCGTCGTAATCGCACGGATTGCCGAACGTGTCGACGCAGACGACCACCCGGGCCTGGCCCGACGACAGCTCAGCGCCCAGGAGCTCCGGATCGAGCGTCCAGGTGCCCTTGTCGACATCGACGAAGCGAAGGCGGTAGCCGAGTTGCAGCAGCACCTCCGCGGTGGCCGGGAAGGTGAACGACGGCAGGATCGCCACCGCTCCGGGCGCGGCGGGCCCCGCCGCCGCCGCGACGACCAGCCGCAGGGCCGCAGTCCCCGACGTCACGGCAAGCACGGCATGCTCCTCGCCGGCGCCGAGCGCGGCCGCGAGCCTCTCCTGAAGTTCCGCCGACCAGCGGTTGCCGTGCTTGGTCTCGCCGCTCCACAGGCTTGCCTGCTGCCGGGCGGCCACCCGATCGGGAAAGACCGCCCTCGGCGGGATGACCACGGGCAGCGCGGGCTCGAACACCGGGCGGCCCTCGGTGCGCAGGGCGCTGACCATCTCGCCGAGCTGCAGGCCGAGGGGCATGACGGAATAGCCGGCCGCGGCAAGCCGGGACGTGTCGATGATGCCGCAGCTGTCGTCGGCTGGCGGCTGGCGGGCGACCAGCGGCGAGGCAGAGCCGCAGAGCTGGCGGATTTCCCTGGCGACGGCAACGAGCGAGACCGGCTCGCCGCCGACGTTATAGATCCCGCGCGGCAGCCCGGCCGCGACGATCCGGCCCACCTCGCTGACGGGGACGAAGCTGCGCGCCGCGGCGGTGACGGGCAGCGGACAGCCGGCCAGGGCCTTGCGGATGAGCCGGGAGGCAAAGCGCTCCTGGCCGGGCCCGCAGACGTTGGCGAGCCGCAGGATAGTCAGCAATGCCGGATCGACCGCCCGCTCGACCAGCCGCTCCTGCGCAAGCTTCGACATCGCGTAGGTCCATCGCCCGGTGGGGTCGGCGGCCGCCATCCGCCGCCCGGCGGGCGCCGCCCGCCAGGGCGGGCACGGCTCCCGCGCCATCCAGGCCGCCTCATCGCACCACTCGTCGATCTGCCCGATCGTCCATGGCAGCTCGGGACGGACGTCCTCGCGCAATGGCGGCGGCGCGCTGCCGTAGACCTCCACCGACGACAGCAAGAGCACCGCGCGCCCGGCCAGCGCCGGCAGGATCCTGGCGGTGGCCAGCGCGTTGCTTACCGGCAGCGTCCAGTGCCAGCGCGGCCGGGGCTCGCTGGAGCCGAGCAGGATCGCCACCTCGCCCTCCGGCAGCGGCGGGAGCGCGTCGGTCAGGACGTCGGCCATGATCCACCGCGCCCCGCTGATCATCAGCTTCTCCGGCGGCGGGTGCCGGTCGACCACGGTGACGTCACGGCCGAGGGTGAGCAGTGCCTCGGTGATCGCGCTGCCGACGAATCCGGACCCCCCGATCAGGATGAAACCATCCATTGTCCGCTCGCTCATCTCCGCGGCCTGCCGCGCGTGGGCGCTACCCTGCTCCGCGTTGGCGACGTCGCCCTGCTGCGCGATGGCGACGTCACTCGCCCGGGCCCACTGCCGGCCGGCGGCCTGTCGCCAGCAGCTGCTTGCCGATATCGGCCAGCACCGGCTCGGCGAGCAGCTGGCGCTCAAGGCTGAGGTGCGCGTCCCAGTCGTGCCGCAGCTGCTCGGCGAGGAGCTTCCGGCCGAGCGGCGCCGCCGTCGCCAGCAGGCCGCTCACCCGCACCTCCTCCAGCCCGGCATCCTGGAAAATCCGGTGCAGCCCGGCGCGGTCCATGAGGTGCATCTCGGCCTCCTGCCCGGCCACGGCCCAGCTGCCCCGCCGGGTCCGCAGCCGCTCCGTCGCCTCGTCATAGCGGCCGTCCCGCAGCAGCTCGATGACCAGCGCCACGAGCGAGTCCACCAGCACCGCCACCGTCCCGCCCGGACGCAGCCAGCTGGCAAACCGGCGAACGGTGGCCGCCGGATCGGCCGTGTACTGCAGCGAGCCGAGGGCGAGCACCAGTCCGGCTGACGCCTCCGGCAGTTCCGCGGTCTCCATCGACCCCTCGATGAGGGTGAAGCCGGGGCCGTGATCCGCGCGCCGCGCTTCGGCGATCATCCCCGGCGCCTGCTCGATCCCGATCACGTCGTATCCCAGCCCGAGCAGCGGGCCGACCCAGCGCCCGATCCCGCAGCCGGCGTCGACGACCGGCCCTCGCCGCGGCAGGAGCTGCCGCACTTGCTCCCAGGCAAGGGTGTCGTATGCCCGCCGGTGCGGAACGTCGAAGTGCTCCGCGTAGGAGGGGGCGAGCGCGCTGTAGAGCGCCTGGCTCGGCCGCATGCTCAGGCCTCCTTCCCCAGCTGGCGGCGGCCGGCTCGCCACAGCAGGTCGCTGACGTAGGTGGTGGGCCGCCAGCGCAGGTTCAGGCTGTAGTTGCTGCCGCAGCCCACGCAGTCCTTGCGGAACAGGCGCGCGTGCTCCTCGCGGTAGTGGGCCGACCCGATCACGTCGGCGATTGCCCGGTCGCGGACGTTGAACGTAGGGTCGTGCGCCCAGCACCCGCCGATCTCGCCTTTCGAATGGATCATGAGCTTGAGCTGCGACTCGGCGCACGGCACGTCCCGCTGCACGATCTCGGAGAAGTGCCGGGGTATGTAGCTGAGGTCGGAGTAGCGGGGCAGCCAGCGCGAGTCGGCGCGCTTCACGGCTTCAAGCCTGCGAAGCGCCGAGCCGATGTCCGCGGCCTCGACGCGCTTCTGCTTGCTCACCTCGGGAGCGCGGAAAAGGAACGTCTGGTCGGTCGCGAGGTTCAGGTAAAGCTGCACGCGCAGTTCCTGGGCAAGGAGCGCGATATCCGGCAGGCTCTCGATGTTCTCGCGCATGACGGTGAAGTTCATGCGCACCTTGAGATTGAGGCGCTCGCGCCGGGAGATCAGCTGCCGCAGGTGCGCGGTCGTGGTCTCGAACGCGCCGAGCCGCCCGCGGATGCGGTCATGCAGGAGGCTGTTCGGGCCGTCCACCGAGATGTTGAAGCTCCTGACCCCGGCCGCCAGCACGTTCTCCAGGGTGCCGGGCGTGAGGCGGATTCCGTTCGTGTTCAGGTGCATGTGCCGTATGCCAAGCTCATGAGCGTAGGCCATGAGCTCGATCGCATCCGGGCGGATGAGCGGCTCGCCGCCGGTGAAATTCGCCTTGAGGATTCGCAGCCCGGCCAGCTGGCGCAGGACGCCTTTCCACTCGTCCGTCGTCAGCTCGCCCTTGGTGTTCTCCAGCCAGCAATTGCAGCTTATGCAGCGCAGATTGCAGTTCTCCGTCAGGAAGAGCTCGGAGACAAGCGGCCGGACATGAAGATTCGGGGCGATCCGCTTCTTGGCGGAGAGCTGGACGAAGAACATCGCCAGCCGGGCATTTTCCGAGACCTTCATGGAACCCTCCGTGCTGCGACGAACATGTTCGCCGAGGTGAAAATCTCGCCATCGAGATAAATGAACCGCTCCAGGAGCGCGCGCAGCCGCCCGCCGGCCAGCAGGGCAGGTACCTGGAACCAGCGCCAGAAGAGATTCGCGCCCGCAACGGTCTCCGGCTCGAAGCCGTGCTCGCGCAGCAGCGCAATGAGCTCCGGGCGCCGGTAGTTCGTGTGCTCGTCCTTGCCAACGGACATGTCCCCGCGCAGGTCGTTGGAGATATCGGCGAATCGTTCTGCATAGACCTGCTTGCCGAACCGTGCCGTGTAAACCAGCCGATGAAGACGCGGAAACCGGAATTTCGCGTTGTCCGGGTCGAGGAACGAGAAGAAATGACGCCGCGGCACGGTCAGCACGAGCAGGCCGCCCGGCCCGAGCACCCGGTGTATCTCGCCGAGCAGGCGCCCCTCGTCGGGGACGTGCTCCAGCACGTCGAGCAGCGAGACGGAGTCGAATGCCGCCTCGCCAAAGCAGAGCTCACCGAAGACCTGGAGCTGGCGGACTGGCAGGTCAGGGCATCTCAGCCGGAGAGCGGCGAGGTAGCCGGGGTGCGGGTCGGCCCCCCAGCACTCCAGCGAGGTCGCCGCGTGCAGCGCCGGGAGGAAGTCGCCGTCCCCGCAGCCCAGGTCAAGGTGGCGGCCATCACGCCCGGCGAGCTGCTGCCAGGCGAACGCATAGCGGCGAAGGTGATGGCGCGCGAACGGGCCCGGCTCAGCGGCCACGGCCGCCACGGCACACTCGGGCGCAGAGCGAATCGAGGGTCTCGATGATGTGATCGGGACTGGCCGGCGGCAGCACCGGGCGCTCGCGCAGCAGCCGGATCTGCTCCGCGTCATGCGAGAGCACTGCCCGGGGGAGTTCGCGCACATCCCAGACGGCCTGGACCGGGCCCGTGCGCTCCTCGAATCGCAGGTACTCGACCTGGTGGTCGTTGGCCATCTCGCCGAGCGCCGCCTGCCTGGCGACCGCGATGGGAACCTTCTGAGCCCGCTGGACAAGCCGGACGGTGTTGCCGGCGTGCGTAATGATGATGTCGACCGCCGCGATCAGGGCGTCCAGCTCGCCGAAGGGGACGAACGCGGCGTGCGGGCACGGCGGCCGCAGCGACGACGTGCCCGTCTGGGCGAAGACCTCGTGCTCGGCGCACAGCGGCGCGATCGCCTCGATCAGGCGGTCGAAGGGCCAGGGGCCCATTCCCACGGTGACGAGAACTCGCGCCATCAGTACAGTTCGCCGAGGAGCACGGCGCGGGGCCTCGATGCGGCCAGGGACGGCCGCTGCACCAGGATGGCCGCGGCGAGCCGCCCGCACAGCCTGCTCGCCGTCCCCGGCGCTCCCACGATGTTGAACGTCTCCAGCCACAGCGTCGGCACCCGCATCAGCCGCGCCGCGATGAAGACTCCCACCGCGACGCCGGAACCGGCCGAGATGATCAGGTCGGGGCGCTCCCGGCGCAGGATCCGGACCGCCCTGGCGACGGCGGCCAGCACGCCGGCGGGCCTGCCAGCCGACTGCTCGCGCTCCCAGTACACCCGCTCGCCAGCCAGCAGCGCAGTGGTGTCCGGTGCCCGTACGGTGACCCAGCAGGCGCCGTGCCGGGACCACCATGGCCGGAGCGCGAGCAGATCGAGAAGCACCCCGCCGCTGCTCGAGACCAGCAGCACCCGGTAATGAGGAGCGCCCATTGCGTCCCCCCGTCAGATCAGCCTGCCCATCCAGCCACTCCGTTACCTGCTCACCATACGGGCTTATCTGGTACAGCATCCCGCATTCAGCAAATAGCAGAGATTACATCACTAATATCTTTATCGTAATCAAATGGACGAAACGGCCCGACCCTCATGGCGGAGCGGGCCCGGCCTCGCCTGGCGGCAGCCATGGGAACGGGGCGCCGGCAGCGGGCGCCGACAGCAGGGCGACGGGAGCGGGGCGCCGGCGCCGGCAGCGGGAGCGGGGGGCCGGCAGCGCGCTTCCCCTTGATGGCGTGGTTCGACGGCTGCGCGATCTCAGGAATTCAACGCGACGCAAAGCCGGACAGGCAGATTCCGGGATCCTGCTGCGCCCATTACGGGCTGGAGCCGCAGGCGACTGCCTGGCTCTATGAGGCGCGGGCACCCTGGCCCGATGACGGCGCTGGCAACGCTGAGGGAGCCCGCGCCCTGATTTTCCGCGCGATGCAGTGCGTCTCTGCTCATCGCCTCAGGCGCGAGCTTCGCCACCGGGTGCAGCCGTCCTCGGTCACCTGGGCCAGCGGCCTTACCCGGCGCCACGGCACCCGGTCAGCGGCCGGGACCCCGGGACCCGGTCAGCTAGCCGCGCGAGCCCCGCGACGATGAGCGCCTGCCTAGCCGGAACAGGGCGACGCTGCCGATCGCGACCAGGGCGATCAGGAAGTAGATGACCAGCACGTGCGCGATCCATAGCACGATCATGACCGCGAGGAACGCGGCGACGAGCATGAGAAGTATCCGTCCCATGGTCCCAAGGTACGGGCAATCGCCCCGGCGTCAAACAGCCCCGGCCGGATCGGTCACCTGGGCCGGATGCCGTCCAGCACTTCCGCGATGGTCCGGAATGTCGGGCAGGGCCAGCGCCACATGCAGCTACGGCAGCGCAAGGCGGGGGCCGCCGCGTCGCTGGCGACGCCGCCCGCGTCCAGCGGCTGGTGCAATTCGAGCAGCCGCAGCCCGAGCTCGGCGAAGCCGAGCATCTCCTCCCGGGCCTCGGCAAGGAACGCGAGGTCGTCCGCGCTGAACCTGGCCGTCACCGGAACCACCCCATCGCGGTTGATCAGCCGCGCGTAATGGCCGCTCGTCTCGAGCCACGATGCGGCCCGCTGAGCGTGCAGCCGGACCGCCTCCAGGTGGTCCCGTAGCTGCCGGTCGGCTGGCGCGGCGGTCTCCCGCCCGGCATCCGCCAGGGCCGTGTCCCGCCCGGCCTCCGCCGCGCCGGTCTCCCGCCCCGCCCCCGCCCCCGCCGCGGCCGCTCCCGCCCCCGCCGCGGCTGCTGCCGCCTCCGTGTCCCGCCGGGGCCCGGCAAGCTGCGCGCGCGGGCCGGGGTCCCGGCCGGAGTCGGCCGGGACCCCCTCGAACCCGCCGGTCCGGGCCCGGCGGCCCACCGGCGGCCGCCACGGCCCGTCCTGCGCGGCGGCCGGCCGGGCGCGGGTCAGGCGCTCATTGTCCGCGGCCAGCACGCCCGGCGGCTTGTCCGCAGCCAGCGCGCCCGGTGGCAGCGGCCCGGCCAGCTGCGGCCGAGGCTGCGCGAGGCCATGCCTGGGCAGGGCTGGCCTCGCCTGCCGCTGGTCCGGCTGATCTGGTTCAGGGTGCATCAGAGGGGCTCCCGGCTCCTTCATGCGTCAGGTACCTCCCCAGCTTTGCGCACCAGGCCGCTCACTGTGAGCGATTTGGCCGTGTGCTCTCCGTAGTCACCTGGCCGGCAGCCCCGGAGGGCGGTAGGGTGCGGCGCGTGGAACTCAAGGTCTCATGCCGGTCTCAGGGCGATCACACCATTATGTCGGTAACGGGCGAGATCGACGTCTATACCGCCCCACGCCTGCAGGGTGCCCTGGCCGAGGCCCTGGCCGGCGAGGATCCGGTCCGGATCGTCGTGGACATGTGCGGAGTCGGGTTCTGCGACTCCACCGGGCTGAGCGTGCTGCTCGCCGCGCAGCGCCGCGCCCGGGAGGGCGGCGGCGGCCTCGAGCTTGCCGGGCCCCGTCCCGCGATCAGGAAGGTGCTGCAGCTGACCGGGCTGCAGACCGTCCTCACCGTGCGCGACGACATCGCGACCACCGGTGCCGCGACCATAGGCGCCGCGACCATAGGCGCCGCGGGCGAAGGCGCCGCGGGCGAAGGCGCCGCGCTCGATGACCCCGCTGCGATGGCCGGACAGTAACCACCGGGGCACCAGGCTCACCGGGGGGCACTAGGCTCCGAGCATGCCGACCACCGGTGATGTCGCCGTGGTGATCCCCGCCAGGAACGAGTCCGACCGGATCGCCGCGACCGTGGCCGCTGCCGCGGCCCTGCCCGGCGTGGACATCGTCGTGGTCGTCGATGACGGATCCGCCGACGGGACCGCCGCTGCCGCCGAGCGCGCCGGCGCGTCGGTGATGCGGCACGCCCGCAACAGGGGCAAGGCCGCGGCGATGGAGACCGGCGCCGAGGCGGTACGGCTGCTGGAGACCGCCGAGGGCCGGGACCGGCCGCGGCACCTGCTGTTCCTCGACGCTGACCTCGCGGAGTCCGCCGCTGCGGCGGCGCCGCTGACCGGGCCGGTCAGATCCGGCGAGGCGGACATGACGATCGCGGTATTCAGCGACCGGGCGCGGAGCGGCGGGCACGGCCTCGTCGTGGCGCTGTCCGGCTCCGGGATCCTGCGCGCGACCGGATGGCGGCCGGCCCAGCCGCTAAACGGCCAGCGCTGCCTGAGCCGGGCGGCATTCGAGGCGGCGCGGCCGCTCGCGCCCCGCTGGGGGGCGGAGACCGGGCTCACCATCGACCTGCTCCGCAAGGGCCTGCGGGTCACCGAGGTGGAGGTCCCGCTCGCGCACCGGGCCACCGGCTCCGACTGGCGCTCGCAGCTGCACCGGGCCCGCCAGCTCGCCGACGTCGCCTGTGCCCTGGCCGCCCGGCAGCCAGGCTCCCGGGCTGCGCGGCCCGCCAGGGGTTGACCATGCAGGCCGCCGGCCCCGCCGGCCACGGCGACCCGCGCACCGCCGGCCGCGGAGGCCCTTCCGGCCGCGGAGGCCCCCACGGCCGCGGAGGCCCCTCCGGCCGCGGAGGCCCCTCCGGCCGCGGCGACCCGCGCACCTCGGCCGGCCGCGCGGGCCAGCTGGGGCTGGCCCTCAGCGCGGCCAGCGTCGCGCTGACCCTCGCCGTCGCCGCGCTCGGGCCCTCGGTGATGGAGCCCGCGCTCCCCGGCCGGCCCGGCCAGCCGCCATGGGACCTCGCCGCCAGCCCGTCGCCGTACCTGGTCGTCGTCATGACGGCAGTCGCCCTGGCCGCGGGAACCGCCGGCCTTGCGCTGACCATGAGCGCGGCCCGGCGCGGCTGGCTGGTTCCGCCCCGGCTGATCCTGATCGCGGGAGTCGCGCTGGCGGCGGCACTGGCGCTGCTGCCCCCGTTCGGCTCCTCTGATCATCTGAGCTATGCCGCCTACGGCCGGATGGTGATCACCGGCCATGACCCCTACACGACCACGCCGGCGGCGCTGGCCAGGCTCGGCGACCCGGTCGCGCGGGCGGTGCAGGACTGGCGGAACAGCCCGTCCGATTACGGCAGCCTGGCCACCGCCGGCCAGGCGCTGGCCTCCCTGATCGGCGGCACGTCGGCCCGCCTCACCGTGTTCGTGCTCTCGCTGCTGAACGTGATCGCGTTCGCGGTGACCGGGCTGCTGCTGCACCGGCTGGCCCGCGGTGACCGCGCCAGGCAGCTGCGGGCCGGCCTGCTGTGGACGGCCAACCCGCTGCTGCTGCAGGTGCTGGTGGCCGGCGCGCACGTCGACAGCCAGGCGATCGTCTTCTGCGTAGCCGGCCTGGCGACGTTCACCCTGATAAATCCGAACGGGGCCCGGCCCGCCAGTCCCGCCCGCCAGAGCCTCGCCGCCGCCGGGGCGGGCGCCCTGATCGGCCTGGGGTTCGCGGTGAAGCCGACGATGGTCCTCGCGGCCGCCGGGCTCGTGATCGCCTGCGCGGTCGGCTGGCGGCGGCAGCGCGCCGGGCGGCAGCTTGCCAGCGGTCCGCCCTCCCAGCAGCTGGCGGGCAGCCCGCCTTCCTGGTGGCGGCTGGCAGGCGGCCCGCCCTCCCAGCAGCTGGCGGGCAGCCCACCCTCCTGGCGGCAGCCCGCGCTGCTCGCCGCCAGCCTGGCGGCCGGGTTCGCGGTGACCTCGGGCGCCTCGCTCGCCGCCTGGGGGATCTCGTCGCTGCGCCCGGGCCTGCGGGCCGGGAGCTTCGTGTCCATCGGGTCGCCGTGGCGGGCGGTCCGGGCGGCGCTCAGCCTGGCGACCGGCGAGGCGGTTGCCGAGGACGCGGTCAAGGCGGCGGCGATCGGGCTGGCCGTGGTGCTGCTGGTGCTGCTAGTGCGATCGATCAGCTGGCTGGAGCCGGCCGCCCAGTCCGCAGGCGACGGCGCTGCGGCCGGGCCCGCTGGCGGCGGCGCAGCGAACCGGCCGGATCCGGCCGGGTGGCTGGCCGGGCCGGATCCGGCCGGACGGCAGGAGCTGGTGCCGGCCACGCTGGCCTGGGCGGGGGCGTTCGCCGTCGCGTTCGCCTGGCTGCTCGCCTGGCCGTACGTGCTGCCCTGGTACGACGGACTCGGCTGGGCGCTGATCGCGCTGCTGCCATGGTCACGGCTGGACGGGTTGCTGCTCGCCCGCACCTGCGCACTGGCGTTCGGTTACCTGCCCGCCCGCTCGATCACCATGCCCGCCGGGCTGGGCTGGCTGCGCATCGTGGTGAGAATGGGAATCACCCCGGTGGTCCTGCTCACCGTCGTCGTGGCACTCGTGGTAATGCTGTGGCCGTCGCGGCGCGCGGCGACGCGGCGGCTGGCCAGGGCTGATTCCGGCGGCGCCGTGGGTCAGCGGGTCTCCCGGCTCTCCTGGTGAGCAGAGTCGGCCACGGACATGCCGATAAGCGACGAGCCGGAACCGGCCGGGCGAGGGAACCGGCCGGGCGAGGGAACGGGGGAACGATGAAATTAGCGCTGGCTGCGGGCCTGGCCGTGACGGCCGTGGCCACCGTGGCGACCGTGACGGCGGTCGCCTGGCCGTCGCCGGGGGAATCTGGCAGCGCGGCGAGCCCGGGCCTTACCGAGCGCCCGCGCGCTGCGGCGAGCCTGGCCTCGCCGTGCGGCCAGGCACTGCCTGCCAGCCGCCCGGTCATCCGGCACGTCATCATCGTGATGCTGGAGAACCGCACCTATCGCCAGGTCGTCGGCGGCAGGGCCGCTCCGCAGGAGACACGGCTCGCCCGCGAGTGCGGCGACGCCACGGAGGCATTCGGCGCGACGCACGACAGCGCATCGAACTACCTGGCCGTCTCCGGCGGCCAGTACCCGCCCACGTCCCTGCACGGCTGCGACTACGACGCCTGCGCCAGCGGCGAGGACAGCATCTACCAGCAGCTCGCCGCCGCCGGGCTGACCTGGAAGGCATACGAGGAATCCATGCCGTCGGCGTGCGACAAGGTCAGCGCCTGGCCCTACAAGATCGGCCATAATCCGGCGATCTTCTACACCGGGATCGGCGCCGCGGCCTGCCGCGCCGGTGACGTCCCGGTGGCCAGCCTGACGGCGAGGTCCGGGGCGTTCTATGCCGCCCTGCGCGGCGGAGACCTGCCCGCGGTCGCCTGGGTGACCCCGAACAGGATCGACGACGGGGAAGCACGCTGCCCCAGATCGTGCTCGCTCCGGTCCGCCGACCGCTGGCTGGGCGGATTCCTCGCGCTGGTCACCGCGGCCCCGGCGTACCGGGACGGCTCCGTCCTCGTGCTGGTGACCTACGACGAGGGCACTGGGCGGGACGACAGGGCCGGCGAGAACTGCGCTGACAGGGCGGCCGACCTGGCCGGCTCCCAGCCAAGCTGCCACGTGCCGCTGTTCGTGATCTGGCGGTACGCGAAGCCTGGTGCCGACGGCACCTTCCTCACCCTCTACTCGATCACCCGGACCGTCGAGCAGCTATTCCGGCTGCCCTGCCTCGCGCATGCCTGCGACCCCGCGACAGCCAGCCTGGCCGGTAGCGGGTTCGGATTCTGACCCCGTCCGGTAGCTGGTAAGTTGTCCCAGGCCAGAGGCTTGATCCCGCGAAGCGGGCTTGATCCCGCGAAGAGAATGAGTGGCATGTCGCATCGGTGGGCTTACCTGGGTCCGATCGGAACGTTCACCGAGGCCGCGCTCCGGGCGCTCGACGGCGGATCACGGGCGGTGGCCGTGCCGTGCCAGACCATCCAGGTCACGCTGGACGCGGTCAGGACCGGCGCGGCGGAGCGCGCCGTGGTGCCCATCGAGAACTCGGTCGAAGGGGCGGTCACCGCCACCCTGGACGAGCTCGCCACCGGCCAGGACTTGATCATCCGCGCCGAGGTGCTGCTGCCGGTCGCGTTCGCGCTGCTGGTCAGGCCCGGCACCCAGGTCGCTGACATCAAGGTTGTGAGCGGCCACCCGCAGGCCCAGGCGCAGTGCCGGCAGTGGCTGGCGGCGCACCTGCCGGACGCCGAATGGCGGCCGGCCTCGTCGAACGCGGAGGCGGCCCGGCAGGCGGCCGAGGGGCAGATCGACGCCGCGCTGGCCGGGGAGTTCGCCGCCGGGGTGTACGGGCTCGCCGTGCTCGCCCGTGACGTCCATGACCGGGCCGGCGCGGTCACCAGGTTCGTCGCCGTCAGCCTGCCCGGCCCGCCGCCTGCGCCGACGGGGGCGGACCGGACCTCGGTGGTGGCGTTCCTGTCCGAGGACCACCCGGGCGCGCTGATGGAGATACTCAGCCAGTTCGCCGCGCGCTCGGTCAACCTGACCAGGATCGAGTCGCGTCCCACCGGCGAGGGACTGGGCAGGTACTGCTTCTCCATCGACTGCGAGGGGCACGTCGCCGAGGCGCGGGTCGGCGAGGCGCTGATGGGGCTGCGCAGGGTGTGCGGCGACGTGCGCTTCCTCGGCAGCTATCCGCGCGGCGACGGCGGGAGCACGACGATACGGCCCGGCACGTCCGACGCGGAGTTCGCTGACGCCGGGGCATGGCTCGGCGGGCTCAGGTAGCGCCGGTGCCATTGGTCCGCCTGCTGCTTCCAGCAGGGGCCGTGCTACCGGCAGGCCGGTGCTACAGGTAGGGGCCAGACGACGACCGGGGCTGCTGCATTTCTTCTGGTCCTGCCACCATTCCGGCTGGCAGCGCCCTGCGGATCTGCTCCAGCTGGGCCCGCGCTGCCATCTGCTGCGCGAACAAGGTGGTCTGGATCCCGTGGAAGAGGCCTTCCAGCCAGCCGACCAGCTGCGCCTGCGCCACTCGCAGCTCGGCCTCGCTCGGCAGGTCGTCGTCGGCGAAGGGGAGTGACAGCCGGTCGAGTTCCTCGATCAGCTCGGGGGCCAGGCCGTCCTCGAGTTCCTTGATCGAGCTCTTGTGTATCTGCTTCAGCCGGGCCCTGCTCTTCTCGTCCAGCGGTGCGGCCCTGACCTCGTCCAGCAGCTGGCGGATCATGCTGCCGATCCGCATCACCTTGGCGGGCTGCTCGACCATCTCGGTGACCGGGCGCTCCGTCCCTGCCGGGGGGGAATCGGACTCGACGGCCACGCCGTCGGGGCCGACCAGGACCACCCTGCCCTGCTGTTCCCGTTCAGAGTTCGTCTGGTCGTTCATCTCCCTAGTCTGGCTGAGCGCCCGGCCACGGCGCACCCAGGGGGCGCCATCCGCCGGGTAAGCAGGGCTATGACACGTATGGTGCCTGGCTGGATACAGAAAAGTCTGGTGCCCGGCAGGGTGCAAAACGCCACCTGAGGTGCCGTCGGCGGTTGTCTGGCCTATTCTCGGGCCTGATGCACTGTTCCCTGTCCGTGCGGGCACGCCCTTCTCCCCCCGTCGGGCGCGAGGAGGGCCACCTTGGCTAACGAGTATCAGGACAGCGCGACCAGTGGCGCGCGGCGTCGGCGTGACCGCGATGCCGTCGGCACCGCTGGCGACCTCGACGGGCAGCGGTCCTCGCCTGATGCCGACTCGCCTGCGGCCGAGCCGGATGGCGCCGCCAGCCTGGACGCGCCGCTGGCGCCGGACGTGCTGGCACCCCGGCAGCGGTCAGCGCCGGACGGGCTATTGCCCGGCGGGCCAGTGCCGGACGGGCCAGTGCCGGACGGGCCAGTGCCGGACGGGCCAGCCGGGGCGGGTGACCTGGCCGTCCCGGGTCGGCACGGTGACGCTGACCTCAGGGCGCCGCTGCCCAGGCGGCGGTCCTCGACGCGGGTATCGCCGGACGCCGCCGGTAAGCCAGCGCGCGGCCGGCACCTTTTCGGCCAGCAGCCGCCCTACGCTTCGCCTGACACATTAGGGCCGCAACCGCCCGACCTGTTCGCCCCCGCGGAGGATCGGGGCGCGGATATCTGGCCGCGGCCAGATCCCCGCGGGTCTGATCCGTACGGGCCTGATCCGTACGGAATCGCCGCCAGCGACCGGCCGCTGGACTCGTTCGGGCTTCAGGCTGGGCCTGGCTCGCCAGGCGGGTTTGCGTCCACGCTGCCGCCTTCTGCGGCGCCCTCGCTTCCCGTGTCGCCTGCGAGCCAGCTACCGCCCGCAGGGCTGGCCGGGTCCGGGTCTGCGGCCGGGCTGGCCGGGTCCGCGTCGCCAGCTGGGTCCGCGGGATCATCAGCGCCGGCCGGGTCGGCTGGATCTGCGTCGCTGTCCGGGTCCGGGTCTGAGGGCGGGCTGTCCGGGTCCGCGTTTCCAGCCGGGCTGTCCGGGTCCGGGTCCGGGTCCGGGTCCGGGCCTGGAGACGGGTCGGCCGGATCTACGTTGCTGTCCG
>JBEKFH010000040.1:0-20231 GCA_050013415.1 Streptosporangiaceae bacterium | reverse complement strand
TGGAAGTTTACCTCCCGGCGTGACAGCGCCACGATCGAGTTCGGCACCATCGGCGTCGAAGGCAGCGACGTCTGCTGTTACGTGCGCGACAACGGGGCCGGTTTTGACCCGGCCCAGGCAGGCCAGCTGTTCCAGCCATTCCAGCGCCTGCACGCCGCCGATGAATACCCTGGCACCGGCGTCGGCCTGGCCAGCGTTCAGCGGATCGTCGAACGCCATGGCGGCCGGGCCTGGGCGGAAGGGGCCATCGGCAGCGGTGCCACCTTCTACTTCACCCTCAATGCGAAGGCCGCGACCCGGCCGGCAGGCTGATCAGTCCTCGCCGTCGCCGAGCAGGGTCGCCACGCCGCGCAGCGCCCGTTCGCGCCGGGCCAGGCCACTATCGGCGCGTTCGGCGTCCGCGGCGGTGCCCGCGCGGTGCGCTGCGGCGGCCTGCAGCGCGCTGACCAGGCCGTCCGTGCTGCCGGAGTACCTTGCCCGGACGGCGCGGATCAGTGCCCTGGTCGCCTCGGCCAGCCGGTACTGCAGGTCGGCACGGGCCCGGCCGGTCTGGCTGCCCGCCAGGGCGGCCGCCTCGGCGCGGAGGTGCTCACGCGCCCGGCGCCGCCCCATCTCACCGGGCAGCCGCCGCCTGACCGCGCCCGCCAGCAGCTCGGTCTGGCCCACGTCCTCCCGGGTGGTGTAGAAGAACCGCAGGTCAGCCGCTAGCCGCTGGCCGGGTCCCGGCATGGTGAGGTCGATGCCGAGCAACTCGGCGGCAGCGCCCCTGACCGCATCGAGCTCGGCTCTCAGCTCGCCGGTGAGCCGGGTGTCCAGCTCGTCCAGGCCCTTCTCCAGCCGGTCACGCTGGGCGTCCCGCCAGGCCTCCACCGCCTGCATCGTCAGCCGGGCGAGCTGCTCCCGGCCGCGCTGCTCGATCTCGGCGGGCGATGCCGCCGACAGCTCGCCGTCGAGCAGGCCGGCCAGCCGGGCGTCCAGCTCGGCCGCCAGCCGCCGTGCCTCGTCCTCGGCGGCCTGGTTCAGCCCGGCGAGCATCCGCGCGGAGGCCGCGCTGGCGAGGTCGGCGGCGTCCTCGCCGCGCGCCCGCACAGCGGCGAGGCGGTCCTCGAACTCGGCGACCCGCGCTGCGGCCTGCCCGCTGCGCATCTGCGCCGCCCGGCGCTGGAGTGCCACCGCGTCCAGCAGCGTCCCGGTCAGGCGGCGCAGATGTGCGGCCGCCGACAGCCGCACGTCAGCGGGGCGGCCGCTCTCCAGGTAGCCGCAGAAGTCCGAGCGGAACTTCTCGAAGCCCGGGTCGCCGCCGGCCAGCGCCGCGCGAGCCGACAGCGGGTAGATCCTGGCCGGGCGGCCAGTGGCGCCGCTGACCACCCCGGCGGTGAACCGCAGCGACTCCTCCAGGTCGCCCGGGTCCAGGTAGTCCGCCTTGTTGAGCACGATGAAGGTGGTCACCGAGAGTTCGGCCACCCGGGTCAGCAGGTCCCGCTCGCTCGCCGACACCGGCGGGTCGGCGGTGAGCACGAACACGGCGGCGTCCATGGATTCCAGCACATCCGCCGCCGCGGCCGTGTTGTGCGCGTGCACCGAGCCGGTGCCGGGGGTGTCGACAAGCTCCACGCCGCGGCCGAGTATCGGCGCATCCAGCCGGACGGTGACTCCGGCAATGCGGCGGCAGTTCGCCGGGTTCCTGCGTTCCGTCACGAGATCTTCCAGTGCGCCGAGCGGGAGCCGCTCCGTCCGGCCGTCCAGGAAGAGCGCGTCGATGCCCTCGGCGCTGCCGCGGGTGACCGTGGTCGCCACCGCGGTCAGCGGTGTCACGCCGGCGGGCAGGACGCTGCGCTCGAGCAGGGCGTTGACCAGGGTGCTCTTGCCGCGCTTGGCCTCGCCGACCACCAGCACGCGGAGCCGGCCGGCGTCCAGGCGGGCGCGCAGGGCGGCCAGCGCCTCGCGGTCGGCCGGGCCGGCCAGGTCATCCAGCGCGGCCAGCGCGCGCTGGAGGGCGTCGTCACGTTCGGTGGGGTGCATTCCCGGCCCTTCCTGCCTGGTGTAGGCAGGGACCGTTGGCGGCTAGGCCGCTGTTGACGGCGGGCCCCTCCGCCGTTCCGTTTGCCAGCATACGCAACTCACCGCAGGCGCGGCCGGCCGGGCACGCGGTCAGCGCGCGGAAGGGGACCCGCCGGGCGGCGAATCCCCTTCCGCGTGGCCGCCGGCCGGCTTACGGGTACGGCAGGAAGCAGATGCCGGCGTGGCCGCTGACGCCGCCGCAGCTATTGGTGTTGGTGTCGTTGTCGCTGGCGATCCACAGGCCCGCGCTGGTGACGAGCATGTCGTCGGCGCCTTCGCCCCGCCCCCTGGTGTAGGCCGGCGGGTTGGTCAGGACCAGCCCGGTCCCTGGGGAGAGTGCCTCCATGCCCTGCGCGGCGATCGCGCCGGAGCCCGCCGCGTCGCAGCCATTCCCGTTCTCCGTCCACCGCTCATGCCCGCCGAAGTAGGCGGCGCTGGCGTCCGCGGCCGTGGAGTACAGCGAGTCGCAGCCGGTGTAGTTGATCCACAGGTCGCTCACCGACGCCTGGGTGGCGGGGAAGGCCGCCGCTGAGTCGCACAGCCCGGTGCGCGCGGCTTTGTCCGAGGTGCCGTTCGGGTGGTAGCCAGTGCTGGCGGTGTAAATCGTGGAGTCATCCGGTGACCAGGAAGCGGCCCGCAGGTAGAACGCCTCCGTGGGGTAGCACTGGTAGGCCGAGGCGCTCTGCGACTGGCTGCCGTCGAACTCGGGCGAGGTCCAGCCGGTCACGGCCGCCGTGGTGCCGCTCAGGCTGAGCATGAAGATCTGCTCGCGCTGCACGCCGCCGACCGAGGTGAAGTCGCCCTCGACCAGGTCCAGGGTCCCGCCGTGGCTGAGCTGCTGGTTGTAGACCCGGGTCGGGTTGCTCGGCGCGTAGCTGTAGTTGCCCGAGATTCCCAGGTGAACGAACCCGTCGTCCTTGCCGGTGGTCGCGTTCAGGCTGGTCATGTACGGGTCTGCCGTGCTGCCGTTGATCGTGGTGTAGTACCCGCCGGCCAGGATGTGGCCGTCATAGCCGAGCAGGGTCTCGACCTGCGCCGACGCGGTGTGCCCGAAGGCCGTGACGACCGCGCCGGTGCTGGTGCTGATCTCGGCGATGTTCCTGGCCGTGGTCCCGTTCACCGAGGTGAACTGGCCGCCGATGTAGGCGTCGGCGCAGCTGGCGCCGCTGAAGGTGATGGAGTTCACGGTCCCGTTGACGTCCGGGGCCCACGTGCTGACCTGGTAGGGCGCGACGGCGCTGAAGCTGACGACGTTGTCCCTGGTGTAGACGGTGGAGTTCCGCTTGATCGAGGTGAAGCTCCCGACCGCGTACATCGTCGCGCCGCACTGCACGAGCTGCCGGATCTGCTCCACCGAGCCGGTTGCGTTCAGCTGCGGCGTCTGGCTGGCCGGTGTCGGGGACACCGGCCCCGACGCGGCAACGGACGACGCGGCGACGGATGGCGCGGCCAGCCCGATCATGGCCACCGCGGCCACCCCGGCGATGGCGCCGGCCCTGCTCCAGTACACATGGCGACTACGTTTCACTGTCCAACCCCCAGATAGATTCATGCCGCTGAGATTCGTCCCGCTCCGCGGTGAGAAATTGAGCGACTGTGCATCATGCTGCCGCCCGGGCGTTGCACCCCGGGTCGCCCTCGGTAGCAGATTCGTAGCTGCTTGTAGCGGTCACCGCGCCATTGGACCGGAAGGCCCGGTTGCTGGAGGATCGGTACGGGAAGGCGTCACGGTGACGGGCGGGAAGGCGGCGCGATGACAGGGCTCAAGGCGGAGGCCGACCCTGGCGAGGTCGGCTTCGACCAGGGACGGCTTGACCGGATCGGCCGGCATTTCGCGCGCTACGTCGACGACGGCCGGCTGCCCGGATGGCTGCTCACGATCAGCAGGCGCGGCCAGCTCGCGTACGTCTCCAGCTACGGCCTGCGCGACGTCGAGGCCGGGCTGCCGGTCGAGACCGACACGCTCTGGCGGATCTACTCGATGACCAAGCCCGTCACCTCGGTCGCCGCGATGATGCTGCACGAGGAAGGCGCGTTCGAGCTGACGGATCCGGTCAGCAACTTCATCCCGTCGTTCGCGGGCGTCCGCGTCCAGACGGGCGGCTCCGACCTCAAGCCGGTGACCGGGCCGGCTACCGAGCCGGTGCGGATCTGGCACCTGCTCACGCACACGGCCGGCCTCACCTACGGCTTCCACCGGGCGAACCCGGTCGACGCGCAGTACCGGGCCGCCGGGTTCGAGCTGGCCAATCCCCCGGGCCTTGACCTGGCGCAATGCTGTGACCTGTGGGCCGGGCTGCCGCTGGTCTTCCAGCCGGGCACCGAGTGGAACTACTCAGTGGCGACCGACGTGCTCGGCCGGGTCGTCGAGGTCGCTTCCGGCCAGAGCCTGGACGAGTTCCTCGCCGCCCGCGTGCTCGGGCCGCTCGGCATGACCGACACGGCATTCCACGTCGCGCCCGGCGACGCACCGCGGCTGGCTGCCCTGTACACGCCCGGCAGCGGCGGGCAGGCGGCCCGCCTCGACGCGCTCGGCGCGGTGCCGGACGACCGGCCGCCGCTCCTCAGCGGCGGCGCCGGCCTGATCTCCACCGCGGCCGACTACCACCGGTTCACCCAGATGCTGCTCGGCCGCCCTGGCAGCCCCGCGGGGGAGCTGGACGGCACGCGGCTGCTCAGCCCGCGGACGGTGGCCTACATGACCCGCAATCACCTGCCGGGCGGGGCCGACCTGGAGACGTTTGGCCGGCCGCTGTTCGCGGAAACGCCTTTCCGCGGCGTCGGCTTCGGCCTCGGGTTCGCCGTGGTCATCGATGCGGCGGGGGGCAAGACGATCTGCTCCGAGGGGGAGTATTCCTGGGGCGGGGCGGCGAGCACCGCGTTCTGGGTGGACCCGGCCGAGGAAATGACCGTCTGCTTCTTCACCCAGTTGCTCCCGTCCAACGCGCACCCCATCCGGTCGCAGCTGCGGCAGCTCGTCTACCAGGCGCTGGTCGCCTAACTACCAGGGGTGGCCGGCCGCCTGGCCGGCCGGGTCGCCTGGCCGGCCAGTGTGCCTAGCCGACCGGGGTGCCGGTGCCCGCCCGGCCGCTGGCCGCTTCCTTCCGGATCTCCCGCAGCCGGTGGACAATGAAAGCGCCGACGGCGATCACCACGATGGCCACGATCGCGTAGCCGCCGATGGATATGTAGTGCGCGACGCTGCTCCACGCGCTGCCGAACCCGTAGCCGATCAGCGTGATGGCGGTGGCGTACACCACGGTGCCGATCATGCTGAGCACGGCGAACTGCGGGGCCGGGACCTCGATGAACCCGGCCACCAGGGAGGTGAAGGCCCGGATCACGGGCAGCGCCCGACCGATGGCCACGGCGTACTCGCCGCGCCCGGCGAAGAAGCGCTCCGCGCGATCGAGATCCGACTTGGTGATGAGCAGGTACCTGCCCACACGCTCGACCGCCGGGCGGCCGCCCAGCCTGCCCGCGCCGTAAGAGACGAAGGAGCCGCAGAGCTCTGCCAGCGAGCCGATGACGATCACCAGCGCGACGTTCAGGTGGCCCTCGTACGCGAGTATGCCGGCGAAGCCGAAGGTGATCTCCGACGGAATCGGGATGCAGCAAGCCTCAAGGAACCCGAGGATCGCCAGCGCGCCGTAGCCCGCGTGACTGAGAAGGCTTTCCATGGCTCCCTGTTGTACAGCATGCCGGCCACTGATCCGTACCCAGCGCGGCGAGCGCACGGCAGCTTGCGCTCCCGTCCCGTTGCCCGGCTGGAACCCGCTGAAAATACATCTGGGCGGGTTCCATGCCGTTGAAACAACGTTTCAACGGGTTCCGGGGCGGGGGGCGAACTTGCCGGGCTTGCTGATGCGGCCCTGGTCCGGGCAAGCTTGGGGTCGATACGTGATTCCTGGCCATCCTGGCTCTCTTTCCGAGGTAGGACCAGATCAGAGCGTCGTTGAGGGGTAACCAATGGGACTGATGGACAAGGTCAAGGCTCAGGCGACGGTGCTCGCGCAGAAGACGCAGGAGACAGCACGCGACAGCATGGCCAAGCTGGACCAGTCACAGGCGAAGCGGCAGAGCGACACCATGCTCCGCGACCTCGGGGCGCTGATTTACGCTGAACGCACCGGCCGGGGCACTCCCGGCACCCAGGATCAGGTCGACCAGCTGATTGCCCAGATCTCGGCCCAGGAGGCGGAGAACGGCGTCAGCCTGGCGCCCGAGTCGGCGGGGCAGGCACAGCAGAGCCCTCCCGGCGGGGCCAGCGCATTCCCGCCAGCCGGTTCCGGGACGCCCGGCTTCCCGCCGGCCGGGCCTGCGGGTCCGGCGTTCCCGTCGGCCGGTCCTGCGGCTCCGGCGTTCCCGCCAGCTGGCTCCGGGGGGGCTAGCCCGTTCCCGCCGAGTGACTCCGGGGCCCAGGCATTCCCGCCCAGCCCGGCCACGCCAAGCCCCGCCCCTGCCGCATATCCGCCGGCCGGTTCCGGAGTTCCCGCGTTCCCGCCGCCAGACTCCGGCGGCGCCAGCGCGTTCCCGCCGAGTGACTCCGGGGCCCAGGCATTCCCGCCCGGTGATCCTGGCGGCGTCGGCGCGTTCCCGCCGGCCGACCTAGGCAGCGCCAGCCCGGCCACGCCAAGCCCGGCCACGCCAAGCCCGGCCACGCCAAGCCCGGCCACGCCCAGCACGCCCCAGCCCAGCACGCCCCAGCCCAGTACTTTTGGCGGGGCCAGCGCGTTCCCGCCCAGCCCTGCCCCGCTCGGCCCAGTACCTCCCGGGTTCCCGCCCTTTGACCCCGGCGGCGCCAGCGGCTTCCCGTCCGGTGCTGGCCCCGTCGGTTTCCCGCCGGGCGACGCGGGCGCTCCTGGCTTCCCGCCGAGCGGTTCCGGCACTCCCGCGTTCCCGCCCAGCGCCGATACCGGGTTCCCGGCTGGCGATTCCGGCGGCTCGCCGTCGGGTGCGGGCCCTTCGCCCTTCCCGCCCAGCGCCGACCCCGCCGGGCTCTCGCCGGATGGAGAGCCCACGGCGGGTTAGCCGCTGCCTGGCCCGGACCAGGCGATTCCGCTTTCCCGCAGCCGCGACCGCGTTCCTGCAGCCGCGGGCGTCCCGCCTCACTTCCTACAGGCGTCCTGCGCTGCGGTCCTGTGCTGAAGCAGGCCGGGGTCAATCGCGCCTGGCGGTCCCTGGCCAGCGGTGCGCGGCTGCGTGCCGGTGACCTGATGCCCGCTCGCGCCCAGCACGATCCTGATCCTCTCCAGGGCGCCCGCCTGATGCAGCGCCGCGCCGGGCAGCGCCCGGCCAACGAGGCGTGCCGCCCTGATCATCCCGGACGGGTAGTCGATCACTGTCTGCCCGATGTCGCTGCTTGTCCAGGACAGGCCGGAGCGATGGACGCTGAAGCCGAGCGCGGCGAGCTGCGCTCCGGTGCTCGCCGACAGGCCGCCGATTAGCGTCCCGTTGTAGACATCGACTGACACCTGGCTCCGCCTCAGCCGGGCGCGCTTGGTCGTTGATCTCCGCGCGGGCGCCTTCCCGGCCGCCGGGTTGTCGGCCTTCAGCTCGGCGAAGAGCTTCGCCGCGGCCGTCTTGTCCCATAGCACGGCGGACTGGCCGGACGGCGTCATGTAGTTGAGGTTCGCCACCGGCACGGTCGTGAACACGACGCGGCTGGCCGGGATGCCGCGCAGTTGGTCGGCCAGGCTGGTGATGTTCAGCCGCTGGTCGACCTTGACCGCGGCGGTGGCCGCGCTCAGGAACCTGGCCAGCCGCAGCGGGTTCGTGAGCGTGCCCGAGCTGATCAGCTCGCTCAGCATCGAGGAGAGCAGCTGCTGCTGATCGCTGATCCTGGCCAGGTCCGAGAGCGCGAACGAGTGCCGGTCGCGGGCGAACTCCAGCGCCGTCACCCCGTTCACGTGGTGCTTGCCTGCGGACATGTGCAGGCCGCTGTAGGAGTCGTCCACCGCGAAGGGCAGGCAGATGTTCACCCCGCCCAGCGCGTCGATGACCTTGACGAAGCCGAGGAAGTCCACCTCGATGTAGTCGTTGATGGTCAGCCCGGTGTCCGCTTCCACTGTCTGGACCATCAGCTTCGGCCCGCCGAGGCCGAACGCGGCGTTGATCTTGTTCATCCCGTGACCAGGGATGTTGACCCACGAGTCGCGCGGCAGGCTGACCACGGAGACGCTGGCGTGATCGGCAGGCACGTGGACGATCATCATGGTGTCGGAGTTGGAGCTGATGGCATGACCGACGTGCAGCCTGGCCTGCTCATACTTGGTCAGGCCCGACCGCAGGTCGACGCCGGCCACCAGGATGTTCAGCGGCCCGCTGGACGGGGTCCCGCTGGTCCCGGCGTCGACCCGGCCGACGTGGCCGTTGATGTAGCTGGTGAGTGCCCAGCCGCCGCCGGCGATGACCAGGACGACCGCCGACAGCGCACTGCACGCGAGCGCCACCCAGCGCTGCCTCCGGGCCCGCCTGGCCGCGGCATAGCGCGCCGAACGCTGCCGCGCAGCACCGGGCGGGCCGCTCCGGCGCCGCGCAGCCGGGTAGCCGGCCCGGCGCGGCGCACTGGTCGTATCGCCCGCCCCGCCCGCCGCCGGCGACCCGCCTTCCTGACGGTAAGCCGGGGATGGCTCGCGGTATCCCGGAGACGGGTAGAAGCCCGGCCTCGGCCCGGGAAGGTGCCGCTCACTGGCTGAATCCGCGGGCCAGTCGCCTGCGCCGCGTGACGCAGATCCGCGCCAGCGCGGCGACGGGTTCTCGCCCGGTGCGCCGTCGTCACCGTCACTCATCGGCAACCCCCCGGCTTCCGCTCTCCGTAGGCTAACGCGGCGGAAGCTCATCGGCGGGTTGCCGCCCCGGCGGGTCCACGACTTTCCCGACGCCCCGGCGGCCATCCGGATCCCGGAAGCCACGCGGTTACCGGGACCCGTGGCCGGCGCCGCGTGGGTCGTCTGGGCGGCGACCCTGCCGGCCGGCGGGCCGACCGGCGGCGTCTTCCTCGACGGCGAGCGGCTCGCCTGAGGCGGCGACTACGCCGCGGGTGGCTCCGGATCCCTGGGCAGGCCGAGTATCCGCTCACCGATGATGTTGAGCTGGATATCGGTCGTGCCGCCGCCGATGGTGAGCGCCCTGGTCATCAGGACCTGGCGGGCCCAGTGCGCGCCGTCCGCTGCTCCGCCCGGCCCGGCCGCCCGGCCCTGGCCGCCGCCGCCGAGCGCGCCGCCGCCGAGTGCGCCGCCAGCGCCCGACATCGACCAGCACAGCTCCGCGACCCGCTGGGCGTGCCGCATGCCGAGCAGTTTCCGCACGCTGCCGGTGGCGCCCGGCTCCGTTCCGGACAGCTGCTTCAGCGTGACCCTGACGGCCAGCAGGTCGATCGCGTGGCCCTCGCAGGCGAGCGCGCCGACGCGGGCGAGCGGCACCGCGCCGCTTGCCGCCGCGCCGCTTGCCGCCGCGCTGCTTGCCGCCGCGGCGCCGGCGACCTCCAGCAGCTCGGGGACGCCCGACCCGAACGTCCACGACCGCGACAGCGACACCCGCTCGTTGGCCAGCGTCGTCCTGGCTATCCGCCAGCCGTCGTTGACCTGCCCGACGACGCAGTCGTCCGGCACGAACACGCCATCAAGGAAGACCTGGTTGAACAGCGAGTCGCCGGTGATCTCGCGCAGCGGCCTGACCTCGACGCCGGGCGACGACATGTCCACGAGGAAGTACGTGATCCCGTCGTGCCGCGGCGCGGCGGGGTCGGTGCGCGCGACGCAGATCGCCCAGGCGGCCTCCCTGGCCAGCGAGGTCCAGATCTTCTGCCCGGTCAGCCGCCAGCCGCCCTCGGCCCGCTCGGCCCGCGTCGTCAGCCCGGCCAGGTCAGATCCCGCGCCCGGCTCGCTGAACAACTGGCACCAGAGGAAATCGCCGCGCAGCGTTGGCGGCAGGAACCGCTGCTGCTGACTCGCCGTGCCGTACTTGATCAGGGCCGGGACGACCCAGGCGCCGATCGCCAGGCCCGGGGCGCGCACCCCGGCAGCGCGCATTTCCTGGTCGATCACGAGCTGCTCCAGCGGGCTCGCGCCGCGCCCCCACGGCCGGGGCAGGTGCGGCGTCACCCAGCCGCCGGCGGCCAGCCACTCGGTGCGCTCGGCGCCCGTCAGCGCGGCGATTTCGGCGAGATCAGCCCGCACCGCCGCCCGCAGCGGGGCATCGGCTTCGCCCAGTTCCACGTGAACGGGCCTGCGGGTGCCGGACATCGCCAGCAGAGCCACTCGCCGCGCCCACTCGTCCGACGGGCCGAGCAGCGCGCGGAGCGACATCGCCCGCCGGTAGTAAAGGTGCGCGTCGTGTTCCCACGTATAGCCGATGCCGCCGAGCACCTGAATGCACTCGTGCGCGCAGGAGACGGCTGCATCGACCGCCACGACCGCTGCCACGGCGGCGGCGAACTCGCGCTGGCGGCCCGCGGGCGTCTCGTCAGCAGCGCTGTCGGGGGCGGTCCTGGCCGCGTCCCAGGCCGTGGCGGCGGCCTGCTCGGCCGCCGTCAGCATCCAGGCGCACCGGTGCTTGACGCCCTGGAACTGCCCGATCGGCCGGCCGAACTGGTGGCGGATCTTCGCGTAATCGGCCGCCGTGGCGGTGGCCCAGCCCGCGATGCCAGACGCCTCGGCGGCGAACACGATGGCCGCCAGGCCGACAACCGCGGCCCGGTCGACGCCGGCCAGCACGCGATCCGCCGGCAGTGCCAGCGAGCGCGCGCAGACCCGCGCGACCGGGCGGGTCAGATCCAGGCTATCCAGCGGCGTGATGTCAAGGCCGGCCGCGTCGATGGCCGTCCATAGCTCGCCCTGAGGTGTCTGGACTCCCGCGATGACCAGGTCAGCCATGGACGCGCCGAGCACGGGCGCCGACTCGCCCTCGATGACCAGGCCGCCATCGGGGGCCGGCCGGCCGGTCAGGCCGCCGACCAGCGAGACCGCGCCGGCCACTGACCCGTCCGCGAGGCCAGCCAGCAGCTTTCCCGTGATATCCGCGGAGGCCAGGATCGCGCTCGCCAGGACGGTCGGCAGGAATGCCCCGGGGACAAGCGCCCGGCCGAGTTCCTCCAGCGCCACCGCAAGCTCGGGCAGGCCGTATCCCTGCCCGCCGGACTCTTCCGGCAGGTGCAGGCCGAGGATGCCCTGCTCGGCCAGGCCGGGCCCGAGGGTGTCGCGGTACTGCCGGGCTGCCGCTGCGGCTGCCGGTCCGTCGGCCGCGGCGCGGACGTCGCTGGCCGGGCAGTTGCGCCGAGCCCAGCCGCTAACCGCCGCTGCCAGGTCCAGGTGTTCCTCGGTGAGGCCAAGCGCCATGGTCCGCCTCGTTCGCCGTGATCCGTCGTGCCGCTGGCCTCACTCTAGGACGGGATGCGGGTACTGCCCAGCCATGACTGGCCCTGCTGGGTGGCATGCCTGTGGGCCGGCGTAACCGCCTCGTGACGGTTACGCCGGCCCGGCCGGCGCGAGGCGCTTAGCTGCCGAAGCCAGCAATGCGGACGCTGACGCCATTGGCGGTGCTGGAGTGGGTGCGGATGGTGCTGGTGATGCCGTTGGCGGTGTCAGACTGGGCGACGACGCTCTGCCATGCGGTGATGGAAGCGGTGTCGGTCAGGCGCATTGACGGCAGCTTCCCTGCGGTGTCAAACAGGGAACCGAACAGGGCGCCGCTGGTCGACAGGTAGCTGCCGACGGAGGTCAGCCAGGCGGCGCGGCCGGTAGCCAGCGAGGTGCCGAACTCGGAGAACCCGAACGGCAGCCCGGCGGCCTCGGACGCGGCGACGGCCGGGCCCATGAACACGGCCGGCGGGGTGAGCGCCAGGGGGTAGTTGTCGGTGGCGCCCTGCGGGTAGGCGTCCCAGCCGAGGGTGGAGATGACGTCGCCCGGGGCCAGGTAGTTCAGCCAGTCGCGGTGCGAGGCCGGGTCGACATCGTAGGCCATGAGGATCAGCGTGGAATGCAGGTCCGGGTTGTTCGCCTGGTCGGCGAGGGCGACGACGTGCGCCCACGCTGCCTGGTAGGCCGCGGCAGTGTACTGGCCGCTCGCAATGGCGACCTCGGGCTCATGGTTGTAGGAGTAGTAGATGGCGTGCCCGGTGGGCGCGGTGTCGAAGAACTGCGTCAGGGCGGCGTCGTCGGAGCCGGACAGGATCGCGGCCGGGTCGGCGCCGAAGCTGACGATGACCGCGGAATCATTCTCGCCGGCCAGGCCAGTGGTCCAGGCGTTGGCGGCGGGCATCCCGGTGTAGAACACCCGGACGATCGGCAGGTGGCCGAATTCCGACGTGTCCTGCGCCAGGGTGGACTTGGTCACCGAGGATCCGATCAGCGGGGCGGACACGGCGCTGGCGACGGGCGTGGACACGGAGCTGTCGACGCTGACGTGACGCGGCGCGCTGGCGGCCTGGGCTGCGGGCGACGAGTGGCCCGCGGTGAGCGCGAGTCCCCCGGCCAGCAGGACGGTGACGGCACCGCTGACGATTTTCGTGAAGTCATTCAGCATCTCAATTACCCCCTAGAAGCACTCTCTGTGCTTCTAGTTCCACTCTCCGTGTTCACTCCGGAGCAGGTCAGAGGCCGATTCCCTGTTCTGGCAGGGCCGTACCGCCCGCACGGTCGGCCCGGGCAAGGAGGCCCGGGCCAAAATATTTCCCACTAATCACGCAGAGTGGAGTTAAAGTAACTAATAGTGTTCTAAGGGATGTGTTCTGACGACGGGGGCTCGCGATGGCGGTCGATCCGGTTGCGGTAGTGGAGGACCTTGCCTACTACACGCAGATGGTGAACACGATCACCGACTACGCGGTGATCCACCTGGACAACGAAGGCGTGGTTCGCAGCTGGCATGCGGGCGCTGAGCACCTCACCGGGTATACGGCGGAGGAGATCATCGGCCAGCCGGCGGCGGTGTTCTACACCGTGGCGGACGCCGCCGCAGGTCGCGTCGAGGCGGACCTGCGTACCGCCACGGCGGCAGACTCGCAGGTGACCGAGGGCTGGCGGCTGCGCAAGGGCGGTGCCCCGTACTGGGCTTCTGTCGTGCTGACCGCGGTTCTTGACCAGTCCGGCCCGGCCGGGTTCGGCATGGTGGTTCGTGACCTGACGGCAGGACGGGAGCAGGCGCTGATGCTGCGCAGCCTGGAGCAGCTGGTCAATAGCATCGCCGACCTCGAGGTGATCAGGTTCGACTGCGATGGCCTGGTCCGCTCGTGGAACCCGGGCGCGCAGAAACTGACCGGGTACGTGGCGGAGGAGGTCATCGGGCATCACGTGTCGATGTTCTACAACGAGGACGACGCCAGCTCCGGGGTACTGGACCGGGAGATGACCGGTGCCGCTCGGGACGGCAGCATGGAGGCGGAGGGGTGGCGCATCCGCAAGGACGGCAGCCGGTTCTGGGCCAATATCGTGCTCAGCCCGATCCGCGACGATCAGGGCGAGCTGGCCGGCTATGTCAAGGTCGCCAGGGACCTGACGGAGCGGCGCGAGCAGGACCAGCTGGTGCAGCGGCAGCGCGACGAGATCCTGGAGCTGTCCACCCCGGTGATCCAGGTCTGGGACAAAGTCCTGGTTCTGCCGCTGATCGGCACCCTGGACAGCGGCCGAGCGGCCAGGCTCACCGAGAGCCTGCTGGAGCGGATCGCCGCAGATCAGGCCGAGGTGGTGATCCTTGACATCAGCGGCGTGCCGGGAATCGACAGTGGTGTCGCGCAGCATCTCCTGGAGACCGTCGAGGCGGCCCGGCTGATGGGCACCGAGAGCATCCTGTCCGGCGTGCGTCCCGACACGGCCCAGTCGATGGTGCACCTGGGCATCGATCTGGGCGGTCTGCGCAGCCGCACCAGCCTCAGGGACGCGCTGCAGCTGGCGCTGCGCCTGATCGACGCCCGGGCTGGTTCAAGGGACGAGGCCGGCATCCGTGCCTGACCATTCCGCCATCATGCACATGGGCCAGGATCTCCTGGTGATCCTGCACGGGGACCTTGACGACAGGACGGTGGAGTCCATCGAGCGGGAGGTCACCAGCGAGGTGGCCCGCACCAGCGCGCGCGGAGCCCTGATCGATGTCAGCGGGGTGGACGTGATCGACTCGTTCGTGGCGCAGGTCCTGGCCCGCCTCGTGCGGATGGTCCGCCTGCTCGGGGCCGAGGCGGCCATCGTCGGCATCCGGCCAGCGGTGGCGATCAGCCTCGTCGAGCTTGGCGCGTCCATGCCGGACGTGACCACCGCACTCAGCGCTGAGCAGGGAATGGCCCGGTTGCGCCGCATGCGGGCCGACAACAGCGTCCGGATCGATCATGGCAAGCATTGCTGAGATTCCCGCAGCGGACCCGCTGGCCAGCACGAGCGTCGCCATCGACGGGGAGTCCGACCTGCTGCGAGTCCGGTCCGTTGCGCGGGCACATGCCCGTCAGGCCGGCCTTGGCGTGACCGCGACGACCAAGGTTGTCACCGCCGCCAGCGAGCTGGCACGCAACATCCTTCACTACGCCACCGGGGGCAGGGGCATCGCCACCGTCCAGCAAGCAGCCAGCGGCCAGAAACGCGGCGTACGAGCTGTGTTCACCGACAGCGGACCGGGAATCGCCGATCTCGGCGCGGCGATGCGGTCCGGTTTCAGCACGGGGGGCGGCCTCGGGCTGGGGCTTCCTGGCAGCCGGCGGCTGGTTGATGAATTCTCGATCGACTCCGCGCCGGGATCCGGTACCAGGGTGGCGATCTGTCAGTGGGACCGGTAGCGCTAGTGGGCTCGCTAGCAGCGGGCTCGTTTCGGCAGGCCAGTCACCAGCGGTTCAGGGTGTCCGATACTGCCGATGTCGGGGCGGTCCGGCGTGCCGTCAGCGGCTACGCCGACCGGCTTGACGCCGGGCCGGGGCTTGCGGACCGGGCCGGGCAGGCGGCCACCGAGCTGGCCGCGAATCTGCTTCGGCATGCACGGCCAGGCGGATGGATCCTGGCCCGTCCGCTGCCTCCGTCCGCTGTCGAGATCCTCGCGGTCGATCACGGACCACGCGCCAGCGACGCAACCGGGGCGGGCGGCCAGCCACCCCGCCGTGGCCTGGGATACGGGCTGGCAGCCGTAGCACGCGTCTCGTCCTACTTCGACATTGACACTGGCCCTGGCCGGCCTACCACCGTCCTGGCTGTCGTGGCGCCCAGCGAAGCCACTCGTGCCGCGCTGCGGACGCCGCGGCCGCCGCGCCGCTGGGCCGGCATCTCGGTCGGCCTGGACGAGGCATCCGGCGACGGCTGGGCCGTTGCCGATGCCAGCTGCGGGACCACCGTCGCCGTTGTCGACGGGATCGGGCACGGGGTTCGTGCCTCCGCCGCGGCTGACGCCGCCCTGACCGCGCTCGCCGGAAACCCGGCCGATCTTGACGGCTACCTGGCCCGCGCCAACGCGGCCATGCTCGGTACCCGCGGCGCAGCGCTCGCAGTCTGCCTGCTGAACCCTGGCCGCGGCGAAATGCGATGCCTGTCCGTTGGCAACATACGAGGGGCCATCCTGGGTGACTGCGGGCCGCGTACTCTGATCCATTTCAGCGGCGCGGTCGGCACGCACGCCATGCCGCCGCCAGCCAGGATCCTGCGCTATCCATGGCCGCCCGGCGCCACGCTCGTGCTGTGGACTGACGGGCTGGCCAGCCATATCGATCTGGCCGCCTACGCCCGGCTGTTCCGCCATGACCCGGCGATCACCGCTGCGGGGCTGTACCGCGATCACAGCAGCGACTGCGATGACTCCACCGTCGTCGTCGTCAGGAACCAGGCCAGGCCATGACCGGCATTGGCGCCAGCGACCCTGACAGGGGTGCTGACGGGGGCGCTGACAACGAGGTGCTGGAGCTGCGACGCGAGCTTGACGACAGCAATCAGGGCCTGATCGCGCTGCACGCCGAGCTGTCGGACCGGCAGGAGGAACTCGAGCGCGCCCGGGCGACGGCCGAGCAGGCCACTGCGGCGGCCGAGCAGGCCAGTAAGGACAAAGCTGACTTCCTGGCCACTATGAGTCACGAGATCCGCTCCCCGATGAGCGCGGTGATCGGCTTCACCGGCCTGCTCCGGGGAACCGAGCTCACGGGCGAGCAGGCTGAGTACACCGAGGCGGTCGAGGCCGCGGCCTCGCACCTGCTGGGCGTCATCAACGGCATCCTGGATTTGTCCAAGATCGAGTCCGGTTCCCTCGAACTCGAGGAAATCCCCTTTGACCTATTCGCCTGCGTCGAGGACGCGGTCGACATGATGGCAGTGCGGGCGCAGGAGAAGAACCTGGCCCTGACCGCGCTCTTCGCGCCCTGGATACCTGCCGCCATCGTGGGTGACCCGCTCCGGCTGCGCCAGATCCTGGTCAACCTGCTGGCCAACGCGGTCAAGTTCACCACGCGCGGGAGTGTCACCGTCGAGGTGACTCAGCTCGTCGAGGCAGCGGCGCAGGCCGGGGCGCCAGCGCAGGCCGGGGTGCCGCCCGATCTGGCCGGCGGGGGGAGCCCGCGCCAGCTGGTCTTCCGCGTTCGCGACACCGGCAGCGGCATTCCCGCCGACCGCCTCGGGCTGATCTTCGCCCCCTACGCCCAGGCCGACGCCTCGACGGCGCGCATGCATGGCGGCACCGGGCTGGGCCTGACGATCAGCCGACAGCTGACCGAGCGGATGGGCGGGGCCTTGACCGTCGACTCCACCTTCGGCGAGGGCACCACCGTCACGGCCACAATTCCGGCCCGGCTCACCGGGCTCAGCCCAGCCTCGGGCGACGGCCTATTTCTTTCCGGCGCCCAGGTCCTGCTGATCAACGATCAGGCGCTGCACGCCGACGCCATCAGCAGGCTGCTCACCGGCTGGGGGGCCGAGGTTCTTACCGCCGCTTCCGCCGCCGCCGCGCTCAGCCGGCCCGGTGACTGGCGGCGGGCAGCGCTGGTGATCATCGACGCCAGCAGGCCGGCCACCCTGGCTGGCGACATCGCGCGGCTGACTGCCGCCTCGGGAAACCGGGCGCTTCCCATCGTCTGCGTGGCCGGCATGGCCTCCCGGGCTGCGTTCGCCAGCGCCGGAGAACTCCGTCCATCCGTCCGTACACCCATCCGCCGGGATCATCTGCGCCAGGCTGTGCTCGCCGCGCTCGGCCAGACCGGCAAGCTAGTCCCGGCGGCTCGCAGCAGCACCAGCATGGGCAGGACGGATCTGGCCGGCCCGGAGGTGGCGGGGGCCGGGCCAGCGGTGGCGGGGCCGGAACTGGCGGCCGGGCCGGAACTTGGCGCCGGGCCGGGGGCGGCAGGGGCTGGGCTGGAGACGGCGGGGGCCGGGCCGGAGGCGGCGGCGCCCGCCATGCGCGTGCTCCACGTGGACGACGACCCGCTGCTGACCGTGCTCGTCCAGCGCATCTTCGCAGCCGATCCCGCCGTGACCGTGCAGACCGCGCCGGACGGCCCGACCGGCCTCAGCCTGGCTGTCACTCAGCAGCCCGACATCCTCTTGCTCGACCTGCAGCTCTCCGGCATGAGCGGCGAGGCTCTGCTGCGGCAGTTGCGCGCGGACGCCCGCACCCGGGGCATCCCTGCCGTCATCCTGAGTGGTGACGCATCGCCGGCGATGATCGAGCGCCTCATCAGCCTCGGTGCTGTCGCCTACCTCGCCAAGCCGTTCACCTCATCGCAGCTCCGCGAAGTGGTCAGCGCATTCAGCCGCCAGGGCCTGGCCAGGGTGGTTACTTCCGGGTACGATGAGTTATGTTACTGGTCAGTAGAAATACGGCCCGCTGGAGCCGGAGGCGACGATGGGGCACTACAAGAGCAACCTGCGCGACATCGAGTTCAACCTGTTCGAGCTGCTGCGGCGCCAGGACCTGCTGGGCTCGGGGCCGTTCGCTGATCTCGACGAGGAGACCGCGCGCGGGATCCTGGACGAGGTGAACAGGCTGGCCACCGGTCCCATCGCCGAGTCGTTCGCCGAGGCTGACCGCAACCCGCCAGTGTTCGACCCCGCCACCAGCTCGGTGCGGATGCCCGAGGGGTTCAAGAAGTCCTTCGCCGCTTTCATGGACGCCGAGTGGTTCCGCCTCGAGCTCCCGCCGGAACTCGGCGGGACCGGCGCCCCGAGGTCGCTGCACTGGGCGGTCGCCGAGCTGATACTCGGCGCCAACCCGGCGGTCTGGATGTATGCCAGCGGCAGCTCCATGGCGCACGCGCTGTGGCGGATGGGTACGCCCGGGCAGCAGCGTTTCGCGCTACAGGCGATCGAGCGGAAGTGGACCTCCACCATGGCGCTCACCGAGCCGGACGCCGGCTCTGACGTCGGCTCCGGCCGGGCCAGGGCCATCGTCCAGCCGGACGGAAGCTGGCACATCGAGGGCGTCAAGCGCTTCATCACCAGCGCCGAGCACGACATGGCGGAGAACATCTTCCACCTGGTGCTGGCCCGCCCCGAGGGTGCCGGGCCCGGCACCAAGGGCCTGTCGATGTTCCTGGTGCCCAAGTACCTGGTCGGCGATGACGGCCGGCTCGGCGAGCGCAACGGCGTCTACGTCACGGGCGTCGAGCACAAGATGGGCCTGAAGGCGTCGACCACCTGCGAGCTGACGTTCGGCGCCGAGCACCCCGCGGTGGGCACCCTGGTCGGCGACGTGCACGACGGCATCAGGCAGATGTTCGTGATCATCGAGTTCGCCCGGATGATGGTCGGCACGAAGGCCATCGCGACGCTGTCCACCGGCTACCTGAACGCGCTGGATTTCGCCATGACCCGGGTACAGGGCGCCGACCTCACCCAGATGACGGACAAGACCGCGCCGCGGGTCACGATCATCCATCACCCGGACGTCCGCCGGATGCTCATGCTGCAGAAGGCGTACGCGGAGGGGATGCGGGCGCTGATCCTCTACACCGCCACCCTGCAGGATGCCCAGCAGGTCGCCGCGGCCAGCGGGACCGCGGACCAGCCGGCCGCCGAGCTCAACGACCTGCTGCTGCCGCTGGTCAAGGGGGTCGGGTCGGAGCGTGCCTACGAGATGCTGACCTTGTCGCTGCAGACCCTCGGCGGTTCTGGCTTCCTGCAGGACTACCCGATCGAGCAGTACATCAGGGACGCGAAGATCGACAGCCTCTACGAGGGCACCACCGCGATCCAGGGCATGGACCTCTATTTCCGCAAGATCCTCAGGAATAACGGCCAGGCGCTGCGATCGCTGCTCGGCCAGGTCACCGGGTTCGCCGCTGCCGAGGCGGGTAACGGGCGGCTCAAGGCCGAGCGCAGCGCGCTGGCCAGGGCCGCCGCCGATGTCGAGGGCATCGTGACGGCCCTGCAAGGCTTCACGATCGGATCCGCCGAGCATCCCGCCGAGATCTACCGGACCGGCCTGAACACCACCCGCCTGCTGCTGGCGCTCGGCGACCTGGTGATCGGCTGGCTGCTCGCGCGGCAGGCGGAGATTGCCCTGGCCAGGCTCGACGAGGCGCCCGGTACCGATCGCGCGTTCTACGAGGGAAAGATCGCGGCCGCCAGGTTCTTCGCCGCCACTGTGCTGCCCAGGCTGGCCGCCGAGCGCGAAATCGCCGAGGGGACCACCCTGGATCTCATGGACCTGCCGGCCGAGGCGTTCTGAGTGCGTTAGCCCCAGGCGAGCATGCGCAGCGGATCGGTGAGCATCGCCCCGACGTCCCCGAGCGCGGCCGAGCCGACGTCGCCGTCGATGAGGCGGTGATCGAACGACAGCGCGAGCGTGCTGACCTTGCGCACGGCGAGCTGCCCCTCGTGCACCCACGGCGCGTCCCTGACCCGGCCGAACGCGAGGATCGCGGCCTCGCCGGGCGTCAGGATGGGGGTGCCCGTGTCGATGCCGAAAACGCCGACGTTCGTGATCGTGATCGTGCCGCCGCGCAGGTCGGCGGGCGACGCCTGGCCGGCCCGGGCGGTGTCGGCAAGGTCGTTCAGCGCCCGGGCGAGCGCCAGCATGGTCAGCGCCTGCGCGTCCTTGATGTTCGGGACGATCAGGCCCCGGCCGGTGGCCGCGGCGATGCCGAGATTGACGTAGTGCTTGAGGACGATCTGCTGATTCTCCTCGTCCCAGGAGGAATTGATCATGGGCTGCCTGGCGGCCGCCACCAGCAGCGCCCTGGCCACGAAGAGCAGCGGTGACACCCGCACCCCGGCGAACTC
>JBEKFH010000039.1:0-20360 GCA_050013415.1 Streptosporangiaceae bacterium | reverse complement strand
AACGCCGAGCGGCGGGCGCCCTTGAGTCACCACCGAGGACCATCGAGCCCTATGAGGGTCGCGGGTAGCGTGCAGTTCTGTGCGGATTCTTGTTCTTGGCGGTACGTCTTTCGTGGGTCGCGCCATCGTGGACGAAGCCCTGCGCGCCGGAGCCGAGGTGATCTTGTTCGGCCGGGGAAAGACCGGGGCCGACCTGTTCCCTGAGCTGACCCGGCTCACGCGGTCGGCCCGGCTGAGCCGGTCACGATCGGCGGGCTCATCCAGGCTTGTGCCCGGGCGGCGGATACCCGAGTCCAGATAGTGCCGGTGCCGCCCGAAACGGCACCCCCGCTGTTCCCCCTGATCAAAACGGACTGGCCATCGCAGCAGCGCAGCCCGGCCCGTGCCAGGGCGGCAGGCATGCCCGCAACTCCGCTGGAGGTAACGGCGGCCCGTGTCCAGGCGTGGGACCGACAGCGCGGCGAGCCGCCGCTGACCCGTGGCTTCACTCCCGAACAAGAACAATCGGTCCTGGCGCAGCACGACAACCAGGCAATCGACACCTGAGCAGCACGGCTGCGTGAGTGAATCGCGGGCTGTGAGCCCTTACTTCGACTCGACCTTCGCGATCGGGTCGTCGCCGCCCTCGAGGGCCGCGATGGCATCGGCCCAGGCGGTGTCGCCGGGGTAAAGCTGCGTTCGAAGGTACGCCCATACGAGGGCCCGCAGAGTGGCGACGCGCTCGGGGTTCTCATCGGACGTCTCACCGGCGTCGTATCCGGAGATGCCGCCGAACATGTGCTCCGCACCGAAGAACGTCAGCAGCGTCTTGGGAGCGGGGGCGTTGGTGTAGGCGTCCCAGCGGTAGCTGAGCCGGTCGGAGAATTGGACGTTGAGGTCCTTGTCTCCCGCGATGACCAGTGCCGGACCCGTCATCTTGGAGAAGTCGATGAATTTCAGGCTCGGATAGTTGTCGGCCGCCCCTGAAGACAAGTGCTCGTCTCCGATTCCGGGTGCGGCGATCACCACTCCCGCCTTGATTCGGGGGTCGGACAGGTCCTTCTCACGGGGGTCGCCGGGGTCGAGAACCTGCATGCCGAGCAGGAGGGTGACAGTCTCGGCGCCGAGCGAGTGTCCTGCAGCGGCGATGCGATCGCGGTCCACGCGACCGGCGAGGCCAGGAACGGCGGCCTCGAGCTCGTCGAGGTGATCGAGAATGTAGTGCATGTCCGTCGCCCGGTCGCGCCAGAACAGGGGCGCGTCGGGCAGGTCCCTGTCCCGCAGTCCCAAGGCGTTCGAGTCAAGGTGGGTGGGCTGGATCACGGCAAATCCGTGCGCGGCCCAGAAGTTGGCGACCGGGCCGTATCCGTTGAGGGACGAGAGAAAGTTCGCCCTGCCGTGGCCGTGGGACAGCAGGATGACCGGCAGGTCGCTCCCCGGCTCGGGCATCGAGACCTTGATCTCCAGCGGCACGGGACGGCCCGGCACGTCAAGGACCACCGGGCTGTAGGTGATAACAGGGCTCGGCTGGCTTACGGGAATGCCTGCGGCGTCAGCATTGTGGTTTCGCGGACGCGTGGTGGTGGTCATGATCGCTTCTCTCTGTGGGCGTGAGCCGATGGAGATGATTCTCAGTGGCTCTGATTGTCAGCATAACTGATTATCAGTTGAGTTGCTACGCTGAGACCATGAGCGAGAACATTCCCGGGCCCCCGGCTGCGCTGACGGAACGGCTGTCGTTCCTCCTCAAGCGCACCTACGCCCTGCTCGAGGCCACCATCGAGCCAGGGCTTGCCCGGCTCGGCATCAACGGCCGGGAGTTCGGCGCGCTGACGCTCCTGGAGGCTGAAGGGCCAGCCTCCCAGCAACGGCTCGCCGGCCGCATCGGCGTTGACCGCACAACGATGGTCGCGCTCATCGACGCTCTCGAAGAGAAACAGCTAGTAAACCGCCACAGGGATCCAGGCAACCGGCGCGCCTACGTACTCGAGGTCACGGCAGCCGGCCACGAGAGGCTCCGAGATGCTCTCAAGGCGGTAGAGCTAGCTGAGCAGCAGGCTCTCGCCCCCCTCTCCGCAGCGGAATCAGCCACGCTAACCCGGGCATTGCAACGTCTCGTGCAAGCGACTACTGACCCGTGATCTTCACGGCTGGGCCAGAAGTGCTACTACCAGAACCCCGGCCGGCTTGGGCCACTCAGCCGACCGCGGAGATCAGTGCGGCGACCGCCCGCAGGGCCAGCTGGTAGGACAGCACGCCGAATCCGGCTACCGTCCCGTCTGCCACGCCGGCCACCACTGAGTTATGCCGGAAGGACTCCCGCGCCGCCGGGTTGGACAGATGCACCTCTACCAGCGGTGCCGTGCGCATCGCCAGCGCATCCCTGAGCGCGTAGGAGTAGTGCGTGAAGGCGGCCGGGTTCAGCACGACCGGCGTCCGCGCGTCGGCCGCCGCGTGCACCCAGTGAACCAGTTCGGCCTCGTCATCAGTCTGCCTGACCTGCACGTCGAGCCCGAGCTCACGGCCGGTCGCGCGGCAGGCCGCAGCCAGGTCGTCGAACGACGCGGAGCCGTAGACCTCGGGCTCACGGGAACCGAGCCGCCCGAGGTTCGGCCCGTTGAGCACCAGCACCTGCCTCATCGCCCGCACACCTCCGCGTATGCCTGCTCCAGCAGTTCCTCCGGCGGGTCATCCAGGATGCCGGGCCTGGCGAGCCCGTCGAGCACGACCAGGCGCAGCCGCGCACCGCGGGCTTTCTTGTCGACCGCCATGGTGTCCCTCAGCGCCGGCCACGCGTCAGCCCGGTAGCCGGTGGGCAATCCGACCGCGGACAGCACCTGACGGTGCAGGTCCGCCGTCGCGGCGTCGAGCCTGCCCGCGAGCCTGGCCACTGCCGCAGCGAAGACCATGCCGATCGACACCGCCTCGCCGTGCCGGATCCGGTACCCCTCGGCACGCTCGATCGCATGGCCGAGCGTATGACCGTAGTTCAGCGTCTCGCGCCGTCCGGCCTCGCGCGGGTCAGCCGAGACCACGGCGGCCTTCATCCGGACCGCCCGCTCGACAAGCTCGCGCTCGGCAGGACCGCCCGGGATGGCCGCACTGGCCGGGTCAGCCCCGATCAGGTCAAGGATCACCGGATCAGCGATGAACCCTGCCTTGATGACCTCTGCCAGCCCGCTTCGGTACTCGGCCGCGGGCAGCGACGCCAGCGCCGACAGGTCGGCGAGCACGCCAATGGGCGAGTGGAACGCGCCGACCAGGTTCTTTCCCGCGGGGACATTGATGCCTGTCTTCCCGCCGATCGCCGCGTCCGCGACCGCCAGCAGCGTGGTGGGCACGAGGACGTGGCGGATCCCCCGCAGCCAGGTCGCTGCGGTGAACCCGGCGAGATCGGTGACTGCCCCGCCGCCGACTCCGACCAGCGCGTCGCAGCGGGTGACGTGGTGTGCTGCCAGCCGTGACCACAAGTTGGCTGCCACCGTGACATCCTTGGCCGCCTCACCGTCAGGTATCGCCTCGGCGCGCACCAGGTAGCCCGCGTTTTCCAGCGCCCGGCAGGCGGGCCTGGCGATCTCGCCGAGGCTGCTGGCATGGACGACGACGACCGTGCGGGCATCCCGGCCGATGAGGGACGGCAGCTCGCCGAGCACTCCGGTGCCGATGACCACCTCGTACGGGCGCTCGCCGCCGACCTGGACACGGGTCGCGCTCACTGGCGCGCGGCCGCGGTGGCGAGCTGACGGGCAATCTCGGCGGCGACCTCCTCCGGCGACCTGCTGTCCGTGTCGACCGTTATCCAGGCGAGCTCGGCGTAGATCGGCAGGCGCTCCTCAAGGAGTGCCTTCAGCTGCGCCCGGGGGTTGCCGAACAGCAGCGGCCGGGCGCTGGCCAGCCCTACCCGCTTGACCGCAGCGGCGAACCCGGTCTCCAGGTACACGACGGGCTGGCCGGCCAGCAGCCGCCGGGTGCCGGGATCGAGCACGGCGCCGCCGCCGAGGCCGAGGACGCCCGGATGGGCCGCGATGGCGGCGGCGACCGCCTCGCGCTCCAGCGCGCGGAACGCCGGCTCGCCATCCTCCACGAAGATGTCGCCGACCGGCTTGCCGGCCATCTCCTCGATCCGGGCGTCCGTGTCGAGGAAGGCAACCCCCAGCAGCCCGGCGAGCAGCGGGCCCACGGTCGACTTGCCGGCTCCCGGCGGGCCGATCAGGATCGCTGCCGGCCTGCTCATGAGACAACCAGCGATTCCAGGTAGCCGCGCAGGTTGCGCGCGGTCTCGGCGACGGAGTCGCCGCCGAACTTCTCGATGGCCGCATCCGCGAGCACCAGCGCGACCATGGCCTCGGCCACGACGCCCGCCGCCGGCACCGCCGTCACGTCGCTGCGCTGGTTGATCGCCCTGGCCGGCTCCCCGGTGCGCACGTCCACGGTGGCCAGTGCCCTGGGCACGGTGGAGATGGGCTTCATCGCCGCTCGGAGCCTTATCAGTTCGCCGGTGCTCATGCCGCCCTCGATCCCGCCCGCCCGGTTGGTCCGCCGGCGGATGCCGCCCTCGCCCCCGTCCATCTCGTCATGGGCCCCGGAACCGCGCCTGCGGGCAGTCGTGAAGCCATCGCCGACCTCTACCCCCTTGATCGCCTGGATGCTCATCAGCGCTGCGGCGAGCCGCGCGTCCAGCCGCTTGTCCCAGTGCGCGTAGCTGCCGATGCCGGGCGGCAGCCCGTAGACCACGACCTCGACAACACCGCCGAGCGTGTCACCATCCTTGCGGGCGGCGTCGATCTCCGCCCGCATGGCCTCGCTGGCGACGGGATCAAGGCAGCGCACCGGGTCGCCGTCCACCCGGGCGGCATCCTCGGGAAGCGGCAGCATGCCGTCCGGCGCGCCAACCGTTCCGATCGACACCACGTGGCTCACGATCTCGGCGCCGAGCACCTGGCCAAGGAAACGGCGGGCGAGCTCGCCAAGCGCGACCCGGGCAGCGGTCTCGCGGGCGCTCGCCCGCTCCAGCACCGGGCGAGCGTCGTCGTGACCGTATTTCTGCATGCCCGCCAGATCGGCGTGGCCGGGACGGGGCCTGGTCAGCGGTGCGGCACGGGCAAGCTGGGCAAGCTCGCCTGCGTCCACCGGGTCAGGGGACATCACCACGTCCCACTTGGGCCATTCGGTGTTGGCCACCCGGATCGCGACCGGGCCGCCGAGCGTCTGGCCGTGCCGGACGCCGCCGGTGAGCTCGACCTCGTCCTGCTCGAACTTCATCCGGGCGCCGCGTCCGTATCCGGCTCGCCGCCTGGCCAGCGCGGCCGCCACGTCGGCCGTGCTGATCCGCACCCCGGCCGGCATCCCCTCGCAGATCGCGACGAGCGCCCGGCCGTGCGATTCTCCCGCGGTGAGCCAGCGCAGCATGCTGCCGATCTTGCCATGCCAGCCGCTGTGCCCCGGACCGGGAAGCGGCGGCTAGGCGCTGGCAGGCGGGCGGATCACGATCTGGACTCCCCGGCGCAGCCTGCCACCGAGCCTGGCGAGCACGGCCGCACCCACGAGCCTGCCCAGCTCATCCGATGGCCCAGCGTGCCCCGTGCAGAACGCAAGTTCGATGGTCAGGTCGCCAGCGGCGCCGCCATCGGCCAGCCGGGCGGCCTTGATCGACGGCTGCCCGGCAATGACCTCGGTCACCGCGGCCAGCACGTCCGGGTCCTCGTGCGGCAGCGGGACAGCCTCGCCGCTGGCGAGCGCCGCCAGCCGCGCACCGTCGATGGCGAGCGGCACCGGACCGGCGATATCGAGCACCACGGCACGAGAGTCAGCGACGGCGCCCTGCCACACGCTGCTCGCCATCACTGGCACCGGCCGGGCGCCCGGCTGCCACCTGGCCAGGGCGTCCAGGCAGGTGAAGGCGGGAACCGCGGCGCGGCCATCATGCCCGACAAGGGTTGGGATGCTCATCTCACTGGCCTTGCCGGCCTCGCCCGCGCTACCGGCGGTGACAGCGCTGCCGGCGGTGACGGCACTAACGGGAGTAACGGAATTGTCGGCGATGCTGCCGTCACCAGAGTCACAGCTACCGGGGTCGCGTGTGAAAGCCACCACGGGGACGAGCAGCCGCACTCGCGCGAGCGCGGTCAGCGCCGCATGCTCGCTCCCGGCGCCCGTCGCGAAGGCGGCAAGCGCGGCCGCGGCGGCGGGATCCGCGGCGCCCTGATCGGCCGCGAAACGATGATCCCCGCTGAAGTGCGCCGGCACCGGCCTACTGTAGTTCGGCGGCCGGGCTGACCGGCCACGGACGGGCCGGCGGCCCACGGAGGTTCCCGCGGCTGGCTGAACGCGCTGGCCAGTAAGCCGAAGCAGTTGAGGACTTATTTACCGATATGAGAGTCTCTTGAGACTGCACCGAAGTCTGACCAGGGGGAGCGAGTGCGCCAGGTCGAGCCGGCATCCAGGCCCATCCAGCCGGGAACGCTGCTGCAGAAGGCCATCCCGCCCCGGCTGGTGCAGCCTTATCTGACCGGCCGCCGGTCGGTGATTGCCGGATTTGTCTACCGGGCATCGGACAGCTCGTTCAGTGACCCGGCCGAGTTCTACGAGGCACTTGACCTCTATTACGAGGGCTCGGACTTCGGGCCCGATCTCACCGAGGTGTACGTCCTGCGGTGGATCGCTGTGGCCGTGGAGTCCTACCTTGTCCCGTACTCCCCGCAGAATGGCGGCGACTGGCGAATCGGGCCGCCGTTCACCGGAACTGGCTTTACCTCCTCGCCAGCGCGCAGCGTCGCCGAGTACTACACCGGTCCGATTCCGGTGCCGGTGGGCGCCGAGATGTACCGGATCACGGCGCACGCGGCGGAGTTCATTGCCCGGTTCGACGGCCAGGCGTGGCTACGTCCGTCCGGAGGGATATGAGTCATGCGCTACCGGCTGATGGCGACCTACCAGGGCGTTCCCTACGAGGCGGGCATCGGTCCGTCGGACGGCGATGTCGTGCTGTTCGCGGCCTGCCCTCCGCCGGAGGAACTCGGCTTCGAACCCGCCACCGGGCACTGGCGCAAGCAGCTGCGGGCAGGGGACGTCCAGGCGCTCTGGGAGTCCAGGCCGATGGGGCTTTACCGGGGCCAGCGCTGCCTGGTGCTCGACGATCTCGGTGACCGACTGCATATTGCCTATCTCGGTCACGACGCCTACACGGCGCAGCAGCTCGGGTACTGGCAGGTCGATCGCGGCGTGTTCGAGCTGGTCGCGCCGCGGGATGAGGTGACCGAGATCATGGAGGAGCGCTCGGACTACCCGGGGGATCCGGCCGGGCCCGAGGCTGACCCGCGGCGGTCCGAGGACTACAGGCCAGCGACCACCGATTACGGGCCGGCGACCACCGACTTCGGGCTGGCGTTCGCCGACTACGGCCCCGCGACCACCGACTACGGCACGACTGCAGTCCCGGCTCCCGCGGGATTCGGGGACACCACGCGTCCGCTCCGCGAGGTCGTCCCGCCGCCGCGGAGCTACCCGGTCATTCCGCTGACGCGCGAGCCCCCGCTGCCGCTGGAGGCAGCGGCGATGCGCGCTGCCTCCGCTGCCGCTCATCCGGGCCAGGCTCACCTGGTGCCACAGCCCCCGCCGCCGTCAGACGCCCTCCCCGCGGCTGCGCCGGACCTGCTCACGGCGCCACCAGCGCCCGAGACTGCGGTCGCGCCAGTAGCGCCAGCGGTCTGGGTAACGCCACCGGCCCCGGAAACGCCACCGGTGCCAGGGATGTCAGCGATTCCGGTGGGTCCAGCAGAGCCAGAGATGGCAGCGGCTGCGGCTAACGGGACCGCTCGCCGACGGCGGTCCGCGCGGTCCCGGATGGCCACCCAGGGCATCTTCACCGAGCTCGCGGCCCTGGCGGCGATCCCGTCCGCCGCATACGCGGTCGGCGAGGAAGTCGACGGCGCGCTCTGCCTGCTCGAGACGGCCACCGGATACGAGGTGTTCAGCGCGGCAGGCGGGGCCAGGCATGAAGTACGCGTCTTCGATGACGAGGAATCCGCCTACTTCTACCTTTTCGGCGTGCTGGCCGCCGAGGCTGTCAGGACCGGCCTGCTGATCCCGCACCGGTAGCCCGCGGAGTCAGCAGGCCGGTCACTCCCCCGCTGTGGCGGTCTCCGCCTCGTCGATCTGATCGAGCTCGTCAAGCCAGGCGCGCACGGCGGCATCGTGCTGGCCCAGCACTGGCGGTGCCGTGTGCTCGCGCGGGCTCTCGCCGTCGAAGCGCAGCGCGGGCCCGGGCAGCTCAATCCGGCCGAGCACCGGATGGTCCACGGAAATGACCAGTCCCTGTGATCGGGTCTGGTCCCATTCGTAGACCTCATCCATCGCCCGTATCGAGCCCGCGGGCACACCGGCCCGCGCGAGCAGCCCGAGCCAGTGCGCGCGATCGGACCGTGTCAGCGCCCGCTCGATCTCGGCGATCAGCTCGTCGCGCCGCGCCACCCGCAGCTGATTCGCGGCGAACCGCTCGTCAGCCGGATCGATGCCGACAATCGGGGCGAAGCGCCGCCATTGGCCCTCGTTGGCGACGGCCACCTGGATCAAGCCATCCGCGCACCGGAACGCTCCGTACGGCGCGATCGATGGGTGATGGTTACCCGTCGGCACCGGCACCTCCCGCGCCACGGTCCAGCGGGTGCCCTGGAAGGCGTGCGCGCCGACGACGGACGCCAGCAAGGACGTGCGAACCACCTGCCCGTGCCCGGTGATCATGCGCTCCCGCAGTGCGGCGGTGATGCCGAGCGCGGCGTGCAGTCCGGCCAGCACGTCCGCGATGGACAGGCCGGCCTTCACCGGATGGGCCTGGTCCATGCCGGTAACGCTCATCAGCCCAGCCTCACCCTGCACGATCTGGTCGTAGCCCGGCCGCGCCGCCTCGGGCCCGTCATGCCCGAAGCCCGTTATGGAGCAGATGACGAGCCGCGGATTCAGCTCACGCAGCCGCTCGCAGGAGAAGCCGAGCCGGTCAAGCACGCCCGGGCGGAAATTCTCCACCAGCACGTCGCAGTGGCTCGCCAGCCGCAGCAGCAGGTCCCTGCCGTCGGCAGCTGACAGGTCGCAGGTCACCGACTCCTTGTTCCTGTTGCAGGACAGGAAATAGGTGCTGTCGGGACTGGCAGCCACTCCGCCAGAACTGGCGGGCGAGCCGGCCGAGCCGGGCGAGCCAGCCGAGCCGGGCGAGCCAGCCGAGCCGGGCGAGCCAGCCGAGCCAGCCGAGCCGGGCGAGGCGGGCGAGGCGGCCAAGCCGGGCGAGCCAGCCGAGCCGGGCGAGCCGGGCGCGTCCGGTGCCGTCGCGAACGGCGGGCCCCAGTGCCGCGACTCGTCCCCGGTGCCCGGCTGCTCAATCTTTATCACCCGCGCGCCAAGGTCCCCGAGCATCATCGTCGCGTGCGGGCCCGCCAGGGCCCTGGTCATGTCCAGCACGACGATTCCGTCCAGCGGTCCTGGCATGTCGCGTCTCCCTCGGCGTTGAACTGCGCAGACGTACCCGTCCCGTCCTGTGCTACCGACCCTAGGCATCGCGGTGGCCCGAGCGCGACCACGCCGCGCGGAATCGGTCCCGCCGCGCCGAAATCGCGCCGGGCCGCCGCGGACTGCATGGCATTGGTCAACTTCACCCGCGCGGGCGCAGCGGAAGTTATCGTGCACTTGCTGGCGGGGCTGACGGCCCCCCGCTCCCGAGGCAGCCCCGCCGGCCTTTCTGACGGTATGGCCCCACCCTTCCTGGCGGCACGGCATGACCGGCGAGCACGGTATGACAGGCGAGCACGGTATGACAGGCGAGCACGGTATGACAGGCGAGCACGGCAGGCACCCGCGAGCACCGCAGACCCCCACGAGCAAGACAGGCATCCGCGAGCAAGATGGGCACCATGGGAAACCCGAACTCGACACCGCTCACCGGCGCGCAGTACGAGATCTCGGCCGGTGACTACCGCGGCACCGTCACCGAGCTCGGCGCCGGCCTGCGCCAGCTGAGTTACCGCGGCCAGCCGGTCATCTCGGAGTACCAGCCCGACGAGCTTCCCCCGGGCGCCTCCGGCCAGCTGCTCGCCCCCTGGCCGAACCGCGTCGACGGCGGCCGCTACGGCTTCGCTGGCATGGACTACCAGCTGGACCTCAGCGAGCCGGCCAAGGGCAACGCGATCCACGGCCTGACTCGCTGGGCCCGCTGGCAGCCGGACCGCCGCGACGCGGCTGGCGTGCTGCTCAGGCATCTGCTGCTCGGGCGGCCAGGGTACCCGTTCTGCCTGGAACTGGCCGCCGAGTACCGGCTCAGCGCCGCTGACGGACTACAGGTCAGCGTCACCGCGCGGAACGCGGGTACCCGGCCGGCCCCGTACGGCACCGGATCTCACCCCTACCTGACCGCCGGGACGCCGACCATCGACGAAAGCCGGCTGAGCCTGCCCGCCGCCCAGTGGCTGCCGGCGGACTCGCGCGGCATACCCGACGCCGCACCGCAGGACGTCGCCGGCACGCCGCACGACTTCCGCGACGGCCACCCGATCGGGGACGCCCGGATCGACCACGCGTTCACCGGCCTCGCCAGGGACGCCGGCGGCCGTGCCTGGGCCCTGCTCAGCGGGGGCGGCCTGCAGATCTCGTTCTGGGCGGGTGACGGCTACCGGTGGCTGCAGGTGTTCACCGCCGACACGCTGGACCCGCCGCACCGCAGGCGCGCGCTGGCGGTCGAGCCGATGACCTGCCCGCCGAACGCATTCGCCACCGGGCAGGATCTGATCACGCTCAATCCCGGCCGCACCGTGACGCACCACTGGGGCATCCGGGTCCGTCAGGCCTGACCGGCTCGTTAGGCCTGACCGGGGCTGGCTCCCCCGGGGCTGGCTCCCCCGGCGCTGGCTCCCCCGGCGCTGGCTCCCCTGGCGCTGGCTCCCCCTGAGCTGGCTCCCCCGGCGCTGGCTTCCCCCGAGCTGGCGAGGCTGGCGATCCGCTGCAGGTCGGCGCGGGTATCCACGTCGTCGGGGCGGCCGGTGTCACCGCACTCCACGGTCGTCACCAGCTCGGGATGCGCCCGCAGGAAGGGCCGCGCGCCGGCGTCGCCAACAGCCAGCGCAGTCACCTCCGGCCAGCACTCGCGAGGAAGCAGGACCGGGTTGCGCGGCGCGCCGTCATAGGCCGCCACCACTACGCTGGCGCCCGCCCGGTAGGCGCTGATCAGCCGCCGCACGGCTTCCGGCCCGACGAGCGGCTGGTCCACGAGCGCGACCACGGCCGCGTCGCAGCTGTCCGGAACCGTCGCAAGCCCGACGGCGAGCGACGAGCCCATGCCGCCGCGCCACTGCGGGTTGTGCACGATCAGCACTCCGGGCATGTCGACACCGACGGCGCCGGTGACCACGACGATGGGCCCCGCGCCGCCGGCCCGCAGCAGCGCGACCCCCCGGCGCGCGAGCGGCTCGCCGCCGAACTCGACGGTGGCCTTCGGCTGGCCGAGACGGCTCCCCGCTCCGGCGGCGAGCAGGATCCCGGCGATACTCCGCTGCATGATCATCAATGGTACGGCGGCGGCGGCGGGCCGGGCGCCAGGTGACCGCCGACCCAGCACCTGGCGCGGCGCGGCGGCGCGCTAACCGTGGTGGATGCGCCCGCTGGTGGCGGTCAGCGGCTGGCCCGATCCGCCCCAGCGCAGCTGGATCAGCTCGGCGGCGATCGCCACCGCGGTCTCCTCGGGCGTCCTGGCCCCGAGATCGAGCCCGATCGGGGAGCGCAGCCGCGCGAGCTCGGACTCGGTCAGGCCGATCTCGCGCAGCCTGGCCAGCCGGTCCTCATGCGTTCGCCTGCTGCCCATCGCCCCGATGTAGGCGGCCGGGGTGCGCAGCGCCACCTCCAGCAGCGGCACGTCGAACTTGGGGTCATGGGTCAGCACGCAGATGACGGTGCGCTCGTCCACTGTTACCTGCGACAGGTATCGGTGCGGCCAGTCGGTCACCACCTCGTCCGCGTCGGGAAACCGCGCGGACGTCGCGAACACGGGCCGGGCGTCGCAGACGGTCACCCGGTAGCCGAGGAACTTGCCCGCCCTGGCAACCGCGGCGGCGAAATCGATCGCGCCGAACACCAGCATCCGCGGCGGCGGGGCGAACGACTGCACGAACACCGACAGCTCGTCTCGCCTGCGCTCCCCGTCCGGGCCGTAGCGGCGGACGCTGGTGAGGCCCTGGGCGAGCATGCCCCGCGCGTCGTCGTCGACCGCCTGGTCCAGCCGGTCACCGCTGCCGAGCGTGCCGGAGGCCAGCGGCACACCGGAGGCCAGCGGCACACCGGAGGCCAGCGACGGGCCGGCCGCCCGGATCACCCGGCGGGCGCCGACCGTGCCCGGGCCCGCGATCACCGTGGCCACGGCGACCGGCTCCCCCGCCTCGACCGCGGCCGCGATCTCACCCAGCTCGGGGTAGAACTCGCTGCTGACCGGCTCGACGAAGATATCGATGATGCCGCCGCAGGTCAGGCCCACCGCGAACGCGTCGTCATCGCTGATTCCGTAGCGTTGCAGAACACCCTGGCCGGTGGCCCTGACCTGGCCGGCCAGCTCGTAAACGGCGCCCTCGACGCACCCGCCCGACACGCTGCCCACGACCTCGCCGCCGGCCGAGACGGCGAGCGCGGCACCCGGCTCCCGCGGCGCGCTGCTGAACGTCCGCACCACGGTGGCCAGGCCAAACGTCTCCCCGGCGTCCCACCATTTGGTGATAGGAGTAAGGATGTCTCGCACGGCCGGTCACCTCAGGGACTCTCGCGGAATGCCTCAAGACTACGTGCGGTGCCGTTGTTTACCAGCTTCTTAGGCTAGCCTAAGCTGCGCGAGGCGTAGTTAGGTTAGCCTAAGCTTCGCGCTGCGGAACCGCCGAGGGACGGGATCCATGACCATTCATAACGCACCGGGCCCGGCCCGTCGGGCCAGCAGCGCCACTGGCCGGCTGGCGGCGGTGCTGCTGGGTGCGGCTGTCGTCGGCGGGCTGCTGGCCGGCTGCGGCGACGCGTCGGGATCCTCGGCGCAGTCGATCACCCTCTACAGCGGCCAGCACGAGCTGACCACCGACGGGCTGGTGTCTGCCTTCGAGAAGGCGACCGGCATCGACGTCAGCGTCCGCAGCGCCGACGAGGACACCCTGGCGAACCTGATCGCGTTGCAGGGCCCCCACTCGCCGGCCGACGTCTTCTATACCGAGAACTCCCCGGCCCTGGAGTACCTGCAAGACAAAGGCCTGCTGGCGAAAGTCGACAACGGCACGCTGGCGCGGACCCCGGCCAGGTACGACTCGCCGCGGGGCGACTGGGTGGGCGTGTCGGCCCGGGTCAGCGTGCTGATCTACAACCCGTCCCTGATCTCGGCGAGCCAGCTCCCGACCTCGGTGCTGCAGCTCGCGAACTCCCGGTACAAGGGCAAGCTCGCCTTCGCCCCCAGCGAGACCGACTTCCAGCCGATCGTCACCTCGGTGCTGCGGACTTACGGCAGGGCCAGGACGCTGAGCTGGCTCGACGGCATCAAGTCGAATGCCGCCAGTCACATCGTCCCGGACAACGAGACGATCGCCGAGCAGGTCAACCGAGGGATCGTCGCGTTCGGCGTGGTCAACCAGTACTACTGGTACCGGCTGCAGTCCGAGATCGGCGCGCCGGCGATGCACTCGCGCATCACCTATTTCGCCCCGCACGATCCCGGCTACGTGATCGACGTGTCCGGCGCGGCGGTACTGAAGGCGAGCACGCACCAGGCGGCCGCGCAGAAGTTCCTCGCCTTCCTGGTCAGCAGGCAGGGCCAGGAGATCATCGCCCAGTCGAAGGGCGGCGAGGAGAGCTTCGAGTACCCGATCGCGTCCGGCGTGAGCCGTACCTTCGCACCGGAAACGCCGTTTGGCCAGCTTCAGCCCAACTCGATCACGATCGCGGAACTCGGCGACGGGTCCCAGGCCCGCGCCCTGCTGCAAGCGGCCGGCCTGCTGTGACGGCGCCCGCGGGCACGCTTCCCGGCCCGGCCCGGCTGCCGGGCTCCGGCGCGCCGGAGCCCGGCGCCGCGGGCCGCGGCGGGGCGGGGCGCGGCACCGCGGGGCGCGGGCGCGCCCGGCGCCCGACGGTGCTGATCGCGGTCAGCTGCCTGGTGGCCGGCGGCCTCGCGCTGCCGCTGGTCTTCCTGCTGATCGAGGCGCGCGGCGTCGGCGGCTCCGACCTCCGGCGGCTCATCTTCCGGCCGCTGACCGGCGAGCTGCTCTGGAACACCGTCCGGCTCACCCTGGTGGTCACCGCGCTCTGCGCGGTCATCGGGACGGCCGCGGCGTGGTGCGTCGAGCGCACCGACCTGCCGGGACGGCGGGTCTGGGCCGTGCTCGTGGTGGTGCCGCTGGCAATCCCGGACTTCGTGGTGAGCTTCGGCTGGAACTCGCTGTGGGCCTGGGTGCAGGGCTTCCGCGGCGCGGTGATCGTGATGACCCTGGCCGTGTACCCGCTGGTCTACCTGCCGGTCGCGGCCAGCCTGCGCAGCGCCGATCCCGGCCAGGAGGAGGTCGCGCGGAGCCTGGGCACCGGCCGCGTCCGCGCGTTCGTGCGGATCACGCTGGGCCAGGCCCGCGGCGCCATTCTCGGCGGCTGCCTGCTCGTCGCGCTCGTGCTGCTGGCCGAGTACGGCGCGTTCGAGATCCTCGGCTACCAGACGTTCACCACCGAGATCTTCACCGAGTTCGACAACTTCGGCTTCGCCGCGGCCTGCGCCCTGGCGCTGGTGCTGGTGCTGCTCAGCCTGCTCGTGCTCACCGGAGAAGGCCTGCTCCGCGGGAAGGGCAGGGTCAGCAGGTCGGGGCCGCTGGCCCAGCGCAGGGCCCCGCCGCTGCGGCTCGGCCGGGCCCGCTGGCCGGTGCTGGCCGGCTTCACCGCGCTGGCCGCGCTGGCGCTGGGCGTCCCGGTGTGGGCCAGCATCTACTGGATGATCCAGAGCCGCGCGCCCGCCATCGCCGGCGGCGCGAATGTCTCGCTGCTGGATGCCGCCGGGCATACCGCGCTGTACGGCGCCGCGGCGGCCGCGCTGGCCACCGTGCTGGCGTTCCCGGTGGCGCTGCTGGCGATCAGGCACGGCGGGCGCGCCCGGCGGTTCCTTGAGCGCAGCACTTACCTGGTGCTGGCCGTGCCCGGCGTGGTCATCGCCTTCGCGCTGTCGTACTTCACCGAGATCTACGGCCTGCGCTTCCTGAACGGCACCGCCGCGCTGCTCATCGCCTGCTACGCGATCATGTTCTTCCCGCTGGCGCTCGTCGGCGTCAAGGCCTCGCTGGCCAGGGCCCCGGCCAGTCTCGACGAGATCGCCAGGTCGCTGGGCCAGCGCAGGCTGGCAGTCCTGTGCCGGGTGACGCTGCGTCTTGCCGGGCCCGGCCTGGTAGCCGCGTTCTGCCTGGTCTTCCTGTCGGTGGTCACCGAGCTCACGGCCACGCTCGTGCTGATCCCGACCGGGGTGCAGACGCTGGCGACGCAGTTCTGGGCGTACGAGTACAGCCTCTCCTACGGGCAGGCCGCCCCGTTTGCCCTGGTGATGATCGCGGTCGCCGCGCTGCCGAGTTATGTGCTCGGCCGGTTCTTCGATCGCTCGGCCCAGGCGCGATGATGACCATATGAGGCAGCTTGCGATCACCGGCCTGCGCAAGGCATTCGGCGACCACCCGGTGCTGACCGGCGTCGACCTGACGGTGCCTGCCGGGTCGCTGACCGCGATCCTCGGCCCGTCCGGCAGCGGCAAGACGACGCTGCTGCGGCTGCTGGCCGGCTTCGAGCGGGCCGACGCCGGCACGGTGACGATCGGCGACACGGTGGTCGACGGCCCCGGCGTGCACCTGCCGCCGGAACGGCGGCGGATCGGGTACGTGCCGCAGGAGGGCAGCCTGTTCCCGCATCTGTCGGTCGCGGCCAACGTCGGCTTCGGGCTCCCGGCGCGCGAGCGCCGCGGCGGCGCGGTGGCGCAGCTGCTGGAGTCGGTGGGCCTGGGCGGGCTCGGCAAGCGCTACCCGCATCAGCTCTCCGGCGGCCAGCAGCAGCGCGTCGCCCTGGCCAGGGCACTGGCCATCCGGCCGGCCGTGGTGCTGCTCGACGAGCCGTTCGCGTCCCTGGACGCGCACCTGCGGGCCAGCGTCCGGGCCGACGTCCAGCAGATCTTCCGCCAGGGCGGTACCACCGCCGTGCTGGTCACCCACGACCAGGACGAGGCGCTGTCCACCGCGGACCGGGTCGCCGTGCTGCGCGACGGCAAGATCGCGCAGTACGCCGCGCCGCAGGACCTGTACACCCGGCCGGTCGACGCCGCCCTGGCTTCCTTCATCGGGGACGCGAACCTGCTCAGCGGGGTCCTCGGCGCCGGCGTCGTGCAGACAATCCTGGGCAGCTTGCCGGTGGACGCGCGCGGAACCGCGGTTCCGCCGGGCCCGGTCACCGTCCTGGTCCGGCCCGAGCAGGTGGAGCTGGAGTCCGCGGGCGGGAGCGGGGCCGCGGGCGGGAGCGGGGCCGCGGGCCTGGCGACGGCAGCCGGGCCAGGCAGCCTGGCAGGCCGGGTCGTCTCCTACGGCTACCACGGCCACGACGCCGTGGTTTACGTACAGCCCGAGCAGGACGCCGGCGGCCGCGCGATCATCGTGCGGACCCTCGGCGGCCGCGACCTGCCGCCCGGCTCGCCGGTCACCCTCCGGGCGCACGGCCCGGTGCTCGCCTGGTCCCGGAACTAGTCAGGACAGGCCGGGCAGCCGGGCGCTGAGTTCAGAACAGGCCGCCGGGCGCTGAGTTCGGGCCAGGCCGCCGGGCGCTGAGTGCCGGCCGGGCGCTGCGTTCAGAACAGGCCGGGTACCAGGGCGGCGGTACGGGCCCGGTAGCCGCGGTAGCCGGGCAGGGCGTCCAGCAGCACCTGCTCCTCCCGCAGCGCGCGATACCCCTGCAGGCCGCAGAGCGCCACCCAGACGGCGAACGCCGCGACGGTGCCGACGCAGAGCGCGAGCCCGAGCCCGGACACGATCTCCCCGGCGTACAGCGGATGCCGCACCAGCCGGTATGGCCCCCGGTCGACCACGTCACGGGCCTGCGCGATCATCGACAGATTCCGGCCGAGGAACCGCAGCGACCACACCGCCCACGCGGTTCCCGCCAGCAGCAGCGCGCCGCCGGCGAACTGCTGGCCCGTGCCCGGCAGCCCCGCGGGCAGCAGCGGGAAGGCGAACGGGATCATCGTCGCGGTCACCGCGGCGATGTAAGCGGTGACCGAGCCGCTGGTGGCGATGGCCGGAGCCCGCCGCAGGTAACACCAGATGATCAGCGCGTAGAAGGCGCAGATCGCCGCGGTGCGGAGCAGTCGCAGCGGATCGAGGCCGCCGCCGTGCGTCAGCGCGATCATGTCGAGCAGCAGCATGATGACCGCCGCCGGAATCATGATCATCCTGCCGAGGTCGGGACGGGCGCGGCCAGCGGCGGACCGGCCTGCGGCGGCATGACCGGGAACGGCCCGGCCGGAGGCGGCCCGGGCCGGGGCGGCGTCCATGAGCTTCGTGGTGGCCATGGCGGTCAGTGACCGAACAGCGAGTGCGCGATCGAGATCGCACCCGGCCCGATGATGATCACGAGCAGTGCCGGGAACAGGCAGCCGATCAGCGGGAACATGATCTTGACCGGGACCTTCTGCGCCTTCTCCTCGGCCCGCTGGCGGCGCCGCAGCCGCATCTCGGTGGCCTGCTCGCGGAGCACCTGTGCGACCGGGATGCCCAGATCGCTTGCCTGGACCACGGCGGAGACGAACGACCGCAGCTCAGGCACGGTGGTGCGGGCGACCAGCGCGCGCAGCGCCTGGCTGCGGGACAGCCCGATCTGCATCTCCTGCAGCGTCCTGGCGAACTCCGCGGCCAGCGGCCCGGTGGTGTTGCGCGCCACCTGGCTGAGCGCGGCATCGAAGCCGAGCCCTGCCTCCACGCACACGGTGAGCATGTCCAGCGCGTCCGGCAGGTTCGTCAGAATCTGCGCCTGCCGCTTGAGGCCGGAGTTGTACAGCAGCAGGTCGGGCAGGAAGAAACCGGCGAAGCCGCCGACCCCGCCGTACAGCACGAACAGGCCGGGGTTGTGCAGCCCGTTCAGCGCGCCGATGATGCCCAGCACCGTGAGCCCGAGGCCCTTGACCGCGAGGATGCGCTCCGGGGTCCAGCGGGCCGGGTTGCCCGCCAGGTCCAGCCTGCGCTCCAGCGCGCCGACGATGCCGGCCGGCGACAGCCGGCGGGCCAGCCGCCCCAGCCAGTCCGGCATTGCCGCGAGCGGGTCGGAGCCGGTCCTGGCGGCCTTCTGCGCCACCCGGGCGTAGTCGTGCTCGATCGCGGCCAGCGCGATGGCGACGCCCCGCGGCCCGGACCTGGCCGGCCGCAAGGCCACCACCATCAGCGCGATGGCCAGCCCGAGCGCGCTGAGCGCGCCGATCAGGAGCATGCTGCCGGACATCTAGACCACCACCGTGATGACCTTGCGCATCCACCAGGCGCCAGCGACGAGCAGCAGGCCGGCACCGGCGAGCATGGCCACCCCGGCCGGCGTGGTGTACAGCGGGCGCATGTAGCTGGAGGCGGTGAGCATCAGCCAGCTGCCGACCAGCAGCGGCATCGCGACCAGGATGTAGGCGGACAGCCGTCCCTCCGCGCTGAGCGCCCGTACCTGGCGGCGCAGGTACGCCCGCTCCCGCATCGTCAGCACGGTGTTGCGCAGCACCTCGGCGAGGTTGCCGCCGACCTCACGCTGGATCCGGATCGCCATCACCGACCAGCGCAGGTCGCTGGACTCCATCCGGGTGGCGACGCCGTCCAGCGCGACATCGAGGGCGACTCCGAGCCTGGTTTCCGCCAGCGCGCGGCCGAACTCCCCGGCGGCGGGCTGTGCTTCCTCGCCCACCACCGCGTCCAGCGCCTGCACCAGCGAGAACCCTGATCGCAGCGAGCCGGCCACGAGCTGCAGGACCGTCGGCAGCTGGTCACCGAAGGCGGCCAGCCGGCGCGATATCCGGAAGCTCAGCACGAGCCGCATGCCGAGCCAGCCGCCCAGCACCCCGACGACGATCGCGACCGGCAGGTTGCCGGTCGCTGCCGCCAGCACGGCGGCGAGCAGCACGCAGGCGCAGGCGCCCAGCAGGGCCCACTCGGCCGGCTTCCGCGCGATCCCGGCCCGGTCCAGCCGGGTGGCGAGCCGCCGCTCGGCGTCGCCGGACTGCATCATCCGCGCCACCCAGCCCACCGCCGCGCTGGCGACCGTTCCGTCGGCGCGCGGCGCGGGCGGCGCGCCCCGCTGGCTGTACTGCGCGATCTGGGCCGCGAGGTGCGGGCGCCCGCCATCCCGGCGCAGCGCCCCGATCACGAGCAGCGCAAGCCCCAGCAGCGCCACGAAGATTGCGCCGGCCGCGATGCCGCTCATCGGGCCGCCACCCCGGTCTGGAAGACCCCCGCTGGCAGCACCACGCCGCGGTCGGCCAGGGTGTCGACGAAGCCGGGCCGCAGGCCGGTGGCCTGCAGCACGCCGCGGTGCCGGCCGCTGTCGTCCAAGCCCGCGTGGAAGTCGAAGAGGAACACGTCAAGCAGCGTGATGATGTCGGACTCCATTCCCTCGACGGCGGTGATGTGCGTGATCCGGCGGCTGCCGTCTTTCAGCCGGGACTGGTGAACGATCAGGTCGATGCCCGAGGCCATCTGCTCGCGGATCGCGCGCTGCGGGAGGTCGATCTCGCCCATCAGGACCATGGTCTCGATGCGGGAAAGGGAGTCACGCGGCGAGTTCGAGTGAGTCGTGGTGATGGAGCCGTCATGGCCGGTGTTCATCGCCTGCAGCATGTCCAGGGCGGCGCCGTCGCGGACCTCGCCGATGATGATCCGGTCTGGCCGCATCCGCAGCGCGTTCCTGACCAGATCGCGGATCCGGATCTCGCCGCGGTTCTCCAGGCTCGGCGGGCGCGATTCCAGCCGGATGACGTGCTCCTGCCGCAGCTGCAGTTCCGCGGCGTCCTCGATGGTGACGATCCGCTCGTCGTCCGGCACGAACGAGGACAGCACGTTCAGCGTGGTCGTCTTGCCCGAGCCGGTGCCGCCGCCGATCACGATGTTCAGCCGGCCCCGCACGCAGGCCTGCAGGAAGTCGGCCACCGGAGCGGTCAGGGTGCCGAAGCCGATCAGGTCGTCCAGCGTGAACGGGTCGGCGGCGAACTTCCTGATGGTCAGCAGCGAGCCGTCCAGCGCCACCGGCGGCACGACGGCGTTGACCCGGCTGCCGTCCGGCAGCCGGGCGTCGACCATCGGGCTGGCCTCGTCCACCCGGCGGCCCACCCGCGCCACGATCTTGTCGATGGTCCG
>JBEKFH010000038.1:0-20431 GCA_050013415.1 Streptosporangiaceae bacterium | reverse complement strand
CACGTCGCTGACGAGGTCGCCGCCGCCTTGACGCTGACGTGCCGGTCCGCGGACCGGCTGCTGCACCTGGCCGCCGCGCTCACCCGGCTGCCCGCCGCCGCCGCCGCGCTGGCCGCGGGGCGGATCGACATGCCGAAGGCGATCGCGTTCACCGATGAGCTGTCCGGCCTCGGCGACGTCCCGGCCGCGGCGGTCGCCGCGGTCGCCGCGGCGGACGCGGCGGCGCTGACCACCGGCGAGCTGCGGCGGCTGCTGCGCCGCACCGTCCTGGCGCTGGACCCGGACGCCGCGACTAGGCGGCGGGAGAAGGCGCAGAAGAAAGCGCGGGTGGAGTGCTGGGCCGACTCGTCCGGAACGTGGTCGCTGGCCGGGCGGGACCTGCCGCCCGCCGAGGTGCTGGCCGCCGACCAGAGCATCGACGCCGCCGCCCGCGACCTGAAGGCCGCCGGCGCCGAGGGCACCCTGGACTACCTGCGCTCCCGGGTGTTCCTCGCCCGGCTCAGCGGACAGCCGCTGTGGGCCCTGCTGCCTGGCCAGGACCACGCCGGATGCGCCGGCGACGCTGCCGGCCCCGGCCAGGACGGCCGCGGCCCCGGCGGCGGCCGGGACGGCGGCGGCCAGGACGGCGACAGCCAGGACGGTGGTGTCCCCGGCGCAGACGGCCACCGCCAAGACGGGGACGGCCAGGACGGCGACGGAGAGGACCCCGAGCGGGGCCCCGGCGGGGGGTGCCCCCGGACCGGCCCGGCCGCCCCGGGCGGCGGTCCGGGGCCCGCGGCCGAGCCCGGGGTCGGGCTGACTGGCACCGTTAACCTGACGGTGCCGCTGACGACATGGCTCGGGCTGACCGGCCAGCCCGGCCAGCCCGGCGAGGCCGCCGGGTACGGGCCGCTGGACGCTGCCGCCTGCCGCGACCTCGCTGCTGCGCTCGCGGCCGCCCCCGGCAGCCGCTGGTGCCTGACCATCACCAGCCCTCGCGGCGCCGCCCTCGGGCACGGCTGCGCCAAACCCGGAAACCCCCCGCCCCCCGGCACCCCGTTGCCCGGCAGCCCAGGCCCACCCGGTGCCGCGCCACCCGGTCACGGGCCACCCGGCGGCGGCACAATCGGTCACGGGCCACCCGGCATCAGACCACTCGGTCACGGGCCACCCGGGTCCGCAGCACCCGGCGGCGGGCCACCCGGCGGCAGCGGCCCGATCCCCTGGCTCGCCGGGGTCACGATCAAGTGGCTGGAGACAGAGGCCTGCGGCCATGCCAGGGAAACCTTCGCCTACCAGCCGTCACCATCGCTGCGGCACCTGGTCAAGGCACGCGACCGGACCTGCTCGTTCCCGGGCTGCTGCCGCCCGGCCCGCCGCTGTGATGATGACCACACGGAGCCTTTTGATCAGGGCGGGCGCACGTGCGAGTGTAATTTGTCCCCGTTGTGCCGCCGGCACCACGCCGCCAAGCAGGCACCCGGCTGGCATCTCCGGCAGCCCCGGCCAGCCACCCTGATCTGGACCACGCCCAGCGGCCGCACCTATACCACCGGGCCGGGCAGGTACCCGCTGTAGGCAGGCCCACCGGCCATGACCTTTCCCGGGCGGCGGTCGGGCCGTGTTCTTCGGCTTCGACCACGAATACAGCCGCACACCGGAAGCCGACCCGCCCGTCGATATCCTGGAAAAGGGTCCCGACTGGCTGCCGTGGCCGCGGCTGGAACCGGCGGGGGAGGATTTGCTCGGCTGGTGCTACTGGTTCAACGATGGCGTCTGGCGGCGCAGCCCGGGCGCAGCGGCAGCCGACTTGGACGACGGCCACGTGGCGGCGGCCGGGGACGTGCTCAGCGACGACCAGGCACTTGCCGTGCTCGCCTGCACGGTCACCGGGTGGGACCGTCCGCCAGTCACCGCCGCGCCGACCCCCGATGAGGCCGCCGCAGCGGCTCTTCCGCCTCGTTCACCGCCTGCGCTCGGCCGAGTCCCAGCCCGGCCAGGGTTGCTGGCTCCTGGCATGGATAACGGGACACAGCCGTCCTGATCACGGAAATAAAGCGGGTTTCCAGCACGCCGGTTATTTCCGTGATCACGCGCAGCCGCGACGTGAAGCGCAGCCGCGTCCGTGATGACCCGCCGGACTCGCTACCTGATGCCGTCCCAGCAGGTGCGCTCGCCGGCGGCCGGGTCGTCGACGATGCTGATGCCGTCGGCGAGCAGGCCGGTGGTGCGGCTGGTGGTGTCGTAGGCGGCCCAGCCGGGATCTCCGCTGGTGATGAAGTCGACCCATACCTTGTGGGTCTGGTCGGCGACGGCCTGCGACGGGCTGTCGCCGATGCGGGGGCGGACGTCAGCCCGGGTGATGGTGTCGAACACGAACGGGATCTCCGCCCCGTGGCAGGCGCCGAGCCGGTGGTTGTCCGCGGGCGCGGGGTGGTCGAACCGGTACGCCCAGGTGCCGGCGCTGTCCCCTCCGGCGCTGCCCGGCCCGGCGCTGTCCCGTCCGGCCCGCGCCTCGGCGACCCGGATGGCCGGGATGGCGAAGAACCAGTCGGTGACGACGGCGGCGAGCACGTCACCGGCGCTCGCGCCCGGCCGGTTCGCCCGGTAAACGGCGAGTGAATCGGCTGACAGGCCGTACGCGCCGGCCACGGCCTGCAGGGTCGCGTCGTCGATCAGGTCGATGGTGCCGGGCGCAAGGAAGAACAGCCGCGCTTCATCACGGTTCGACCCGATCAGCAGGCGAACGTCGCTGCCCTGCCCGGCGGTGATCGCCGGAAGCGGAGCCTGCGGCAGGACCACGCCGTCGACGGCGGGCGCGAACGGCAGCAGGCTCAGCGCCAGCTGCCCCCAGCGGGCCGGGTCGGGAGCGGTCTGTACTTCCACCACCAGGGCTGATGCGGCCTGGACGAGCCTGGCCAGCGGAATCGCCTTGATCGCGTCGCGGGCTGCGGGCACGCCGAGCGCGTCGGCGAGGTAGCCGCCGACCAGGCGGGCCTCGTCCCGGCCGAGCGTGTGGGCCGCGGCGCCGCTTTGCGCGATGGCCTGGCTGAACAGCCCCCCGGCCAGCGGCATCGACAGCAGCGTCGTCACGCTCATGGCCCCTGCCGACTCGCCGGCGACGGTGACGCGGGCCGGATCGCCGCCGAACGCCGCGATATTGGCCTGCACCCACCGCAGGGCCGCGAGTTGATCGAGCAGGCCGAGATTGGCGACGGCGTCGTCGAGGAACAGGAAGCCCTCGGCGCCCAGCCGGTAGTTGATGGTCACGCACACGACGCCATCACGGGCAAACGCGGTGCCGTCGTACTCGCCGACCGACCCGGATCCGTTCATGAACGAGCCGCCGTGGATCCAGACCAGCACCGGCAGCCCGGTGGCGTCCGTGCCGGGCGTCCACACGTTGAGGTTCAGGCAGTCCTCGCCGGGGATCACCACCTCAGGGAACAGCGTGGCGTACTGCGGCGGGTAGTTACCCTTGGGCACAGTCGGGCCGTAGGCGGACGCGTCGCGCTCGCCGTCCCACGCAGGGACAGGCTGGGGCGGCCGCATCCGGTTCGCGCCGAACGGAGGCGCCGCGTAGGGAATGCCGAGAAAGGCCGACACCCCGGCTTCGGTCGTGCCGCGGACGGCCCCGTCCTTGAGCTGGACCAACGGACGCTGCGTCATATCGCTCATCTGCATCTCCGTTGCGACGTCGGCGTGACCTGTCGCGAACTGTCTCTCAGCACCCGCGACGTGTCAAGGTAGCCCGTTCAGCGTCAGCCCGTTCATCGTCAGGTCAGCCCTTCATCGTCACGGCAGTCCTTTCACCGCAGGGCATGCCTGGCAGTACCTGGCCTGCGGCAACTCGGCCAGCCTCGCCGCGGTGATGGGAGTGCCGCACTGCTCGCACCAGCCGAACTGCCCCGCTGCCAGCCGTGCCAGCGCGGCCTCGATCTCGGCCAGCGCGAGCCGCTGCGCGACAGCCTGGTGCAGCGCGGAGCCCGCCCGCTGCCGCGCCGCCCCGCGCGCGCCGGCGTCGCGGCCGGGGCCGGCGGCGGCTTCGCTGGCGTCGTGGTACGCAAGGGAGAGCTCGATGACCCGCTCCAGGCACTCCTGCCAGCGGGCCCCGAGCAGCGCGCGCCACCGGGGCAGCGCCGACGGGTGCAGGTGCCGTGTCTCGGCCGCCGGGTTGCGCCGCGGCGCGGCCTGCGGCGGAAAGATGGCTAGCTCGGCTGTCATCTCCGGTTCCTTCCTTCTGTGCGCAAGCCTCCGGTCACGTGGCCGGCTGCGCTGGATCCAGCAGACCGCTGCTTCCTGCAGGCCAGCAGGAGATCTCCTGCAGGCCAGCGCAGCAGATAGCCGGCAGGCTGCTGTGAATCTGGCAGGCAGGTGTGACTACCGGTGTGAACCGGGCGATCGGAGCAGCAGGCAGCTATCCCCGAACTCGTGCCACAGGTAGCGGTGCCGGATGGCCTCGGCGTAGGCGTCGCTGACCAGATCCGGCCCGGCGACGGCCGCCAGCAGGGACAGGTGCGACGCACCCGGGGCATGCCATCCGGTGACGATCCCGTCCACGGCCCGGGCCGGCCGGCCGGGACCCAGCACCAGGTCGGTCCAGCCCTGGCCCGCGGTCACGGTGCCGTCGGGGGCGGCGCGCGTCTCCAGCGCCCTGGTCACGGTGGTCCCGATGGCGATGACCCGGTGGCCCGCCGCGCGGCCGCGGGAAACAAGCTCGGCCGTCGGCCCGGGCACCCGGAACCATTCCGGCAACGGGGCCTCGCCGGCCTCCAGCGACGACACTCCGGTGTGCAGCGTGACCGGCGCGATGACGACGCCGCTGACTGCCAGCTGCGTGACCAGTTCAGTGCTGAACGGGCGTCCGGCGCTGGGCATTTCCGCACTGCCCGGATCCCGGGCGAACACCGTTTGGTACGCCGTCAGCGGCCACGATCCGGCCAGATAGGCGTAGCTGATGGGGCGCCCGCTGGCGGCCAGGAACTCCCGCACGTCACCCTCGGCCGCTACCTGGGCCCGCCAGAGCCGGCGGCTCACCGCCGCTTGCAGGGTCAGCGCGGCGCCGGCCGGAAGCGCGACTCGCTCCCCGGCGCTGGCATCCGTGACCGGGCCGGTCGCGCGCCCGGGCGGTCTCAGCTCGACCAGCCAGCAGCCGTCGTCCAGCGAGGTCGAGAAGTGCACGGTCACCGGCGTCCCACCGGGCCGGCGGCCGTCGACGGCCGCGGCGATCGTCGCCGAGGTGTTGACCACCAGCACGTCGCCCGGGTCGAGGAACTGCCCGAGGTCGCGGAATCGGGCGTGCCGGAACCGGGCGCGACGCGACGGGTCGTTACCCGGGCTTGTGGTGTCCGCGACCAGCAGCCGGACGCCGTCGCGGGTGAGCCCGCGGGCCTCGGGCGGCTGGCCGGCCTCCAGGTCATGCGGCAGGTCGAAGTCAGCGACGGCGGTCATCGGGGCACCGTGGTCTGCAGGTCCGTGGCCAGATGCTCCGCGACCAGCAGGTCCGCAGCCCGGTACCGGCCGCTGGGCGGCCGCTGGTCGAGCAGCCGCAGCAGCGCGGGCACCACCGTGGCGGGCTCCGGCCGATCCGAGATGTCCTCGCCGGGGAACGCCTGCTGGTGGAGCTCGGTGCGCATGTCGCCAGGGTCGAAGGCGTACACCCGCAGCGACGGCTGCTCGGCGCCGAGGACCGCCGACACCTGGTCGAGCGCGGCCTTCGACGAGCCGTAACCGCCCCAGCCGGCGTACGCCTCGACGGCGGCGTCCGAGCTCACGTTGACGACCGTTCCGCCCGCGCTGAGCAGATCCGCGATCACCAGCCGGGTCAGCGCTACTGGCGCTAGCACGTTGACGGCGTAGACCGCTGCCAGCTCGTCCGCCGGGTAGTCGGCGAGGGCCGGCTGCGGGCTCGGTCCCAGTTGACTCGCGTTGTTCATCAGCAGCGTGACCGGCCCGAGCGCCCGCGCGGCGGCCGCGAGCTCGGCCCGGTGAGCCGGGTCGGCGACGTCTCCGGGTACCACGACGATCCGGCCGGCGGGCGCCCCGGCCAACGTCCCGGCCAGCGCCGTGCGGAGCCGCGCAGCTCCGCGGGCGTCGGCGGCGACCGACCAGCCGCGCTCCGCGAGGGCCCGCGCCGTGGCGAGGCCCAGGCCACTAGACGCCCCGGTGATGATGGCTACCGGCATGGCTCCTCCTTGCCGTCGGTGACTACTGCGCCCCATACTTCATGTTGAAGTCAACTTGAAGTCAACGCCGAGGCGGCCGGTCTGGGCGGCCGGCCGGTCTGGGTGGTCTGGCCGGTGGCCGGGCGAAGCGGCCGGTCTGGGTGGCCGGGGCGCGGGCCGCGAGCCCTCCGAACCGCGTGGTTGGGACTCCAGTGCTGAAACAGCGACAGCGGAGTCCCAACGACGCGGTTGCGGCAGGCGTCCGGCCGGGCTGGATGGCCGGGTGGCCGGGTGGCCAGACGTGCCGGGGCGGGCGGAGGCTTCGGCGGCAGAGGACCGTACGGATGGAGCAGGCGATGCGGCCGACGGATGCGCTGACGGTCAGTGAGGTGGCGAGACGGAGCGGTTTCGCGCCGTCGGCGCTGCGCTTTTACGAGGCACGGGGCCTGGTGTCCGCGTCGCGGACGTCCGGCGGCCAGCGCCGGTACCAGCGCAGCGTGCTGCGGCGGCTGGCGTTCATCCGGGCCGCGCGCAACATCGGGTTGTCGCTCGACGAGATCACCGAGGCCCTGGCCAGCCTGTCGCAGACACCGGCGCCCACCCGGGCCGACTGGACGCGGCTCTCCCGCGGCTGGCGCGATCGGCTTGACGACCAGATAGCCGCGCTGACAGCGCTGCGCGACGGTCTCGACTCGTGCATCGGCTGCGGCTGCCTGTCGCTGCGCCGGTGCGCGCTGTCCAATCCGTCCGACGTGGCCGCGGGCGGCGGGCCCGGGGCCTCCTACCTGCCCTGGCGGCTGCGGCGCCCGGAGGCCGCGCCGCACCGATGACTCCAGTCGTGTGCCAGTGTTGGAGGACGCCGCGACGCCGCGGCGGTGATTCCGGTCGTGTGCCACTGTTAGAGGACGCCGCTGTTAGAGGACGCCGCGACGCCGCGGCGGTGAGCCGGGAGATGACGCTGGATGGATGCGCCGCACGTTTGGGTGTGCAAGGACGACGGCAGCGACATCGTCAGGGCTGACGCGATCGTGGGGGTGGGCATGGACTACAACGGCCATGTCACGGCGCGGCTCGCGGGCGGCGAGGGCGCGACGGTCACCCTCGTGGCGCCCGGCTCGCACGATCGCCCGCAGCCGCCGGATGACTTCCATCGCCAGCTGATCCGCGTGGTGACGCAGCTTTCCGACACGGCCGAGGCATTCGTGGTGCGGCCGACCTGTGACGAGCCGCACGGCTGGCGCTGGATCAGCGAGCCGCTATAGCAGCGCTGGCCGGGCCGTCCGGGGGCCGGCGCCGGTCAGGTTAGCCGTTCGGGGGCCGGCGCCGGGGGTCAGGTTGGCCGGTCCGCGGGCCCGCGGTGGCGGTATCATACCGGCACAATCTGCCCCGGCGAAGGCAGCCGCGATTTGCCCTGTCGTGGTTATGGTGTTAAATGGTGGGTGGTTGTAGTCGAAGTTCGTGCACGTGTAACAGCGCCTGCGGAATTCTGACCGCGGGCATTGGGGAAATCTCAGAGCCCAGCCTTCTCAGGCAGGCGGTCGCGGCAACCCGGGAAAAACGTCCGTGGATCCCGAGGATCGTCTTGTAGGAGTAAGCAGTATGGCTCAGGGCACCGTGAAGTGGTTTAACGCCGACAAGGGTTATGGCTTCATTTCACCCGACGACGGCACCGCCGACGTCTTCGTTCATCACTCCGCCATCCAGGCTGACGGTTTCCGCAGCCTGTCGGAGAACCAGCGGGTGGACTTCACCGCCGGCCAGGGCCCGAAGGGGCCGCAGGCCGAGCAGGTCCGTCCGCTCTAAGCAGTTCGTCGTCCGCCCGGGCAGGGCCAGCCACGCCAGGTGGCACTGCCCGGGCGTTTACGTTCTTCAGCGAGCAATCGTCCGGGGACACGGCCATGGCAGCTGACCGCCCGGCTAGCCGGATGGTCGACATCTGGGAACTGGTGGCGCGGCAGGCGGTAGGCCGCCAGGCGCGCGTGTCGGTCGCGGACGTCTGTGCCGCGGCGGTGGCCGCCGCTGGGGTCAGCGGCGCCGCCCTGACGGCCGTGACGGCGACCGGTGGCATCCACCTCATGTACGCGACCGACGAGATCAGCGAGCGGCTGGCCGGCATCGAGCTGACTCTCGGGGAAGGACCGCGCGCCGACGCGGTCGCGTTCGGCGGGCCGGTGCTGACCTCAGATCTTGCCCAGGGCGACGCCGTGGCGCAGTGGCCGGCGTTCGCGGCGGCCGCCCGCGAGGCAGGCGCCGAGGCCGTCTTCGCGTTCCCGCTCCAGGTCGGGGCGATCCGGGCCGGAGTCCTCCAGATGTACCGGCGGCAGCCGGGCCCGCTCAGCGCGAGCGCCTTCGGCGACGCGCTGCTCTTCGCCGAGATTGCCACGCTGATGCTGCTCGACGCGTCCGCCCAGGGCGCCGGGCCGGGAACCGGCCCGGGCGGGCAGCCCATCGAGCTGGGGCTGCACCGGGCCGAGATCGACCAGGCCACGGGCATGCTTACCGAGCAGCTAGGTACCGGTGCCGATCAGGCGTTCGCCCGGCTGCGGGCTTACGCTTATGCTCAGGACCGGTCGCTCAGTGATGTCGCCCGCGACATCGTCGAGCGTCGGCTGCGGCTGCTTCCCGACGACGGGCTAACTCGCGGCGGTGCTCAGTGAGGCTCTGCCACCGGGCGGGGGCCCTACGGCCGCGTTCCTCTGTGCCTGAGTTGTTCTTGTTCCCGAGAAGGTGACCGCGATGGATGGGCGACTGCTCTCCGACACGTTCGTCGAGCTGGCGGACACCATGGTCGTCGGCTTCGACGTGATCGAGTTCCTGCATGTGCTGACCGATCGCAGCGCGCGGCTACTCGACGCTGCGGCGGCCGGGCTGCTGCTGGCTGACCCCCGCGGCGAGCTGCGGGTGGTGGCCGCGTCGAGCGAGCGGGCCAGGCTGCTGGAGCTCTTCCAGATCCAGCACGATCAGGGCCCGTGCCTGGACTGCTTCCGCAGCGGCGAGCCCGTCATGGTGACCGACCTGAGCGCGGCGGCTGGCCGCTGGCCGCGGTTCACCGCCGCTGCGGGCGAGGCGGGGTTCGCGGCCGTGCAGGCGCTGCCGATGCGGCTGCGCACGCAGACGATCGGGGCGCTGAACCTGTTCCGCGCCTCCACGGGTTCCTTCGACCAGGCCGACACGAGGATCGGCCAGGCGCTGGCGGACGTGGCCACGATCAGCCTGCTGAACGAGCGCAGCCTGCGCCGGAGCGAGACGCTCAACGAGCAGCTGCAGACCGCACTGAACAGCCGGGTCACCATCGAGCAGGCTAAGGGGAAGCTCGCCGAGCGGCTCGGCGTGGACATGGACGAGGCCTTCGAGCTGCTGCGGAACTACGCCAGGGCCAGTAACCGCCGGCTGTCCGAGCTGGCCCGGGCCTTCGTCGATGGCTCGGAGAGACTCCCCGGTGTCAGCGCCGGGCGGTCCGGTCTCACTGCCGGGCGGTCGCCGGAATCGCCGGGGGCCGCCGGGAAGCCCGGCCAACCGCGTTGAGGTGCCGTAGCGCTTGCGCGTACGAGCCCACCAGGCTGCTCTCGCAGTAAGGTACGCCGCGCTGGCGGCAGAACGCCGCGACCAGCGCGCGCGAGTGCCGCAGGTTCGGGCGCGGCATGGACGGGAACAGATGGTGCTCGATCTGGTAGTTCAGGCCGCCCAGCGCGAAATCGGTCAGCAGGCCGCCGCGGACATTGCGGGACGTCAGCACCTGACGGCGGAGGAAATCGGTCTGGTCGTCCGCTGCGAGCATCGGCATGCCCTTGTGGTTGGGGGCGAACGAGCAGCCCAGGTACAGCCCGAACAGCCCCTGCTGCACGACGACGAAGGCAAGGGCCTTCACCGGCGGCAGCACCAGCAGCACGATGGTCAGGTAGAAGACGACATGGGCGGCGAAGAGCGCTATCTCGGCCGGCCGGCGCCGAGATGCCCGCCTGGTCAGCGCGCGAATGCTCGCGGCGTGCAGGTTGAGCGCCTCCAGCAGCAGGATCGGGAAGAACAGGTACGCCTGGTAGCGGAACACCAGCCGCGACACGCGCCCGGCCCCGGCCGCCTGGGCCTCACTGAACGCCAGCGCGCCGACCGAGATGTCCGGGTCGGCCCCGTCGGTGTTGGGGTGCGCGTGATGGCGGTTGTGCTTGTCCACCCACCAGCCGTAGCTCAGCCCGATGCCGAGGTTGCCGAGCAGGATGCCGAGGACGTAGTTGGCCCGCCGGGAGCCGAAGATCTGGCGGTGACCGGCGTCGTGGCCGAGGAAGCCGACCTGGGTGAATATCACCGCCTGGACCGCCGCCACGGCCAGCTGCCACCACGAGTTCCCGACCAGGACGAAGATCACCCAGCCGGCGACCAGCGGCGTGGCGGTGGCCGCGATCTTCCAGGCGTAGTAGCCGGACCGACGGTCGAGCAGCCCTGCCTGCTTGATCTGCCGGGACAGCTGGGCGTACTCGCTGCCGCGCCGCGGTGCGGCCAGGTCCGGCGCGACCTGCAGTCCTGGTGCCGCCTGCGGGTCCGGGGATGTCTGCGGGTCCGGGGATGTCTGCTGGTCCGGATATGTCTGCTGCTCTGGCCGGGGTGCGATGCGGGTGCCGCCGCGCGACGCGGCGGATTCGGTTCGTTGGGATTGCACCGTGGACTCCTGGGCGTACATCGTCGCGAACTAGGGATGTACCGCCGGGGTCCTGGGCGGAGGGAGCCAGCGCCAGCTCGGCCAGTAAGGCTACGGCCCGCTCGGGGCCAGCGTGGTGCGTCTCTTACCCCTGACGCTACCTCCCTGGCAGGCCCGCGGCGACCCTCTCTGGCTGGCCGGATGCGACTTTCCTGCAGGACCGCGGCAGCCTCTCCGTCCGTCCCGGCTGCGTCCGTCCGGGTCCCGGCTGCCTCTCCGCATGGTCCCGGCTGCCTCTCCGCATGGTCCCGGCTGCCTCTCCGCATGGTCCCGGCTGCCTCTCCGTCCGTCCCGGCTGCGTCCGTCCGGGTCCCGGCTGCCTCTCCGCATGGTCCCGGCTGCCTCCCCGGCTGGCCCGCGGCGATTCGCCGGGCTCGGCGGCGATATCCTCCGTCCTCGTGAGCAGCACCCAGCTCCCCCTGGCCGGCCTGCGCGTCGTCGAGGCGGGGAGCTTCATCGCCGTCCCGGCAGCGGGTCTCGCGCTGCGCCAGCTTGGCGCCCGCGTCATCCGCGTCGATCCGGTCGGCGGGGCCCCCGACATCTCGCGTTGGCCGCTCGGCCGGGACGGGCGCAGCCTCTACTGGGCCGGCCTCAACCGCGGCAAGGAGTCGGTGGAGCTCGACCTCGGTTCCCTGGCCGGGCAAGCGACGCTGCGGCGGCTGGTGACGGCGGGCGGCGCGGCGGGCGGAATCCTGCTCTCGAACATCGCGGGGAAGCCCTGGCTGTCCGATGAGCTGCTGAGGCAGGATCGGCCCGATCTCATCTACGTTCAGGTTCTCGGGCAGGCTGACGGCGGCTCCGCCGTCGACTACACGATCAACGCGGCGTCCGGGCTGGCCTACGCGACCGGGCCCGAAGACGGCCCGGGTCCGCTGAACCAGGCGCTGCCGGCCTGGGACCTGCTCGCTGCGGCTCATACGGCGCTCGCGGTGCTGGCGGCCTTGCGGCACCGGGAGGCTACCGGCCAGGGCAGCTGCCTGCAGGTGGCACTCGAGGACGTCGCGATGTCCACCCTGACGACGCTCGGCTTCCTGCCCGACGCGCAGCTGCGGCTGCGTAGCCGCCCGCCGCACGGCAACTATCTCTACGGCACCTTCGGCGCCGACATGCCGCTGGCGGACGGCGACCGGATCATGGTCGTGGCGCTGACCGCCCGGCAATGGGAATCGCTGCTGGAGCTGACGGGCACCGGCCGGGCCGTCGCCGCCCTGGAGACGGCGCTGGAGGCCGATTTCCGCCAGGAAGGTGACCGCTACCGCCACCGGCACGTCCTTGCCGCGCTGATGCGGCCGTGGTTCGAGGCGCGGAGCCTCGGGGAGGTCACCGCGGCGCTCGGCGGGACGCGGGTTCTGTGGGCCCCGTTCCGCCGCTTCACCGACGTGGCCGGCGATCTCAGCCGCGGCGGGTCGGCCGTCGTCTCGCCGCTGGCAGAGGAGGGAGTCGGCGAGACGCTCGCCACGACCGGCCCGGTGCGGCCAGCGGGCGCAAGCGGCCTGCCCGTCCCGCCCGTCCCGGCTCCCCGGCTCGGCCAGCACACAGAGGCCGTCCTCGCGGAACTGCTGGGCAGCGCCGGCGGTTGAGGCCATCCGCCCGGGCCAAGACCTATGCGGGATACGGCACTGTGTGTGACACTATGGCTACGCAACAAATCCCGGGGGGGATCCGGTTATGAGCGTGCCTGTGCGCCCGGCCGCCTACGTTCGCATCGTCTCGCGGCGCGGAGCGCCGCCGTCGGCCGCGCAGCATGAGGCCATCGTTGACGCGGCGCGCCGTCGAGGCTGGCCAGCGCCGAAGGTTTATGACGACGACGGTCCCGTGCTGGCCGAGGGACTCGGCCCGGCCCTGGCCATGCTGAGCGCCGCTATCGGCGCGGGCCGTCATGACGCGGTGATCATGCCAGGACCTGGCGTCATCAGCCGCAGCACTGCGCACGTGAAGGCATTCCTGTTCCTCTGCACGCACCATGGCGTCGATGTCGAGTTCGTCAGCCCTGCGCCGCAGCCGCAGCCGCAGCCGCAGCCGCAAGCCAGGGCCCAGGCCGTGGGGCAGGCGCAGGCCGTAGCGCAGCGGTTCCCGGCTGCCGTCCGCCGCTCCCCTCCGCGCCGACCGGGGCGCACGACCAGGACCGCCGAGGTAATCACGCGGGCCGGCGTGGAAGCGCTCTCCAGGCTATTTCCCGACTGGCTGATCTGGGCCGATGACCACGGGCTGCATGCCCGCAGACGGGGCAGCGTGTACGTGCAGGGCTACGACCTCGGCGCGCCCGCGTTCTGCGTGCACGGACCGAGTCCCGTGGACCTGGCAGCGCAGCTGCACTGGCAGCAGGCGGCGGACGTGCACGCGCCCGCCGGATGCTCCCGCGGCTGAGGCCGGCCGCCCGACGCGCGACACGCCGCGCATTGCCGGATAGCCAGGATTGTCGCACCCGCCCGTCATCATGAGGGCGTCACGATCCCGATCGGAGCGGCCGGTCCCGGCCTGTGACGGAAATCCAGGCGCGCCGATGAGACTGGTTCACACCTCAGACTGGCACCTTGGCCGCACCCTGCACGGCGAGAGCCTGCTGGAGCACCAGGCCGCGTTCCTGGACTGGCTGCTCGGCGAGGCGGTCAGCCGTCAGGCGGACGCCGTCGTGGTGGCCGGCGACATCTACGACCGGGCAGTGCCGCCGGTGGACGCGGTCGCGCTACTCGACCGGGCCCTGCGGGACTTCGCCACCGCGCGCGTCCCGGTGGTCATCACCAGCGGCAACCACGACTCGGCCGTGCGGCTCGGGTTCGGCGCCCGGCTGAGCGAGCTGGCCGGCATTCACTTCCGCACCTGCGTCGCCGACATCACCCGCCCGGTCGTGCTCGGCGATGCCGACGGCGAAGTCGCGATCTACGGCATCCCCTACCTGCTGCCGGACGCGGTCATGGACGAGCTGGGCGCGGGGCGCTCGCACGAGTCGGTGCTGGCCGCAGCCGTCGCGCGGATCCGGGCGGATGCCGCCGGACGCGGCATCGGCCGCGTCGTCGTCGCGGCGCACGCGTTCATCACCGGCGCGCTCCCGTCAGATTCCGAACGGGATATCCGGGTCGGCGGCATCGGCGACGCGCCGGCCTCCGTTTTCGACGGTGTTGGCTACGCGGCTCTCGGCCACCTGCACGGCCAGCAGGCCATCTCGGCTGGGGCGGCCGGGGATCGGGGCCCGGTGGTCCGGTACTCCGGGTCACCGCTGGCGTTCTCCTTCTCCGAGCGTGACCAGGTCAAGTCAGTCACGCTCGCCGAGATCGACGCCGCCGGGCGGGTGCGCACGGCCCAGCTGCCGGCGCCAGTGCCGCGGCCGCTGCGCGAAGTGCGGGGGAAGCTCGATGACCTGCTCGCCCGGGCACGCGGCGACCTGGCCGGCCTGGCGGGCGCCTGGGTGAAGGTCGTGCTGACGGACACGGTCCGCCCCGCCGCGCCGATGGAGCGGCTGCGGGAGAGATGGCCGCACACTCTGGTGCTCGACTTCGCCCCCGAGGGCGGGCTGGTCGGCGCCGAGGCCGACCTGGCGCGGCTGGCCGGGACCGCCGACCCGGTCACGATCTGCGGGATGTTCGTGGAGTTCACCAGCGGCGGCCCGCCAGACGAGGCCCAGCGCGCCGTCCTGCGGGACGCGGTCGAGGCCTGCCAGCATGCCGAGGCGGCCGCCTGATGCGGCTGCACAGCCTGGACGTGCAGGCGTTCGGGCCGTACGCGACCGCGCAGCACGTCGACTTCGACCGGCTCGCCCGCAGCGGGCTGTTCCTGCTGGAGGGACCGACCGGCGCGGGGAAGACCACCATCCTCGACGCGATTACGTTCGCGCTGTACGGCGGCCTTGCCGGGGAGGGATCCGGCACCGACCGGCTGCATTCGCACTTCGCGGCACCTGGCGTCGAGCCGTCGGTGACGCTGGAGTTCTCGCTTCGCGGTATCCGCTACCGGATCTCCCGGGTGCCGGAGCACCAGCGGCCGAAGAAGCGCGGCCAGGGATACACGACCGAGCCGGCGCAGGTCCACCTGCAGCGCCTCGCCGGCGGTGACTGGCTCAGCCTCTCGTCGAACAAGGCTGAGGCCGGCGATCAGGTCACCGAGGTCGTCGGGCTCAACCGCGCGCAGTTCACCCAGGTCATGCTGCTGCCGCAGGGCGAGTTCGCGAGGTTCCTGCGCTGCGACGACGACGCCAGGCGCGTCGTGCTGACCAGGCTGTTCGGCACCCAGCTCTACGACCGGATCACAGCCGAGCTTGACTGCCGCCGGGCCGAGGCCGTCCGCGCGCGCACGGCCGCCGAGACGGCCATCATGACTGCGGCGTCGGCGGCGGCGGAGGCGGCGGGCCTGGATGCCGAGGCCCGCGACGAGGTGCTGAGGCTGACCAGGGCGGAGCGGGAGATCCGGCTCAAGGAGATCGCCGGGGAGCTCGCGTCCCGCGCCGCCGTCACCGGCGCGGGACTTGAGCTGGCGGCCGCCGCCGCGGCGGCCGCGCTGCGAGCAGGCGACCAGGCGAGGCTGCGGGCGAGTCTGATGACCCGGCTCACCCAGGCGCTGGCGCGGTTGCGCGAGCACGAGGGCACCCGGGCGGCACACGACGAGCGGGCCAGGCTACTGGCCCTGGCCCGGCAGGCGGATCCGGTCCGGCCGCTGCTGCTGGCGCTGGCCGATGCCGAGGCGGCCGTCGGCGCGGCGAGCGACGAGCTTCGCGGCCTCGCCGCCGAGCCCGGCGACAACATGCTGGCCGGACGCGGCGCTGCCGAAGCCGCTGTCGCTGCCGCATCCCGGGCCGATGCCGCCGAGCGCGTGGCCGCCTCGCTGCAGCATCTTGCCGACGACGAGGCATCGCTGTCCGGCCGGGAAGCGGCCGCCGAAGAGTTGCTGCAGTCGGCCGACGGGGCCAGCGCGCGGGCGGGCGCGCTGGAGGAGTCCCGGCAGCGGCTGCCGGGACTCCTGGAGGGCCTGGAGCGGGAGCTGGCCGCAGCCAACGGCGCAGCCGCAGCCCTGGACGGAGCCACCGCGCGGCGGCAGGTGGTCGCGGCGCAGCTCACGGCGGCGGTCCGGCTCAGCGAGCTCGGGCCGCTGCTGGCGGAGGCCGGCGCGGCGCTGCGGGATGCAGTCGACGTCCACCAGGCGCTGGTGGACGCGCACCAGCGGAAGACCGAGGCGCGGCTGACCGGGATGGCCGCCGAGTTGGCCGCCGGGCTGGCGGACGGCGCCGCCTGCCCGGTCTGCGGCTCGGCGGACCATCCGGCTCCCGCGTGGGCCGGGGACGACGCGGTGTCCGCCGAGGACGTTGGCGAGGCCGAGGCGCGGCGGGATGCCGCGCTCGCCGCCCGCGAGCAGGCGGACGCCCGCCGCGGTGAGCTGGCCGTGGAGGAAGCGGGCCTGCTGGCGGCGGCCGGCGGCTGCGCCGCCGCCGAGCTCGCCGCCGAGGGCGAGGCGCTCGCCGCCGTCATCGCGGCGGCGGAGGCAGCGGGGCAGGACGCGGCCCGGCTGGCGGAGCAGCTGGCGGTCAGCCGGGCCTTCAGCGAGCGCCTCGCGGAAGAACTGCTCGCGGCCACCACCGAGGCGACGATCGCTCGCGAGCAGCTGCTCGCGGCGCAATCCGATCTGGACGGCCTCCGCGCGAGGCTGGCGGCAGCCGCGGCTGACTACCCGTCCGTCGCGGCCCGGCAACGCGGTTTGCGGGAGTCCGCCGGGCGGGACCGCGCCCTGGCCGCCGCCCTGGTCCAGCTCGCCGGCCTCATCGGCGCGGCGGGCGAGGCTCGCGCCCGGGCCGAGCGCGAGGCGCTGGCCAGGGGATTCGCCGCACTGGACGAGGCGCGCCCGGCCGTGCTCAGCGGAGCCGCGCTGGCCGAACTCGGCGAGCAGGTGGCGTCCTGGGATGCGGCGCTCATCCGGCTCAGGGCCGAGGCGGAGGCGGATGACCTGGCCGGCCTTGACCCGGGCCAGGCGCAGGACGCGCATGCGGCGGCGCTGGCCGCGGCAGCGGGCCTGGCTCGCGCCGAGGAGGCCGAGCAGGAAGTGCGGGCCGCCCACGGCGCCGCGGTGGCGCAGGCCCGGCGATTCAGCCAGCGCCTCGGCGAAGTGCGTGCCGCCGAGGAGGCCTGCGACCGGCTCGCCGAAGCGACGGAGATCGTGATCCGGCTGGCGGGCCTGGCCAAGGGGATGGAAGGTCACCGTCGCGTGGCGCTGACCACGTATGTGCTGCGGCACTGGTTCACCCGCGTCGTCGCCGCGGCCAATGTGCAGCTGTCGGCGATGTCGTCGGGCCGCTACGAGCTCAGGCGCATCGACGAGGGCGAGCACAAGCGCCAGCGCACCGGGCTCACGCTGTCGGTGATCGACCGGCACACCGGCGAGGAGCGCAGCCCTGCGTCGCTGTCCGGCGGCGAGACGTTCTACACCTCGCTGGCCCTCGCGCTCGGCCTGGCCGACGTGGTCAGGGCCGAAGCCGGGGGAGTGGACCTGGACACCCTGTTCATCGACGAGGGCTTCGGGACACTGGACGCCGACACGCTGGACCAGGTGCTGGGCGTCATCGACGAGCTGCGGGATCGCGGCCGGGTGGTCGGCATCGTCAGCCACGTAGCCGACCTGAAGGACCGGGTGGCCGAGCGCCTCGAGGTCCGCCGGATCGCCGACGGCTCCTCCGCAGTGCGCGTCGTCGCCTGACGGCTTACTCGCCGCTTACGCCGTCGGCTGAGTGCCCAGCCCCCGTCGGCTGAGTGCCCAGCGCGGCCCGCACCGTGTCGAGCAGCGCCGCCGCGGTGAACGGTTTCTGGACAAACGCCAGGCTCCCGTCGCGGATGTCCTGGGCGGTGAGCATTCCGTCGTTGTATCCGGACATGTGCACGACACGCAATCCGGGCCGGGTGGCGGTGATGCGCTCGGCCAGCGTGGCACCGGACATGCCGGGCATGACGGAGTCAGTGAGGAGCAGCTGGAAGTCACGGGAGGACGCCAGCGACAGTGCCTCCTCGCAGTTGCTGGCGCTGATGGTGGCGTAGCCGTTCTTGCGCAGAATCCGCGAGGTCACGTCTAGCACGGCGGGCTCGTCATCGACCACCAGGATCGTCTCGCCGTTGCCCCGGGCGTCGGGTGCCGGGCTGCCTGCGGCGGCCGGCGGAATCGCGCTCGAGGCAGGGAAGTAAAGCCGCAACGTGGTGCCCGCGCCTTCCTCGGAGCTGACGGTCATGCCGCCGCCGGCCTGCGCGACAATGCCATGCACCGTGGACAGGCCGAGGCCGGTGCCCTGGCCAGACGGCTTGGTGGTGAAGAACGGCTCGAAGATGCGAGCCGACACCGCTGCGCTCATCCCGGTTCCCGTATCGCTCACGGTCAGTTCCACATAGCGGCCAGGGCTGACGCCCGGATGCAGCTGCGCGTAATCCTCGTCGATTTCCGCGCCCGCGGTACTGATCGTCAGGACGCCGCCGCCGGCCATGGCATCGCGGGCATTGATGGCGAGGTTCAGCAGCACCTGCTCGATCTGGCCGTGATCGGCCAGGATGGGTGCCAGCTGCGGGGCCAGCTCGGCTCGTAGGTCGATATGCGGTCCGATGCTGCGCGACAGCAGGCTGCGGACGTCGGCGATGATGACGTTGAGGTCCAGCGTCTCAGGCTGGGTCACCTCCCGCCGGCTGAAGATGAGCAGCTGCCTGGTCAGCGCCGCGCCGCGGCGCGCCGCCGCCTGAATCTGCTCGGCGTCGGATCGCATCGCGGGCTCGGACGCCTGCTCGGCTACGAACCCCGCATAGTTCAGGATGGCGGACAGCAGGTTGTTGAAGTCATGGGCGATCCCGCTCGCCAGCTGGCCCAGGGTCTCGAGCCGCTCAGACTGGTGCAGCTCCAGCTCCAGCGCGCGCCGCTGCGCCGCGGCCTCGTTGCGTTCCGTCATGTCCCGTGCCACGGTCGACGCCCCGGCCACCATCCCGCCCGCATCCCGTATCGGCGAGACGGAAATCGACACGTCGATGATGCTCCCGTTCTTGCGAAGCCGCTTCGTCTCGAAGTGCTCGACCTGCTCCCCGCGCCGCAGCCGGACAAGGATGGGCTCAAGCTCGCCGGCCTGATCCGGCGGGATGAGCGCCGACACGTTGCGGCCGATCATCTCCTCGGCGGCGTAGCCGTACATGGCCTGCGCCCCGGCGTTCCAGCTCGTGATGACCCCGTCAAGCGTCTTGCCGATGATGGCGTCAGCCGACGACTCGACGATGGCCGCCAGCCGCGCCAGGTCAAACTCACGGCCGGCGGCGAGACCTGCGCCTTCCATCCCCATGGCTCCCCCGCAGCGCGAGCCCGCCGGTATTTCAGCGTATTGCAATTGCGCGCTCACCTTAAGTTACATCCTCTGCAGTTCTGGCGATAGTCGGCGGGCGGTCAGCCTGCCTCGATCCCCCTGACAACGCAGGGATCCGGCGATCCGGCTGCGCCCGGCGGGATTGGCCTGTGCGGTAGCATGTAGTAACTCATTGACTACTTTAAGCAGTTCTGGGATGGATAGTGAGATCAGGCGACGGGAATTCTGCGTGGCCGCTCGCGCACCTGACGCGATGGCTGCGGCGGTGGTGGCTCGACCGGCCGATGCGGACGAAGGGCCTGATCGTGATCGCGATCCCGCTGATCGCGCTGGCCAACACCGCCTCCGCAGATCTGGTCCTGCAGGCCAACGAAAGCCAGGAACGCCACATCGCTGTGACCGCGGGTGACCTGAGCGCCGCCGCCGATCAGGTGCTGGCCGACGCCGTCAGTGCGGAATCGGGTATCCGCGGGTACGCGGCGACACGCGACGTGCACTTCCTTGCCCCGTACAACCTGACGCTGACACGGATCGGCGCGGAGCGAAGGTCGCTGCGGACCGCCGCCCTCGCCGAAGGTGACATCCGCCAGCAGCGGGCTGCCGATGCCACCGCCGCCGCGGTGCTGGCCGATCTGGCGCGGCTGCGCGCCGCCGTCAGCGCGGGCATGTCTGCCAGGGATCTGCGGCCGACGCTGGAGAACGAGAAAACATCGATGGATCTGCTGCGTCGCCAGATCGCCAGCCTGGCCAGCGATCCCGCGGCCGTGGCGGTGACCCGGAGTGACCAGGTTGCCGGGCTGCAAGAGACGACCACCATTGTCGACATCGCCGGGCTCGTGCTCGGGCTGCTCGCCGGGCTGGTCGGCGGCGCCCTGTTCACCACGGGCATTTCCCGCCGGGTCGCGGCCAACGCGGCGAACGCGGACCGGCTGGGCAGGGGACAGATCCTTGAGCCGGGGTTCCCGGCGGGCGACGAGATCGGCCGCCTGGCGGAGTCGCATGTCCGGGCCCGCGCGCTGCTCGCCAGCCGGGCCGCGGAGCTGACCGCCGCCCGGGACGTGGCGCTGAGAGCGACGCGGGCCAAGAACACGTTCCTGGCAAACACAAGCCACGAGCTGCGGACCCCGCTGCACGCCATTCTCGGCTTCACCCAGCTCCTGGAGCTCTCGGACCTCAGCGAGGAAGACCATGACAGCGCCGCGCGCATCTTCGGCGCGGGCCGCCACCTGCTGACCCTGATCAACGACCTCATCGACATCGCCGGCATCGAATCGGGAGATCTCAGCCTCGTCC
>JBEKFH010000037.1:0-20448 GCA_050013415.1 Streptosporangiaceae bacterium | reverse complement strand
GACGAGCACCTGCGGCACGGCGACATCGTGCCGCGCTTCCCGATCGTCGGCGGCCATGAGGGCGCCGGGATCATCGAGGAAGTCGGCCCGGGCGTCACCCGGCTGAAGCCAGGCGATCACGTCATCTGCTCGTTCCTGCCGGTCTGCGGTCACTGCAGGTGGTGTTCCACCGGGAAGTCGAACCTCTGTGACATGGGAGCCACCATCCTGGACGGCGTACTTCCCGATGGCACTTACCGTTTTCATCACGATGGCGCGGACATTGGCGGCATGTGCATGCTCGGCACGTTCTCCGAGCGGGCCACCATCTCCGAGAACTCCGCCATCAAGGTGGATGACGACCTGCCGCTGGACAAGGTCGTCCTGATCGGCTGCGGGGTTCCCACCGGATTCGGCTCCGCGGTGCACGCCGCGGCGACTGAGCCCGGCGACACCATCGCGATCTACGGCATCGGCGGCATCGGCATCAACGCGGTGCAGGGTGCGGCGCTGGCGGGCGCCCGCAACGTGGTGGCGATCGACCCGCTGGCCAACAAGCGGGAGGCGGCCGAGCAGTTCGGGGCCACGCACAGCTGCGAGACCCCCGAGCAGGCCCAGGCCCTGATCAGCCAGCTGACCAGGGGAGTCGGCGCCGACAAGGCAATCGTCACGGTGGGCGTGGTGACCTCCGAGGTCGTCACGAACGCGTTCAACGCCATCCGCAAGGGCGGCACGGTCGTCGTGACGGGGCTGTCCGACCCTGGCAAGAACACCATCGAGCTTCCCGGCGCCATCCTGACCCTGTTCGAGAAGCGCATCCAGGGCAGCCTGTTCGGTTCCGGCGACCCGTTCCACGACATCCCCCGGATGGTCGAGCTGTACCAGTCGGGTGACCTGAAGCTGGACGAGCTGATCACCACCACCTACACCCTCGATCAGGTCAACGAGGGCTATCAGGATCTGCTGGACGGCAAGAACATCCGCGGTGTCATCCTGCACTCCAGTTCCTGACCTGCCCGCTCGCGCCGCCGCGCCGGACAGCGCTCCGCCGGACAGCTCCGCGTCAGACAGGTCCCCGCCGGTCATCGGCCTGCGGCGGGAGCGCCAGGTGCTCACCGTGGCGCTCGCCGCCGGCCGGCATGTGGTGATCGAGGGACCTCCGGGTACCGGCAAATCGACCCTGCTGCGCGATGTCGCCCGGCACGCGGGCAGGGACGTCGTCTTCGCCGAGGGCAACGCCGAACTGACGCCTGCCCGGCTCGTCGGCCAGTACGACCCGGCCCAGGTCCTGGCCGGGGGGTATGTGGCGGCCAGCTTCACCGATGGCCCGCTGCTGCAGGCGATGCGGGGCGGGGCGCTGCTGTACCTCGAGGAGTTCAACAGGATTCCCGAGGAGACGCTGAACGTCCTGATCACCGTGCTCGCGGAGGGCGAGATTGCGGTGCCCCGGCTCGGCATGGTGGCCGCCGACGCCGACTTCCGGCTGATCGCGGCCATGAACCCGTTCGACGCGATCGGCACCGCCCGGGTCAGCCAGGCCATCGCCGACCGGATCTGCCGGGTGGTGCTCGGCTACCAGGACGCTGCCGCGGAGCGGCAGATCACCACGGCCGTGACCGGCGAGAGCGGCCAGGTCGTGGAATTCTCGGTGGCGCTGACCCGGGCCACCCGTGATCACCGGGACGTGCGGATGGGCGCCTCGGTGCGCGGCGCGATCGACCTGGTGCTGCTGCTGATCGGCCTGGCGCGGCTGCGCGATGAGCGCGGCCTGGTCCGTGACACCGCACGAGACGCTGCCCACGCCGCGCTGTCCGGCCGGATCAGGATTGCCGACGGCTGTGACCGCAGCCCGGAGTCGGTCATCGACGAGCTGATCGGCCTGGCCTGGCCAGCTGACCAGCCCGTGATACCCGGCGCGCCAGGCGGCGAAGGGGCTGCGGCTGACGGGGCTGCGGCAGACGGCGGGGAGCCCGGCGGCGCGGATGAGGGTGACCGCCTGGGAAAAGCTGACGGCCTGCCGTCAGATCACCCGGCAGGCCATCCCCCAGGCCCGCCGCCGGGCCACCTTGCGGGCCGCCCGGTCCGCAGCGCTTCTCGCTCCAGCCTGCGCCGCGGCCGCGCCCAGGGCAGCTCACGGCGGACCTTCGGCCGCGGCGAGCTGGCTGCCCGGCACGACTCGTTCGAGGACATCTCGCCGGCGGCGGGCCAGCTGGACCGCGACGCGCTCGCCCGGCTGATGGCAGCCGACCCGGACGCGGCAGCGACGCTGCTCGCCGACCTGGCAATGGCCACCGACCGGCAGCTGAGCGCCGCGGCGCGGAAACTGGCGGCGCGGGTCTTCGTCCGGCTCGGGGCGGGCGGCGCGCGTCCGGCTCGCGGTGCCCGCCGGCTGGGCTCAGCCGCCGGCGGCGAAGGTGATCTCGACCTGGATCGCACGCTCGACCGCCTGTCGGGTACCTGGCCGCCGGCCGATGCGGAGCTGGTCATCCGGTCCTGGCGCGCGCACCACTGGTCGCTGTGCCTGCTGATCGATACGAGCGGATCGATGTCCGGGCTCGCCGTCGCCATCGCGGCCGTGGCCGCCGCGGGCGTGGTGCTCGCGGCGGACCGGCGGCTCGATCCGGCGGTCATCGCGTTCGGCAGTAACGCCACCGTGCTGCAGGCGCGTGATTCCCGGCGGGTCCCCGAGGATCTGGTCGGCGACCTGATCGGATTGCGCGGGCACGGGATGACCGACCTGGCCGGGGGCCTCCGCGCGGCTGCGCGGCAGCTGGCCGGCCCGGCGGCCGGCCAGCGGGTGACCATCCTGCTATCCGACTGCCTGCGGACGGCAGGCGGCGATCCGGCGCCCGCGCTGGCGGGCATCGACCGGCTGGATGTGCTCTGCCCGCTGCCCACTGCGGAGTCGGAGCGTGCCGCCGCGGCACTGGCCAGGCTCGGCGGCGGAATCAGCCAGCCAGTCAGGAAGCTGGCCGAGGTCGCGCCCGCGCTGACCCGCGCGCTGTCACGTCCCGCCTGACCCAGCGACTCCAGGAAGCTACCCTGCGCATGGCATGCGGGCCCTCCATCTCCATAAGGACGGGCCTGTCAGCCTGCCAAGATCCTTATGAAAATCACCCGCGTATCATGCATGAGCAGAAAAGGGTGCTCAGTGGTCGTCGCGGGCGGAGTAGGGCCGTCCAGGCCAGTTGGGCCATTCCTCGAACCAGCTGCAGCGTCCGTCGTCACGCAGCCAGATCACCCACAGGTCGCGGTACTCCTGGCGCACCGGATCCCCGTAGCGGACCTCCGCCCGCACGACCGCGGTGGGGCCGTCGACAGCGAGAATGCCGGTGGCGAGGGTGAATACCTCGCCCGGGCCGTCCCTGTCCTCGTCCCACATCCGCCTGATCGCGTCCAGGCCCACGACAGGTTCCTCGTAGGGGGAGTGAAGGTAGGCGGCGTCGTCGGTGAAGATCTCCGCAAGGCCATCGGTGCCGGGCGCACGCCACGCCGCCTCGTAGTCCGCCAGCCACCTGGCGACCATCACGCGGTCCGTCATCTGCCCCATGGTGCCGGACAACGATGCGGCTTGCCAGCAGCACCTCAGCCCGACCCGCGATCGTCCGACGCTCGGCACCAGAGATGGTTCCCACGGGCGCTCCGATACGAGTGAGCACGAACAACCAATGTCGGATCGGGGCGCCGCCCATTCGTGGAGAAGGCGGAGGGTGTCCGCAGTGGGCCACCCCGGCAAGGAGGAGACATGACCGAGTACCTCATCGCCTTCAACGACGAGTGGGTGCCCGACCACACGGCCGAGGAGCTACGCGAGAAGTCCAGAGCTGTCAGGGCGCTGGTGGCAGAGATGAAAGCTGCCGGGGTCTTCATCTTCACCGGCGGCCTGGACGATGCTGCCCCGGTGTTCAGTGTCGATGCGGCGAGCGGCACGCCGCTGTTCACCGACGGTCCGTTCATCGAGTCCAAGGAGCACCTCGGCGGCTTCGCCGTGGTGGATGTGGCCGACGAGGAGGCGGCCCGGCGATGTTGGTGGCGCTCCTGATCGGGGTCACCGTGTCCGAGCCGTAGTCGCCTCCGCTGCTCATGGCAGGCGACACTCCTGCACGGCCTGTTTCCGGCTGGGCCTGACCTCCTGGCCCCGGCGCGGGGCCAGGAGTGGTGCTGACTGCCCGCTGATCGGTGGTGCAGCCTCTCCTGCCAGCGGGCGGCATCCAGCGCACAATGGCGACCATGAAGATTAGCCGGGTCCGCGGCCCGCGGGGCTGATGTCTGGTGGCCGCGGCGTGGTACTGGTGGCGGGCGACCCGCGGCCGTTCCTGGCGGGCTGTCCTGACGGTGGCGCTGATCGGCGGGCTGCTGGGCACGGTGGCGCTCGGCGCGCTGGCCGGCGCCCGTCGCACGGCGTCGGCCTACGGCCGATACCTGGCGTCGATCAACGCCAGCGATGTCTTCGTCGACATTCCGGGCCCGTCCCTGCCGCCGATTCGCAGGATCGCCGCCCTGCCGGGGGTGCGGGAAAGCGCCGCGTGGGTGGGCCTGGCCGCGTATCCGGTCGTTCACGGGCGGGTGGACGATTCGTTTAACGCCAGTGGCCTGGCGGGCAGCTTCGACGGCGAGTTTTTCCGCCAGGACCGGATGACCGTCCTGGCGGGCCGGCTTCCCCGGCTGGGCTCGAGGAGCGAGATCGCGCTCACGCCGGCCGCGGCCCGGGATTTCGGTGTCGGCGTGGGCGGGAGGGTGACCTGGCAGTTCTACGGGACCAGGCTGCCGTCGGGCACGCCGTACCCGGCCGGGCGGTCCACGTTCGTCGTGACCGGGATCGTGGTGATCCCGCCCGTGCTGACCGACCAGTTCGACGACGTCCCGAACGCGGCGGTACTGCCCCCGGCCGCCACGGCGAGGTATCTGCGCGGCCAGTTTCAGTATGCCTGGGTCGGGCTGCGGCTTACCGCGGGAGCCGCCGGGATCCCGGCCCTGCAGTCCGAGATCGACAGCCTGGAGCTGAGCCTCGGCCCGGCCCTGCACAACTCCCAGCTGCAGTTCAGCATCCGCCGCATGGACATTGTGCACAACGAGGTCCAGCAGGCGATCAGGCCGCAGGCGGTGGCGCTCGCGGTGTTCGGGGCCCTGGCCGCGCTGGCCATGCTGGTGCTCGTCGGTCAGGGCCTGGCGCAGCTGCTGTCGCGCTCAGCCGGGGAGATCTCCGTCCTGCGGGCGGTGGGTGCCGCCCGCGGCCAGGCTGCGCTGGCCGCCGGCCTGGAGGGCGGCATCGCGGTCGTGGCCGGGGTCGTGCTGGCTGTCGTCGGCGCTTACGCAGTGTCGCCGCTGGCTCCGGTCGGGCCGGTGCGCCGGTTCGACCCGGCCCGGGGCTTCGAGGCCGACCCGCTCGTGCTGGCCGGCGGCGGCGCGGTCCTGGCCCTCGTCCTGCTCGGCGTGCTCGCGGTGCTGGCCTGGCGGGCGGTCCGCCCGGCTGGGCGGACGCCTGCGGCCCGGCCGTCGGTGATCGCCGCCGCGGCCGCCGCGGTCGGCCTGCCGGTCGCGTCGGTGATCGGGGCACGCCACGCGCTCGAGCGCGGATCGGGGCCGCGGCCCGCGGCAGTCCGTGCTTCGCTGGCCGGGTCGGCCGTGGCGGTGACCGCCGTGGTCGTGGCCGCGGTGTTCGGCGCCAGCCTGAACGGCCTGGTCAGCCACCCGGCCCGGTACGGCTGGAACTGGGACCTGCTGATCCAGGGCGAGGGCGGTTACGGCAACTGGAAGCCGGCGGTCATGGACCAGCTGGTCGATCATCAGCCAGGCGTCACCGGATGGTCGCAGTTCAGCTTCAGCCAGGTCCTCATCGACGGGCGGGAGGTCCCGGTCATGGGCCTGCAGCGCGAGGTCGGCTCGGTCGGGCCCCCGACGACCAGCGGCCGCCCGGTCGCCGGGCCCGGCCAGATCGAGCTGGGCACCAGCACCCTGCGCCAGCTTGGCAAGCAGGTGGGCGGCCAGGTCAGGGTGGGCACCGGGAAGACGGCGCGCACCCTCACGATCGTTGGCACGGTGACGCTGCCCTCGTTCGGGCTGATCTTCGCCGATCACGTGTCGCTGGGCCGCGGCGCCCTGCTGCCCGAAAGCACGCTGCTGGCCATCCAGGACATCAGCGCCGGCGTTCCGAGCCAGCAGGCTGCCGCGGCCTTCCCGGCCTTCCCGTCTGCGGTGGCCATCGACATGGCTCCCGGCACCTCGGCCGATGCCCGGCGGCTGGTCAGCCGGATCACCTCGGCCGACCCGGATGGCTCACCGGGCAGCACTTACCCGCTCGGCCCCCAGCGCGGTGCGGCCATCCTGAACGCAGCCCAGATGGGCAGCCAGCCGCTGGCGCTAGCGATCGGTCTGGCTGCCGCGGCGGTGCTGGCCCTCGCGCTGACGCTGCTGGCCTCGGTACGGCAGCGCCGCAGGCAGCTGGCCGTGCTCAAGGCCCTGGGCCTGCGGCGGGGCCAGCTCCGGGCGATCGTCGCCTGGCAGGTCAGCATCATCCTGGTGATCGCCGCCGCCATCGGGGTGCCGGCCGGGGTAGCCGCGGGCCGGTGGGCGTGGGCGACCTTCGGCGGCGTGGTGGGGTTCGTGCCAGTCAGCGTCGTGCCGGTGCTGCCGGTGGCCCTGGGCTTCGTCGCCCTGCTGGCCGCCGGCAACCTGCTCGCCGTGGCACCGGCGCTGATCGCAGCCCGGACACCCCCCGCCGTCGCCCTGCGCGCCGAGTAGCCGGCCCTTACCGGCGGCGATCAGGTCGCCGCCCGGGGCGAGGGTCAGGCCGAGCGGGCCGTCGAGCGCTCCGCCGCTGGTCAGGACCCCGCTACCGGGCTTGGCCGGCGATGTCCTGGTGACCGCGTCCGGGATGGCCGTGAGGCTGCTGCCGATGGTCGAGGCGACGTAGAGGGTCAACGAGCTCCCGCCCGGCCACACCCTCGGTACCACGGCCCGGGCTACAACAACGTCCTGACGGGAACGCCGACCCAGGCCGGCACCTTCAGCTTCCCCATGGAGGTGGAGGACTCCCAGGGCAACACGGCGACCGGGACGGTGACTATCACCATCAAGCCGTTAAGCCGGGCGGCGGCCGCCCGTCCCAGGAGCCCCGTGTAAACAAGGGGGGCTGCGGCCCGCCGGGTGGTGACGGGTGACCGCTTGCCAGCGCAGCGGCAGCCGGCCGGGCCTGGCGCTTACCTGACCGACGAACTAGCAGCCACCATGCCCAGACCGCCTGCCCGTGCCCCACCCGCAGGTCCCCCGAAGATAATCACGAATTGGCTGGTTCATGGCGAAGATCGAGCCGGACGGGCCGGGGGTGCCCTCAGGAACTGTCTCGGCCGGCAGGCCCAGTTGCTGGCTCAACGCGGCGGATCAAGAGATTCTCCGGCTCGGCTCGAGCGCGCGTCCGGCGAGATGGAGCCGGCGAACCGCAATCTCGGTCCCGGCTGAAGGCACATGATCTGGCCCTGAGCTACCCTGACGCATGGTCGCGTGGACTTTCGACGGTGAGTTCCTCGACGGCGCGGCGCGCGAGCATGTTGTCCTCGGCGCCGGCCCGCGAGAAGCCTTGCCTGGCCGATTCGCGTTGGCTGGCCTCGTCGATGCGCATGCGCACCCCAGTGTCGCGGCCGATGAGGGCGGACCGTATCTGGCGGACCGCGGCTACGCCGAGGCCAAGCTCGATGAGTACGCGGCGCACGGGGTCACCGTGATCCGTGATGCCGGCGGTCTGAATACGGTAACCATCGGTTTCGCGAAGGCCCCCATGCCGGGGCGGCCGATCGTCACCGCGGCCGGAAGATTCCTGGCTCCGCCCAGCCGGTATTTTCCGCGGATGTTCTCCCCGACATCGGCCGACCGGCTGCTGGACGCGATCCGTGACGAGATTGCCGCAGGCGCACAGTGGATCAAGATCATCGGCGACTTCCCGGAATGGGGGGACGCCGGGCCGGTCCCCGGTTCACTTGACCTCACCTACGACATGGAAACCCTCGACCGCGCGGTCCGGCTCGTCCACTCACTGGGAGCACGGATGGCGCTGCACTCGAACCTGCCCGCCAGCGACCTGGTCGCGATCGGTGTCGACTCCTTCGAGCACGGAACAGCCCTGACCCGCGAGGACGTCCATGCCCTCGGCGCCCGCGGCGGAGCCTGGACCCCCACACTGGGCGCGGTCCTCGCGCACCACGACGACCCTGATCCAGCGATGCGCGCACGAACTGCCCAGCTCCGCGAACACGCCCGCGAGATCCTGCCCCACGCGGCGGCCGCTGGCGTGCGCGTGCTCGCGGGCACCGATGCCGTCACGACCATAGCCAAGGAGATCGCGCTGCTCGCCGACTGCGGGCTCACCGTCGAGCAGTCCCTCGCCGCGGCCGGATCGACCGCGCGGGACTATCTCGGAATATCCCCCGAGGGCGACATCGTCACCTACGACGCAGACCCCCGCTCCAACCCCGAAATCCTCACCTCGCCAGCCTCAGTCGTCATCCGCGGCATCCGCATCGCCTGACCAGCCAGCGGTCCAGCATGGGGCTACTCGACTACCTGATCGCCCCGGAGTGGGGGCGCGCGGGTCGGGGCAGTCGATCACTGTCTTCTCGAGGCGTCCGATCACACCGTCAGCATGTCAGCATGCTAACGGCATCCGCTCCGGTCAGCGGCATGACCGTGCGTCACGATATACCCAAGGCGACAGTCGTCTTGTCGGCTGATACTCAGGTTTGGCTGCATCAGTACGGCGTTTGTTGCCGGGTTGATCTCGGCCTGCCATTCTGTCGTCACAGAGACCGATCATCGGCTTCACGGCGGAGCTGGAGCGCCAGGCCTGGGACGACGAAGGACGCGAGGAACATCGGCAGAAAGCTCTTTCCGGTGCATCGGAAGGCGACGGTTTGGCTCTCGGCGGCCCCGAAGGTCTCAGTTCGGCTGGAGTTTCGGCCACTGCGAATAGCAGAGTGTGACGTCCAGGTTCGACTGGTATCTCGATCGTGTCGTTCATTTCGAGCGATCCGGCACGCTGACCGTCGACCACGATGTCGTACGTGCCACGTCGGACCTCGACTCGATTGCCTTATGCGTCATCTTCAGGGTTGCTGTCATCTTGGATCTCCATTGTCTGTCAGCCGTGCCACGGCACCATCGTGCTCGCCTGTGAGGGTGCCCGCACATCGGCTACAAAGAGTAAGGTCCATCGCGTGGAAATGACCTCAGGCGGAAGGTGATCGGCGGAGGGCGCGGCGGGAGCCCCGGGACGGTCCTTGACTCTTGCGGACCGGCGGGGGAGTACAGCACGGAAGTACCGCAACCTGCCGGGACTTGGGCGGACTGGGAGGCACGCTGAGGAACGGTGACCTGGGGTGATGGACTGCGGTGGATGGGCTGCCTGCTGATGGCATGCAGGCGGCCGGTCCGGAGGAGTCACGTCGCCGATGCGGGCGGCTCGGTCAGTGCGGCGATGCATGCAGTGAGCAGGCGCCGCATCTGATCTTGTTCGCTGGCATCCAGATTGGCCAGCATGCCTTGCTCGACGCGGCGAACCGCGGCGCTGGCCACCATGAGCTGGCGGCGCCCGCGGGCGGTCAGCTCGGTCGGCAGGGCCCGGCCGACGGGTGCCCGTGCCGGGCGGACAACGAGTCCCTGGCGTTCGAGGGCCTGCAGGAGCACGTTCATCGACTGCCGGGTGACGAAGGCGCCGCGGGCAAGCTCGGAGTTCGACAGGCCCGGTCGCTGGGCCAGCAGTTCCAGGCAGGAGTAGTGGGTGATCGTCATGCCCAGCGGCCTCAGCATGGCCTCCAGGGCGGAGTGCAGGGCGCTCGCGGCCGCCTTCAGCAGGTACCCCAGCGATGTGTCCAGCTCGATTCCGGGCTCGCCTTGACTCATGTCAGCATTCTGACATACATTGTGGTGTGTCAGAAGACTGACATACTATGAGGAGGCAAGAATCGTGGCCGTCACCGGACCCGACTTCGTTTCACTGCAGGTGCGCGACCTGGAGCGTTCCGCCGCTTTCTACCAGCGGTACCTGGGGCTGAAGCGCTCCGACGCCGGACCGCCGCACGCCGTCGTGTTCGACACCAAGCCGATCGCGTTCGCCGTCCGCGACGTCGTCGCGGGCACCGACCTGGACGCGATCGCGCAGCCGGGCCAGGGAATGGCGCTGTGGCTGCACGCCCCCGACGCGCAGGACATCCACGACGCCCTCGCCGCCGCCGGCACCACGATCATCTCAGCGCCCGTCGACGGGCCGTTCGGCCGCACTTTCACGTTCGCGGACCCCGACGGCTACCAGGTGACCCTCCACGACCGCGGCTGAGCCGGGCGCCCAGGTCTTCGGCGCGACCGCGCCCTGAGCGGGCTTCTGAGAGCGGCAGGCCGGCCGAGTGCGGCCGGCGCCGCGCTCGCCCCTTATCGACCGATCGTTGTCCGTGGGTCGCGTCCCATGAAGGCAGCGAGGCGTTCCCAGTCGTCAGCACCGGGAGCGGGACAGACCTCCGCCCCGAAAGGGGCTCCTGGCCCGGCCATGTTGCGGTACTGAGGCTTGATCATGGCCCGTGCCCCCTGGAGTGCCGGCAAGGCGAGGGAAGGGTCCAGCTTGCCGATCTGTCCGGTGGCCATGGCCAAGTCCCAGGCGTGTGCGGCCAGCTCAGCCAGGTACATGTCCACCAGGGTGGCTCCGGTGTACTCCTCGCCCCACGGCATTGCGTACCTCAGCGACAAGCTGGAATCGTCGCCCCATGCTTGTGCCGCCTCTTCCGCAGCGCTACGTAGGTGACCGGGCGCGTCGGACAGCGCCACGTGAGGGGACCCGTCTCCGGGCGGTGGCGCCTGCCCGCGGCCGAGAGCGGCCGCCCGGTGGCCCGCTTCGACGAGGTGGTCGATCAGTCCGGCCACGTCGTACTTGGGGCACGGTGTTGGGTGGCCAAGCTCGTCAGCAACTATTCCTGACACGATCACTGCAGCGTTCTCGTAAGAATCCAGCAACGTGCTCCGGCGGTCAGAGTCGGCCATGCGGCACTCCTCGGTGTGACAGGCTAGCTACGCCGGTCGCCGGTTCGCGAGCGCACCGGAGGACGACTATCTCACTACCCGCACCGACGTGCGAATCGGTGCTCGGGCATGGCCTCTGCGATCGGCCGCTGTTCCGGTTGGGACAGTTCGCGGCGAATGTCACCCGCCAGCCACCAGCCGGCGCGCGCAGGTCAGGTGATTCTGCTTGCCTTCCTAGCACCTGGGGTATGACGAGCTCCCGGGGCGCCGTCTGCGGTGGAATCATGCCGTCGTCACGAAGGTTGTCACTGCTATGAATGTGGAGATCTGGTCGGACGTCGTGTGCCCGTGGTGTTACATCGGCAAGCGCCGGTTCGAGCGCGCGGTTGCCTCCTTCGGCCATGCTGGCGAGGTCACGGTCACCTACCGGTCCTTCGAGCTCGACCCGGACGCGCCCGCGCAGCGCACTGGGACCCATGCCGGGCATCTGGCCCGCAAGTACGGCATGACGATCGCCCAGGCCGAACAGGCCGGCCAGCAGCTGACCCAGCGCGCGGCCGCTGACGGCCTGGAGTTCCGGTTCGACCTCATCCGTGGCGGCAATACCTTCGACGCCCACCGGCTGCTCCACCTGGCCAGAGATCACGGGCTGCAGCCGGAGATGAAGGAGCGCCTGCTGCGCGCCACCTTCACCGAAGGCCTCCCGATCGCCGACAAGCCCACCCTCGTGCGCCTGGCCACCGAAGCCGGCCTGCCAGCCGCGCAGGTACAGGCCGTCCTCGACGGGGACGCCTACGCCGACGCGGTGCGAGCCGACGAGCAGCGGGCCGCGCGATACGGCATCACCGGCGTGCCGTTCTTCGTCGCCGACGGCAAGTACGCGGTCAGCGGCGCACAGCCGCCCGAGGTGCTGCTGCAGCTCCTGCAGCGTGCTTACGACGAGGCAAGCCAGCTCACGCCCCTTGCCGCCACGACCGGCAGCAACTCCGAAGCGAGCTGCGACGGCGACTCCTGCGCGGTCGGCTAGAGCGTCCACTCACAGGCCGGCATCCGATCGATGACCCGAACGCAACTCCCGGCGTCGTTCGCTGCTGGGCTACGCGACGTCTGCGGCCGGTTCTAGCCATGCCCGCGCAACCGTCGGCACGCGCCGGCCAGGCAGACATCGTGATCGCCGGCGGCGGACCTGTCGGGCTCATGCTGGCCTGCGAGCTGCGGCTGGGCGGCACCGACCCGGTCGTGCTGGAGCGACTGCCCGGGATCAACGAGACCCCGAAGGGCAACGGACTGGTGGGCCAGATCGTGCCGGTGCTGGATTACCGCGGCCTGCTCGACCGGCTCCGCCAGGAGGCCACCTTTGCCGGGCCGGTACCGCGCTTGTCGTTCGGCCCGCTGCAGCTGGACTTCTCCAGGCTCGGCACCAGCCCGGTGCACATCCTGACGGTGCCGCAACGCCGGCTGGAGCAGGTGCTGGAGGCGCGGCTCACCGACCTCGGCGGAACCGTCCGGCGCGGGCACGAGCTGACGGCGCTGTCCCCGGATGACGACGCGGTCACCCTCGACGTCCGCGGTCCCGGCGGCGGCTACCGGCTGCGCGCACGCTACCTCGTGGGCTGCGACGGCGCGCATAGCCTGGTACGCAAGCAGGCCGGGATCGGCTTCCCCGGCACCACCTCGCCGGAGATATCCCGTATTGGCCAGGTGCGCCTGCCGACGGCGAAGCTCACCCGGCGCGGCGGCGTGGTGAAGGTACCCGGGCTCGGCCGCCTCACGCTCCTGGGGCAGGTCCGCACCCCGCGAGGCACCTACGCGCTCGCGCCGCTGACCGCACTCGACAAGAACGCTGCTGCCGGTGTCTTCATCGTCTACACCAGCGAGGACGACCCCGCCGCCGACCTGAGCGCTCCGATGACCCTCGGCGAACTGCGTGCCAGCGCCCGGCGGGTCCTCGGCGGCGACCTGCCCATGACCGATCCGCAGCGGCTGACCCGGCTTGTCGGGAACACCCGGCAAGCCGACCGCTACCAGGCTGGCCGCATCCTGCTGGCCGGCGACGCCGCCCACGTCTTCGCAGTATCGCTGAACGCCGGCCTGATCGATGCGGTCAACCTCGGCTGGAAGCTCGCCGCCCAGGCCCAGCGCCGGGCACCGGACGGCCTGCTGGAGTCCTACCACGCCGAGCGGCACCTCGCCGGACAGCACGCCATCCTGCACACCCGCGCCCAGCACGCCCTGACCACCATCGGCCAGGGCGGGACCGGCGAGCCCGCTGAGGTGAGCCCGGAAGGGGCCGAAGCGCTACGCGAACTGTTCGGCGACGTACTCCAGCATCCCGAACCGCTCCAGCACATCCGCGAGCTGCTCCGCCAGCCCGGGCAACTGCGTCACATCGGCGAGCTGATCGAGGGCTCCGATATCCGGTACCCGCCGCCGGCCGGCAACGCCCAGCCACACCCGCTGATCGGAAAGCTCGCGCCAGATCTCCTGCTGGAATCCCGTCACGGCCGCACCCGGGTCGCCGAGCTCATGCACGCGGGCCAGGCCGTCCTGCTCGACCTCACCGCCGATTCCGCAGTCGCCCAGGCGACCGCGGACCAGGCCGGCCTGATCACCGTCATCGCCGCTCGCTGCCTGACCGAGCCCGCTCCCGCCGCAGCGCTGCTCATCCGGCCCGACGGCCACGTCGCCTGGGCTGCCGGACCTGGCACGCCCGACCCGGCCGCCGGGCTGACCACGGCCCTGCGCACCTGGTTCAGCCCTCGCACGCCTCCCCAGACACGGCACTAGCGTCCGCCGGGCCGCAACAGCCGGGCAGGCGCGCTGAATGAATCTAGCTGTCGAGGAGAGCTACCAGCCTGGCTGGGGCGACGGCTCGGTAAGCGTCCTGGCACAGTTCGGCAAGCTCGGTAAGGTCCAGGCCGCGGTCGAGCCGGATGCCGATCCACCCGCGATGGCCGACATACGGTGGCCGGAAGAACCAGCCGGGCTCGGCGGTGACGAGTTCCTGCTGGGCTCCCGGCAGGCCCGCACACCACAGGTGGGGAAAGTCGTGATCGTGATGGCCGCGGTGCCAGAGCGTGACGAATGCTTTTCCCCGCACGAACCAGGTCGGCGCGCCATGGCTGGGCCGCTCGGTCACCTCGGGCAACACCAGGCAGATGCCCCGCAATTGCCTAGCCAGATCCGCTACCACAGGCTTCTCCCGCACGACTCCCTAGCTCCCCCGGTGCCCGGGCAAGGACTGAGAGGCAGGGCCGTGATCCCCCGCTATGCCTTGACGGCGCAACTGGCGGTTCCGGCGGACCCATCGGTCTGCCGGGATGCCATCGTGGGCGATGGCTCACTTCCCAGCGCCGACGTGCTGGCCAGCTTAAGATTGTTCGTCTCGCCGGTAAAGCCTTCCTTGACGCACTTGGGGGCCGCAGGGCTGGTGCCCTTCAGGGCTGTCTGCGCCTCCAGGGTGTTGGCGGAGCCAAAGTAGGCCTCGCCGCCCCCGGCGTCTCCGAACACGTCCCACTCAGTCGTGTTCCAGTGCGGGGCAAGATCCACCATGCTGTCCGGGCCGGTGACGAGGGTTGCCTTCCCCGAGCCCAGGGCCAGGGACAGCCCGTCATTACCGCCCGTGACCGCGCTCCCCGTAACCTGCACGGTGGCGAGATCCTTGGCGGTGAGGTGGACCACCCCGGCTGCCTCGCTGTTGGTGTAGCAGTCCGTGGTGCTGCTCACGGTGAAGGTGTTCCAGCCCGCGGGGCAGGTGGCGTTGTAGTCGATCAGCCAGTACTGCATGAAGATCATGCCGCCGTCGACATAGGCGTACACGAACTGCTGCCACGCCAGGCAATCGGACGGATCGCTGCTCCCCGAGCATGCGGGGCTGCCGGAGAAGAACTCGGTGTTGAGCTGGAGCGAGAAGGCGTTGGCGATCTTCGCGCCTTGGCCATTTACCTGGCCTTTCTCGCTGATATCGGAACTCACGCCCGTGAACGTGCCCGTAGCCGTGGAGATCGTCCCAGCTACCTGGGCTGAGTAGTCAATGCCGTTACCCACCGTCGATGGCGCGAACCGCCACTTCGGCGCGGTGACGCACGTGACGGCGTGCCACTGCAGCTTGGGATAGGTAGCGTTATAGCAGCCGGTGCCCGGTGCCGGGACCTGCCCTATGGCCGCCTGCCATTGTGTTTTCGTATTAACGGTTGATGCCCCGGCTGCCGTGGATACGCCGAGCAGAGTCAGGCTAATCGCGCTTGCCGATGCCACCAGCGCGAGCCAATTGCGCTTAGACAAGGTAGTCCCTTCCCGTAGTACCCCGCTTTGATCCACCGGTGCACCCCAAACGCGACAGGTGCGTGCTGTGAGGCGGTACGTCATTACGGCACCACTATCGTCCCGAAGGTGCCGTAGGTCTAGTATTCCCGCAATAGATTCTTATGGTTACGGATCGTCACTGACATGCGTCGAGCAAAGGCGGCTCCTGCCGGTCCCAGATCGGTGACCTGCTCTGATTGACTGTGGTAGATGTGCCTGCTGATGGCGAGTAAGGGGTAAGTCGTGGGCTATTACCTCCGGATGCACAGCGAGATCCGCGACCGGCTCACTGACCTCAGGGCCACCGAGCCGGGAGTCAGCCGCCTTGTCGGCGAGGCCGTGGTGGCGCTGCTTGACGCGGGCGAGAGCCTCGGTCCGCCGCTGGTCCTCCCGCTGGAGTCCGTGCTCCGGCCGCCGGATGATCCGCGGCAGGACCTCGGCTACCCCTACCAGCGCCAGCTGGAAGTCCTGCAGAAGGTGCGCCGCGGTGTCGCCGACATGGCGACCTCGCGGAAACGCGTCGAGCTGCAGATCGATCAGTTGCGGCAGAGCGCCGCGAGGCTCGCCAGCCAGCGCCGGGACGCGCTCGATTCCGGGAAGGAGGATCTGGCGAGGGAGGCGCGAAACCGGGAGGCAGGGGTCCAGGATCAGCTCTCCGACCTGGGCCGGCAGCTCGCCAGCCTGAAGGGCGAGGAGGAGAGGCTCATCATTGCCTGTCGGCGCCTGCAGGCGAGGGTCGATGCATTCCGGACCAAGAGGGAGACGATCAAGGCCAGCCATACGGCCGCCGAAGCGTCCCTGGCGGTCCGTGACGCATTCGCCAGCATCGGCGAGGACCTTATCGGCGAGGACACTGGCGGCGAGGACACTGGCGGCCGAGATCTGAACAATGCGGAAGCCGCGGAACCGCCCGCGCCGGGTAGCGGGCCGCTCGCCGCGGGCGAGACTCCGGGCGAGACTCCGGAGGGGAGCCGGGATCTCTCGCCGGCTTCCGGCGATGCAATCGGGCCTTCCGATCCGGGCGGCGCCGCCGCGCCGCCGGGCATGATGGAGCTGCGGCCGGGTGCTCCGGACAGCGGGGCGGCCGGGCTGCTGTTCGTGATGGAGCCGCGGGACACGGCGGTCCTGGTGGCCTGGGTCGAGGATCCGGGCGGCTCACCCGAGGAATACCAGAAGCTGATGCCGGTCGCGGCAGCCCGCCTGGCGATGGCCCAGCCCGCGCCGAACGCCACCTCAGCATCCCGCGGCGGCTTCTTTTCCTATGAGGAGGAATCGTTTCTCGACGAGTTCTTCCCCGGCGAGGAGACCGAGGTGGAAATCGGGGCTGCCGCGCTCGTCGCCCGTCATCGCGGGCACACTCTCGCCGGCGCCCGCGAGCGCATGAGGCTGACGCAGGCGCAGGTCGCCAACCGCATGAACGTCCGCGAGGAGCGGGTCTCCGCCATCGAGCGCGCCGAGCCGGGCGCGGCCGAGGTGCGGACGCTGGCCGCTTACGTGCGGGCACTCGGCGGCAGGCTGGAGATCATCGCCGACATCGGCGGCGAGCGCATCGTACTGAGATAGCACCTCCGGCACCAAGACACCGAGCACCGAGCACCGAGCACCGAGGCAGAATGATGAGCCCGTCGGCCCCTGCACCGCCCGCTTCCGCGCTGATTCCCGTCGGCGCACCCTGGCGGCTGGCGCTGCGACGCCCGGTGTTCGGCAGCCTGCTGCTGGCCGGCGTCTTCTTCCTCTACGCGGCTCCAGCCAAGGAAACCCCAGGACTTTTCAGCCATGCGCCCTGGCTCAACGACCCATTCGACACCGTGATCTCCTTCATGATGTTCTTCGTGCCGCTGATAGCGCTTTTCTGCGTGCCGCGCGTGCTGCTCTGCCGGCGGGCAGAGCCGCTCTCGGCCGCGCGGATCCGCGACGTGCTGCGCGGCTGCCGGGTGGTGCTGGCGGGCATCAGCCTGACGCTGCTGGCCGAGTGGGCCGCCGTGATCATCAGGGATAACCGGGCGCAGTGGAACGACGCCACCTGGCTGCAGATCGGGCTGCTTGCCCTGATGAGCGCCGCCGACCTCGGGGTCATCCGGGAGATACGCCGTGCTGGCCTGCCGCCTGGCGCCGGCGAGCAGGGCCGGGAGACTCCCGACTGGATAGCGGACGCTCTCGTTGTCGCCCGGAAGCACAGTCGGCTGTTCGGCCCGGTCCGGCGTCCGGCGCTTGCGTTGCTGGGCTGGAGCGAGCGCAGCCTGGCCGGGACCATGCGCCGGCATCCGCTCTGGACGGCGCTGTGCGCCTGCGCTGCCTTCGGGGCCGGCGTTGGAATCAATCAGGGCCTCCGCGAGGGCTATTTCCTCTCGGTCACCATCGTGGTCTGCGTCCTGCTCGCCACCGGGATGTTCGGCCTGCTGGCCGCATCCGGCCACTACCTTGGCCTGATCCGGGCCAGCGTTCCCTCTCGCGGAGCCCGGCGGCGGCTGACCGATGCCGTGGTGATCACGTCCGTGGGCATCCTCGTCCCGTTCGCCCTGCGCGGCCATCTGTGGTGGATGGTGGGCAGCAATCCGGACGCCGCCGGCCTGTCGCAGCTCCTGCAATTGCTCGGCATCGCCGCGGCAGCGATCTTTGCCACGTCTTACCTTTCCGAGTCATTGCTGCGCCTGCACCGCGATCCGCTGCGTCATTGACATGCGGAACGCGCTTTACGGCGCGCATCTCGCCGGACGGGAAGCTGCCTATCGCGGAAGCCCTGATTCGAATTCGGCGAGAGTCGGCGGATCGTTGCCCACTCGCTGGCAAGTGAACGCCGCCACCAGGATTGCGTCGTCCAGCACGGCGGCGAGCTGCGGCGGCTGGCACCCGGCCAGCTGCCGCGGCGAGTGCAGGCCTCGCCGGAGGAGTGACGCGAGCAGGCCGGCAGTGAGCGAATCGCCCGCCCCCACGGTGTCGACCACGGTCACCTCCCGCGCGGGACGATGCACCGGCGGGCCTGCTGCGGTGAAAGCATCGGCTCCGCTGGCACCGTCGGTGACGACGACGACAGTGGCGCCGAGCCCGAGCCAGTGCCGTGCGACATCGTCCGTGCTCCGGCCGGGATACAGCCAGCCGAGGTCCTCCGCGCTGGCCTTGGCGAGATGGGCAAGCCGGACGCAGGCCTCGACCAGTTCCCGGCCACGGCTGCGGTCGCCCAGGAGCCCGGGCCGGATGTTCGCGTCGTAGCTCACCAGCACGTCACCGCGATCGCGCATCCTGCTCGCGAGAGCGCGGATGTGCTCGTCACCAGGCTGGGTCCACGACGCGATCGACCCGAAGTGCAGCACTGCGGTTGTCTCGGGTGCCCGGCGGGTCTCCTCGGCGCTCCATTGCCAGTCCGCCGTTCCCTCGACGTAGAAGTCGTAGCTGGCCTGCGCGCTGGCGTCGAGGGAGACGACGGCCAGCGTGGCCGGCTCGCTGGCGAGCGGAGCGGCACCGAGGTCGATGCCCTCGGCCGCGGCGCGCTCGCGCAGCAGGCGGCCGAAAGCGGTGTCGCCGAGACGCGCCATCAGCGTGGTGTCGTTGCCCAGGCGGGCCAGCCCGATCGCGACGTTGTAGGGACTGCCCCCGGGCAGGGCCAGGAACGACCGGGGCTCGCTGCCAGGGACGAGATCGATGAGAGCCTCGCCGATGACGGTCACCTCGTTGCGCGGGTCAGCGACGGCACTCACTGGCTGCGGCTCTGGTCTGGCTTGGGCATAGGGAGATCCAACGCTCTCATCGGCGGCCAGGTCCAGCCCGGCTGCAGTTTTCGGGCCCGGGCAACAGTGAGCCCGGCGGGCACACCAGAGTGTGCCCGCCGGGCTCGCCGTAACCGGCAGTGCCGCGCCTGGCGCGAGGCGGCTATGCCTTGGCCAGGTCGACGATGAAGTCGGGACCGATCGAGCCGAGCCCGGTCATGCTGTCGTAACCCTTGGCCGTGCTGAGCGTGTTGAGCCGCGTGGCACAGTTGCCGGTCGCGTCGCAGTAAGTGATCGGGCCCTCGAAGGTCAGCTCGCGGAACGAGTCAACCGAGCCCGACACCCCGTACGTGAAGCCGTGGTCCACGCGGTACTGGCCCTGCTTGCCGCCGGGCACGATGTCGTCGATCGCGCCGGCCTTGGTGCCGAGCCCGTAGATCGCCGGGTTGATGAACCCGACGGGCGAGCCGCCCGCCACCTGATCGGCGTCGGCGATCACGCCGGCCAGCAGCGGCGAGGCCAGGCTGGTCCCGCCGTACCTGGTCTGGCCGTACTCGTCCGTCCCGTTCGGGAAGATCTCGTGCAAGCCGATCAGGAATCCGGTCGCCGCATCGGCGTCCATCGAGATGTCCGGCTCCACCCGCAGCGGCACGGGGCCGTCAATGGCCTCGTTCCGCAGCGCGAGCGCGGCCGGCACTGCCTTCGCCTGGTAAGCCGGCTGGAGGTAGTTGTAACTGGTGAACCCGCCGCTGCCGCCATCCAGGGAGACCGGCAGCCAGGTGCCGACGGTCGACGCGGAGCACCCGGGAAGGAGGCCCTCGACGTTCGCCGTGCACTTGAACGAGCGGCCGGTGGCCCAGCCGAGCTGGCCGGTCTGCTGGCCGTGCGACCCGATCTGGAGCGACGTGCCGCCGACGGCCGTGACGAACGGGCTCGACGGGGGGTAGTCGGCGGAGGAGAGGCCGAACAGGTTGAAGTTGTCGCCGTTGTCGCCGGAGGAGAACAGGACGGAGATCCCAGTCGAGTCGGCCATCATGAAGAGGTCGTCATACGCAGTCCGGGTCGCGACATCATCGAAGAGGTCCCCGGCGTCGTCGCCCCACGAGTTCGTGACCACGTTGGCCAGCTTCTGGTCGATGACCTTCTGCTCGGCGTAGAACAGCCCGTCGACGCAGTTCTTGGCGCCGACATAAAGGATCTTGGCGTCCGGTGCCGTCGAGTGCACGGCCTCCACGTCGATCGCCTGCTCGTCCAGCCAGCCGGACGCCGCGCACTCGGATTCGTCGGTGAAGGGCGTCGCGTCGATCTGGCTGAAGTGCGCGTTCGAGAACGGGTCGCCCGGGTCGTTCGCCGCGAAGTAACGGCTCGCGTCACTGGCGATCGTCGACGAGCCATAGGCGTCGATGACGGCGACCGTGACGCCCTTGCCGGTGTCGGCCGAGCCGATCGAATAGGCGGAGCG
>JBEKFH010000036.1:0-21017 GCA_050013415.1 Streptosporangiaceae bacterium | reverse complement strand
TGCCTAGGGTGTGATCGTGCGGGTTCACGTGGTCAGCGATGTGCACGGCCGGTCGGATGCGCTGGCCACGGCGGCCGACGGCGCGGATGCCCTGCTCTGCCTCGGCGACCTGCTGCTGTTCGTCGACTACGCCGATCAAACGCGGGGAATCTTCCCTGACCTGTTCGGCGCGGAGGCGGCGCGCCAGCTCGTCGCGCTGCGGACCGCCCAGCGATTTGACGAGGCCAGGGTGATGTCCGCGCGGCTGTGGGCCTCCCTCGGCGGGGATCGGTCCGCGCACGTCGAGGCCGCGGCGTCCCGGCAGTACGCGGAGCTGTTCGCGGCCCTGCCGACACCGTCATACCTGACCTACGGCAACGTCGACATACCGCGGTTGTGGGACGCGCACCTGCGGCCGGGCCAGCGGGTCCTCGACGGGGAGCGGGTCGAGCTCGGCGGCTGGTCGTTCGGCTTCGTCGGTGGCGGCCTGAAGTCGCCCTACCGGACACCGCACGAGATCGACGACGACACCTACGCGGCCAAGGTGGCAGCGGTCGGCGAGGTCGACGTGCTCTGCGCGCACATCCCGCCCGCCGTTCCCGAGCTGCTCTTCGACACGGTCGCCCAGCGGATGGAACGAGGCAGCGAGGCGTTGCTCGACGCGGTCAGCCGGACTCAGCCGCGGTACCTTCTGTTCGGCCACGTGCACCAGCCGCTCGCCCGGCAGATCAGGATCGGCCGCACCGAATGCGTCAACGTCGGCCATTTCCGCGCCACCGGCAGGCCGTACGTCCTGGAGTGGTGAGGCAGCGCCGGTTCGGCCTGGCCCGCTCACGCCGGGCTGGCGGTACGCTCCGAACATGGCCGACAGGACGACGTCCAGCATCACCATCGGGGCGCCCAGGGCGTCCGTGATGGCCGTCATCGCTGACTTTGCCGCCTACCCGGACTGGGCGAATGGCGTAAGCGCCACCGAGGTGCTGCAGCAGCTTCCTGACGGCCGGGCCCGCCGCGTGCGCTTCACCCTGGACGCGGGGATAGTCAAGGATCGCTTCGTGCTCTGCTATGAGTGGGACGGCGACTCGCTGGTCCGGTGGGAGCTCGATCCGGCCGAGTCCGGGTCGATGATGTCCAAGCTGTCTGGCGGTTACGTGCTCGCTGACCGCGGCGGCAGCACGGACGTCGACTATGACCTCACTATCGGGATCCGGATACCGGTCATCGGCCCGCTCAAGCGGAAGGCGGAGAAGACCATCATCGACACCGCGCTGAAGGGCCTCAAGATACGTGCCGAGAATGGCGGAGGCGCCGCGTGACCCAGGAGTCAGGGCAGCAGGGCAGCGACCCGGTCGGCGACTTCCAGCGCTGGCTGCTGCGCTCCGGCGCCCGCAGCTTCAGCCGCGAGGTACGCGGCAACCTCCGCAAGACGTTCGGCTACGGTGACGCCGGCCGGGATGACGTGTGGGAAAGCGCCACCAAGGAGCCCGAAGGCGGGGAGCCGCCCGAGTGCGAATGGTGCCCGCTGTGCCGGGCTGCCCGGAAGTTCAGGGAATCGGGTCCCGGCCTCGGCTCGCATCTGTCCAGCGCGGGTGACATCTTCGCCACGGTCGTGCAGGACGCCGTTGACGTGTTCGAGGCCGCGCTGGCCATGCGGCCTGCCTCCAGCGAGCCGCGCGGTGATAGGGAGACGGCGACATGCGGGACGGCCTCCGCCCCGGATGCCGAGACGGCCGCAGCGGGGCACGAGCAGGAGGCGGGAGACTCCCCGGAAGGCCCGGCCGATGGGCCTGACGATCGGAGTTGACGTCGGGGGCACCAAGGTCGCCGCGGGCGTGGTGGATGACCAGGGCAACATCGTAGCGAAGCTCAAGCGCTCCACTCCTGCGGCGAGCCCCGAGCAGACGGCCCGCGTGATCAGCGAAGCAGTCATCGAGTTGCGGGACCGTTATCAGGTCGGCGCCGTCGGCGTTGGCGCCGCGGGCTACATCGACGAGACCCGGTCCACGGTGCTGTTTGCCCCCAACCTGGCCTGGCGCGATGAACCGCTCAAGAAGGAGGTCGAGGATCGCGTCGGCCTTCCCGTGGTGGTGGAGAACGACGCGAACGCCACTGCCTGGGCGGAGACAATTTTCGGTGCCGCCCGCGGCCTGAAGCACGTCATGCTGGTCACGGTCGGGACCGGCATCGGCGGGGGCATAGTGATCAACGGTCAGCTCTACCGCGGCCGGTGGGGAGTCGGCGGGGAACCGGGGCATTACCGGGTCGTGCCGGGTGGGCGCCTATGCGGCTGCGGCAACCGCGGCTGCTGGGAGCAGTACGCGAGCGGAAGCGCCCTAGTCGCGGAGGCGCGCGAGTTCGCCGCGCGGGCGGCGGGAGGGGCGCTCCGGTTGCTTCAGCTTGGCGGCGGAACTCCGGGGGGAATCACCGGGCCAGCCGTTACCCAGGCGGCGCGGGAGGGTGATCCGGCGGCACTGCGGTGCTTCGAGATCGTCGGGAGCTGGCTGGGGCAGGGGCTGGCGGACCTGGCCGCGATTCTTGACCCGGGCTGCTTCGTGATCGGCGGCGGCGTTTCCGAGGCCGGCGAGCTGCTGCTCGGCCCGGCGCGGGCGGCCTTCGACGCCGGCCTGACCGGCCGCACCTACCGTCCCACCGCGGAGGTCAGGCTGGCGGAGCTCGGCCCGGACGCGGGCCTGGTCGGAGCGGCGGACCTGGCGCGAAGAGCCGAGCCGGCGCGCGGAGGATAAGCCAGCGCGAAGGGCCTAAGCCGGCGCGAAGGGCCTGAGCCGGCGCGAAGGGCCTGAGCTGCGCCTAGGGACGGTCGTCAAACCACCGCGCCGTTGTCAGGTCCGTCGCCGCGTGATGGCTTGTCGCCCATCCGGACAACGATGACGGCGAAGCCGCCGACGAAGGCGGCAACGGCGCCGAAGGCCGCCCAGCCCGGCATGACCCAGCCTGCCGTGGTGGCGACGAGCAGGTAAGCAGGCCCGCCGAACAGCGCGGTCCACGCGCCCTTGGCCACCGGGTCAAGCGGGGGGAGCGGTGGCGGCGGCGGCGGGATGAAGTGCTCGTCCTCATCGTCGGCGTCCTCGCCGGCGGCGCCGACAGCGGGAAGCTGAACCGGAGCCGCGGGCCTGATGATCCTCGTGCGATCCGAGACCGGGGCTTCCGATGGGGCGGGAATGTCGGTGCCGCCACGGTCGTCGTCGGCATCGGAGCTGCCAGGGATGCCGGAATCCTGGCGCTGGCCGGCTCCTGGCTCGTCCCCGGCGCCGGCCCGGCCGATGCCGGGGCTGGTACCGGCGCCGGGCCGCGGCTGATCGCTGCGGGCCGCGAGCAGATCCTCGCGCTCTGGCCAGGGCCGGGCAGTCTCATCGGCATCGCCGAGCAGGTCGAACCGCGCGACCAGGTCGCGCCAGGCCGCGTCCTCGCCGCTCATGTCGCTGCGCTGTTCCCTGTCGGCCAAACCGCTATTCCTTCCCGGCGCGGCTGTGCGTCCGAACGAACTCCAGGCTGCCAGTGAAGATGGCCTCGGCGTCGTTGTCCAGGGTCGCGACGTGAAAACTGTTGCGGCACTCTCGGACCGTCAGCTGATCCGGCGGCAGCGCCTTGCGCAGGATCTCGAGGCTGGCGGGGCCGACCACGTGATCCTCCGTGCTGTGGTAGACCAGAACCGGCGCTCTGATCTCGCCGAGCTGATCCTGGGTGCTGCGCCAGAGCCCGGGCAGCGTCGCCGCCGCCCGCACCGGCGTCCGCTCATACGACAACTCGGTGACGCCCTCCTTCTTGATGTCGCTGCCGATGGCCTTGAGCGACGGGACGAGCAGCTTGAGCAGGGGGGCTATCGCGAAAAGCCTGGTGTCAGCAGTCACCGACGGATTCACCAGGACGAGCCCGCTGACAGCGGCGCCCTGCACCTCCGCAATCCGCAATGCCAGGCAGCCGCCCATCGACAGGCCCATCACGAAGATCTGGTCCGAGCGCCCGCGCAGTTCATCGAAGGCCCGGCTGGCTTCGGCGAACCAGTCTTCCCAGCGGGTTCGCTGCAGCTCCTGCCACGTCGTGCCGTGCCCCGGCAGCCGGGGCAGCGAGACACTCAGCCCGGCATCCGCCAGGTACTGCGCCCAGGCTCGCATCGAGTGCGGGCTGCCAGTGAACCCGTGGCAGAGCAGGACTCCGGTGCTGCCCCCATCATGTCGGAACGGCTCAGCGCCAGGCATCACTGGCATCGGCAGGGGGATCCTCTCGGGCGGTACTCCGTCAGGTTGATGGTCGCACGCCATCCCGACATCCCGGAACCCGGAATCGAGCCGCGCCTTGTCAGCAGGGCACAGCCGGTCGCTGCCGTGCCGGTGCGATGAGCCTCATGGGTACTAGTGTGGCGGGCGACAGAACACGAGAGGGAGCCCCAGATGCGAGTCGGAGTCCTCACCGGCGGCGGTGACTGCCCCGGGCTGAACGCGGTCATCCGCGCGATCGTCCGCCGCGGAGCAAAAGAGTTCGGCTATGAATTCATCGGATTCCGCGACGGGTGGCGCGGCCCGCTGGAAGGTGACACCGTCCCGCTGGACGTTCCCGCCGTCCGCGGCATCCTGCCGCTCGGCGGGACGATCCTTGGCTCGTCGCGGACCAACCCGCTGGCGCAGACCGCGGCGGCGGGCGGCCGCTCCGGGGTGGAACGGATCAAGGACAACCTGGACAGCCTGGGCGTCGACGCGCTGATCGCGATAGGCGGCGAGGACACCCTCGGGGTCGCGAACCGGCTGCACGAGGCGGGCGTCCAGGTGGTGGGGGTGCCCAAGACCATCGACAACGACCTCGGCGCGACCGACTACACATTCGGGTTCGACACCGCGGTGAACATCGCGATGGAGGCCATCGACCGGCTGCACACCACCGCGGAGAGCCACCACCGTGCGTTGATCGTCGAGGTGATGGGCCGTAATGCTGGCTGGATCGCGCTGCATGCGGGCCTGGCGGGCGGCGCCAACGTGATCCTTATCCCGGAGAAGCGGTTCGACATCGAGAAGGTCTGCGCGTACGTGGAGCACCGGTTCCAGACGCGGTACGCGCCGATCGTCGTGGTCGCCGAGGGCGCCCGCCCGCTCGACGGGGAGACCTCGTCCGCCGGCCAGCAGCTTGACTCGTTCGGGCACGAGCGGCTGGGCGGCGTGGGGCAGATGCTCGCCGACGAGATCGAGAAGCGCACCGGCAAGGAAGCCCGTTGCGCCGTACTGGGCCATATCCAGCGCGGCGGGACGCCGACGGCATTCGACCGGGTGCTGGCAACCCGGTTCGGCCTGCAGGCGATCGGCGCGGTGCACGATGGCGATTTCGGCACGATGATGGCCCTGGCCGGCACGGACATCGTGCGCGTGCCGCTCGCTGAGGGCACCCGCGAGCTGAAACTGGTACCGCCGGACAGGTACGACGAGGCCGAGGTGCTGTTCGGCTGATGCGCGGCGAACGGAGGGCCACGGCGCCGGCGCTCGACCGGCTGGCCGCGCTCGACTGGATCGCGCGCTGGGACACCCAGCAGCTGGGCTACCTGCCCGACCGGGAAGAGCGTTTCACCGCACTGATCGATGCCGTGCAGGAAGGCATCGGTGCCCCGGATCCGCTGGTGCTGGACCTGGGCTGCGGGCCCGGGTCGCTCGCCGTGCGGCTGCTTGACCGGCTTCCCGCGGCCACCGTCATCGGCGTTGATGCTGACCCGCTCCTGCTCACGCTGGGCCGTGTCGCCTGGCCCGGCCACGCGGGACTCCGTTTCGCTGAAGTTGACCTGCGCGTCGCTGGATGGACGTCGGCGCTCGGCCTGGACCGCCAGGCGGATGCTGCGGTGAGCACCACGGCGCTGCACTGGCTGCCCGCGCCGGCGCTGGCGGCGATGTACGCCGAGCTTGGCACCGTGCTACGGCCTGGCGGCCTGCTGCTCAACGGCGATCACTTCACCGAGGACGACAAGGTCGCGCCGACCCTGGCGCGCCTTGGCCGCGCGCTGATCGAGCGCGAGGAGTCCCGGCGCTTCCCCGGCGGGCACCCGGAGTCCTGGAGCGGCTGGTGGCAGGCGGTCGGGGCGGAGCCGGCGCTGGCCGGCCTGGTCGCCGAGCGGGCGATCAGGAATGTCGACGGCGATCATCACAACTCGCTGTCTCAGCGGCTGTCTACGCATGTCGACGCGCTGCGGGCGGCCGGGTTCACGGAGATCGGGACGATCTGGCAGCGCGGCGAGAACCGCCTGCTCTGCGCTGTCATGGGCGGCTGACGGGCTGTCATGCGGCTGACAGCGGCTCCGCCTGCCGCCCGGAGGCGCTCGTCCGCCTGCCGCCGGGAGCACTCGCGGTTACCTGGCCCGGCCCGCCGAGGCTACTGGCCCGGCCCGCCCGTCAGCTGAAGGTCATCCAGTCGCGCACGTCGTCCAGCCGGTCGGGCGGCAGCTGCGCGTAGGTGGTCACCTCGTCCGCGCTGGTGAACCGGCCGATCGTGTCGCGGGCGGCCACGACGGCCGCCGCCTCGCCGGCGGACAGCCCCAGGCCGGACTGGAGGAACTCGCCGGACACCTGATTGACGTCAACCAGCCCGCCGTCGTCGTACTCGCGCGCCAGGTCGGGCCGGCCGATGCGCAGCTCGCGGCTGAGCACGGGGTCCTTGCTGGCGATCTCGCGCGCCTCGCGGCGGCGCTCCATCCGGCTGCGGGCAGTCGCCAGCGCCTCCCGGTTGAGCCGCTCCGCGGTGGCCGGGCCGGAGACGGCAGGGCGGGCCTGGTCACCGCCGGATGCGAGGTAGGAGTGCACGGCCCCCCCGCCCATCAGCACGATGACAAGGCCGCCGGCCGCCGCCGACATGCTTCCGCTCTTGCCAGCGACCGATACCAGGACAATCTCAAGGATGACGGCCAGGAGATAGCCGGCGAAAATTGCCCAGTCCTTCCTGCCGCGCCTGGCCACCGCGAGCCGCAGGAACGGCGCGAAGGCGAGGAACCCCAGAGACCACACGGGCACCGACGCCCACCCGAGCCTGCCGAGCTGGCTGGTGCCACCAGCGACACTGGCAGCCGGGGAACGGGCGCCAGCCGGGACGGGGGCGCCCGGCGGAACGGGGGCGCCCGGCGGAACGGGCCGCGGGCTCGCGCTGACGGGCTCGGCGCGCGGCGGGACGGGCTCGGCACGCGGCGGCCCGGGCTCGGCGCTCGCCGCCGCGGGATGTCCGCTCCCCGGCTGTGAGTGCCTGCCGTCGGGCGGACTGGGTTGCGTCATCTCTGCCTTCCTTATCCTGCTTCCATGGCCGGCCCGCGGGGATCGAGCTTTCAGGCCGTCTGGAACCTTGCAGGCCGCCTGGAACCTTGCAGGCAGCCCTGGAACCTTGCAGGTCGCCCTGGAACCTTGCAGGCCGTCCTAGAGCACCGCTTAGCTGGCCAGACTAGGGGAATGCCCGCCTTGCCCCTAGCTGATCCTGTCAAGCCGCCCCGGACCGCAGCCCGCACGAGCCCGGCTGGGCTGCCAGCGGGGCTTGAGCCCTGACTTTCAATAGCGTCGTTGTCCCTCCGCTGCTGCTGTATCAGCAGTGAAGTCCCAGCCACGCTGTAATGAAGCGCGCGTCCTGCGGGTTCGCCCCCCGGGTCCGCCCCCGGGTCCGCCCCCAGGTCCGGGCAGTCGCGCGCGCATGTGACAGGCTCGTCCCCGGAGGTAAACGTGAAAATCGGATTGCAGATCCCTGACTTCTCCGGGCCCGGCGCAGCCCGGCTCGGCGCCGACCTCGCTACTGTCGCCAGGACGGCCGATGACGCCGGATTCGAGTTCATCAGCGTGATGGACCACTTCTTCCAGATCAACATGGTGGGCCCGCCGGAGCACGACATGCTCGAGGCCTACACCACGCTGGGTTACCTGGCCGGCCTGACGTCCCGGGCGAAGCTGGTCACCCTCGTGACAGGGGCCGTCTACCGGCACCCGGGGATCCTGGCAAAGATCGTCACCACGCTTGACGTGCTGTCCGGCGGCCGGGCCTGGCTGGGCATCGGCGCCGCCTGGAACGAGGAGGAGTCCAGAGGGCTGGGAATCCCGTTCCCGCCGGTCGCCGAGCGGTTCGAGCGGCTGGAGGAGACGCTGCAGATCTGCCTGCAGATGTGGAACGGCGACGAGTCCGCTTATCACGGCAGCCATTACCAGCTGGAACGGCCGCTGAACTACCCGAAGGCGCTGTCCGCGCCGCATCCGCCGATCATGATCGGCGGATCCGGCGAGCGCAAGACGCTGCGGTTCGTCGCTCGCTACGCCCAGGCGTGCAACCTGTTCCCGGGCCCGGACCTCGCCCGCAAGCTCGACGTCCTCAGGGCGCATTGCGAGACCGAGGGGCGCGACTACGACGAGATCGAGAAGACCTGCTACTTCATCTTCGACGTCGGCGAGAAGGGCGAGAATGCCGGGCAGGTCGTCGACCAGCTTGGCGGTCTCGCCGAGATGGGGTTCGGTGTCGCGATTGGCGCGGTGGCCCGCGTATGGGACATCACGCCGCTGGAGATCATCGGTGCCGAGGTGATCCCGGCGGTTGCCGCGCTCTGAGCCTGCCGGAATTGCGCCTGAGCGGGCCAGCCTGAGAGGCGCGCCTCGGCGGGCGCGCCTCGGCTGGACTGCAGTGCCTCAGCCGGCCAGGAGAGGCGACGCGGACCAGCCAGTCCAGCGCTGCACGGTAATGGCGATCACCGGGCCGGCCGGGGGCTGTCCCCGGTACTGCGGGTAGCGGTCGGCCAGCAGCCCGGCTGGCCCGGCCAGCACGACCGGGTCGTCAAGGATGGCGGCCTGGCCGTCGGCGCGTACCCACCACAGCGAATCCCAGTCGTCGTCATAGTGGTCAGCGAGCACGGAAACGCGGTTGTCGGCCCTGATGTTGGCGAGACGTCTCAGGTCGCGGGTGGCCTTCGGCTTGGCGTCGATAGCGCTGTAGATCCGGTCGCCGTCAAGGACGAAGGTGATCGGCACGATGTGCGGACCGCCCCGGACGCTCACGCTGGCGAGCCTGGCAACCCTGGCCGAGCCGAGCAGCAGCCGCGCCCCGGCCTCAGCCAGGCGGGGCATCCAGGCCCCGGCTGACGGCCGGCACTGGCCCGGCCGGCACTGGCCCGGCCGGCACTGGCCCGGCCGGCACTGGCCCGGCCGGCACTGGCCCGGCCGGGCGCCCCGTCGGCCTCACCCGACCGCCATCGGGCGGGCCGCCCGGCTCAGCGTGCGACCCATCAGCTGCGACAGCGTTGACATCGCGACCGCCAGCTCGCGGATGTCCTCGTCCACCAGCGCCTGATCGCCATCACACAGGGCATTGGCCGGCTCCGGGTGCATGTCCACGATGATCCCGTCCGCCCCGACGGCGATCGCCGCCCTGCTCAGCGGGACGACAAGGTCGCGGCGGCCGCCTGAATGCGACGGATCCACGATCACGGGCAGGTGCGAGAGCCGCTGCGCGATCGGCACCGCGCTGATGTCCAGGGTGTTGCGTGTGGCCGTCTCGAAGGTCCGGATGCCGCGCTCGCAGAGCACGATATCAAGGTTCCCGCGCTGCGCGATGTACTCGGCGGCCATCAGCCACTCCTCGATGGTGGCGCTCATCCCGCGCTTCAGCAGGACCGGCTTCCCGGCGGAACCGACGGCCTGGAGCAGGGCGAAGTTCTGCATGCTGCGGGTTCCGACCTGGAGCATGTCCGCGTAGGAGCAGACGAGGTCGACGCTCGCCGGATCGATGACCTCCGTGACGACCGGAAGTCCAGTCTCGGCCCGCACCTCGGCGAGGATCCTCAGCCCGGCCTCTCCGAGGCCCTGGAACGCGTACGGCGAGGTGCGCGGCTTGAACGCGCCGCCGCGCAGTATCGACGCGCCCGCGGCCTTGGCCATCAGGGCCGCGGCCAGAGTCTGCTCCGGCGTCTCGACCGTGCACGGGCCAGCGATGACGGTGACGGTATCCGGGCCGATCGCGACGCCGCCCACGGTAATCACCGACCTGCTCGGCCGATGTTCCCTGCTGACCAGCTTGTACGGGGTGGATATCCGCACGACGTCGCCGACTCCCGCCCTGCTGCGCAGGTTCAGCGGGCCGAACTGGTCGACATCGCCAACAAGTCCGATGATCGTCCGGGCGACCCCGCGGCTGACGAAAGCTTCTCCGCCAGCCGTGCGCACCAGGTCCACGATCGTGTCAACGTCTGCCTGTGTGGCCTCTGGGGCCATCACGACGACCATTTCATCACTCCCTGTCTCCCGGAAACCTGTCTCCACAATGACGAGAGCCCCGGGCCTTCCGGCCCGGGGCTCTCCGTATGTCGCTCGCGTCAGTGCAGCATCTGGCGGGCGACCGTCCGGAGACCGGGCCGGTAGCCATAAAAGAACCAGTACTGCTCTCGCACGATCGACAGCCTAGCGCATCCCGGGGGAGCCCCAGCTCGGCGGGCGCGAGATCAGCCCGCGCAGCCCGGGGCGGGTTTGCCAAGGGTTAGCCACGCCTGCGCGCGCTGCGCCAGCAGGGCCGATCCAGCTACGGCAGGCCGAATCCCACGAAGATGGTGATCGTGCTGCCCTTGGGGGCCTGGCCGGACGGGCTGTAGTTGTACACGCGGTGGCCGGGACCCACGGTGTTGGCGCTGACCTGGAAGCCGGCCGCCATCAGGACGCTGGCGGCCTGCTGCTCGAATAGCCCGTCGACATTGGGGATACTGACCATCTGCGGCCCGGCGGAGACCCGGACGGTCACGACCTCGCCCGGAGTGATCGGAGTTCCCGGCTGCGGCGACTGACTGGTGATCGTCCCGGCCGGCTGATCGCTCTTCGTGTTCTGCTCCGGATTCAGCTGGAACCCGAACTGCTGGGCCTGCTGCTGCGCCGCGGTCTCCTGCTGGCCGACCAGGCTGGGCAGCGGCGGGCCGGCGCTCTCCACGATCGCCACCGGGCGGGTTTGCGGCCAGGACAGCCCGGCGATGGGACTGGTGCTGATCACGACGCCGAGCGGAATCGTGCTGGACGTTCCGCTGGTCACCTTGCCGGGAGTCAGCCCCGCCTTCCTGAGAGCCGCTTCCGCGTCGGCCAGCTTCAAGCCGGTCACCGAGGGGACCTGGATCAGCACCGGCCCGAGTGACGGAATGAGCGAGACCTCGCTGCCCCGCTTTGCCCGGGCGCCGATCGCCGGGTCGGTGCGAACGATCTCACCGCGATGGACCGCATTGCTGTGCAGGCCGCGGCCGATCCTTACGTGGAAGCCCAGGTTCCGCAACTCGGTCGTCGCGGTGGCCTTTGTCAGCCCGCCCACCTGGGGGACCGTCACGTACTGCCCGTTCGTGACCCACCAGGTCACCAGGCCGAGGATCAGGATGACGGCGAGAGTGGCGGCGATGTAGGCGAGCCTCCGGCTGAACAGCCATCGCTGCAGTCTCGGCTCCGGCCGCCGGCCATAGCCGGAAGACTGCGGCAGGCGGCCGCTCGGCGGTTCATGGCCGTAGCCGTCGTCCGTTCCGAAGCCCGGCACGATGAGGGTGTAGTTCGTGCCGGCTTGCTGGTCGGCTGGATGAATCGCGCTCACCGCAGGTACGATCTCGACTGACCTGCTGCGAGTGGGTTTCCCGTGCCGTGGCTCCCCGCGGTCCTGCGGGAAGCCGGCCAGTTGTGACCCGTCAGGCAACGGCGCTGCCGACCCGTCAGTCCATGACGCTGCCGACCCGTCAGTCCACGGCGGCGCCAGGCCGTCCGGCCACGGCGATCCTGACGTGCCGGGCCACGGCGACGTTGACGGGCCAGGCCACGACGACGGTGAAGCGCCAGGCGGCGACACCTCCTGCGGCCGTGATGACGCGTCGGGAGGCGGCGCTGCTCCCGGCCAGGACGACGCGCCGGCTGACGGCGCCGGGTCAGGGAATGAGGACGCGGCTGGCGCGGACCAGGCGCTGGGCGAGGACCACTCGCCCGGCTGTGACGAGGCAGCGGGCGTTAGCGGGCCGGTGGCCCCAGGTATCGTCCCCGTTGCCGGAAAACCCCCCGCCCCATGGCCCCAGGGGGTGGGGCTCGCACCCGGAGCGCCGGCCGCGCCGGGGGAACTCGCTGAGTCGGCCGCAGGGTAGCCAGCCACGCCAGCTCCGGAGGTCCCCCCCGGTTCCCCGGCTACCGGGGCGCTGCCCGGGAGCGGGGCGCTGCCCGGGACCGAGGCGCTGCCCGGAACCGGGGCGCCCAGGGTGCCGCCCGCGCCAGGGATGCCCTGCCCGCCCGCACCGACTGGCCTGCCCGGGATCGGGGCGCTGCCCGGGACCGGGGCGCCCAGAGTGCCGCCCGCGCCAGGGATGCCCGGCCCGCCCGCACCGACTGGCCCGCCCACACCGACTGGCCCGCCGGCGGCGTATGACCCGGCGATCGGGAGCCCGTGGCGCACCGCGGTGATGGCGCGCAGGAACTGGCCAGCGTCTGCGGGGCGCAACTCCGGATCCCTGCTGGTCGCTAGCGCCACCAGCGCGTCGAGGGCCGGAGGCAGCCCGGGCGCGACGCTCGACGGCGCCGGAACGGCCTCGTTGACGTGCTTGTACGCGACCGCCAGCGGGGTGCCGCCGGTATGCGGCTGCGTCCCGGTGAGCAGCTCGAACAGCATGACCCCGGCCGCGTAGACGTCGCTGCGTGCGTCCGAGACACCGCGGGTCACCTGCTCGGGCGCCAGGTAGGCGGCCGTTCCGATAATCGTGCCGGTCTTCGTGTGCCCGGCCCCGGCTGCGGCCCTGGCCAGCCCGAAATCGGCAACCTTGACCCCGGGCCCGGCGGTGATCAGCACGTTCTCCGGCTTCACGTCGCGATGCACGATGCCAGCCTGGTGGGCGGCCTGCAGGCCGGCCAGGACGCCCTCGATGATGTCCAGCGACTCGCGCGCGCCGAGCCTGCCGCGCGCGGTCAGCAGCTCGCGCAGCGTCCGGCCGGGAACGTACTCCATCGCGAGGAAAAGGATGTTCCCGTCCGAGCCCTGGTCGTAGACGGCCACCACATGCGGGCTGGAAAGCCGCGCCACCGACTTGGCCTCGCCGATGAACCGCCGGACGAAGTCCTCGTCATCGGCCAGCTCGGCATGGGCGATCTTCAGCGCAACCGTGCGCTCCAGGCGCGTGTCCGTGCCGAGGTAAACGGTGGCCATCCCGCCGCGGGCGATCTGGGACTCCACCCGGTAGCGTCCGTCGAGCAATTGCCCGATCGGTGGGCGCGCCAGGGTCGTATCCATCGGGACGAGTGTATTGGTGCCATCTCGCCGCCGCCCAGCTAACGGCGCGCTGGCCTGCCCCGCGTCGCTACCCCGCCGGCCGCGGTGACGAGGCGGTCGCGTACCGTCGCCGTGGCACCCGGCCGGCCAGCAGGGCTAGCCGCCCGGCGGTGACCGCCGCCCGCATCGCCTCGGCCATCAGCTCGGGATCGCGCGCCCTGGTGACCGACGTCGCCAGCAGCACCGCGTCGCAGCCGAGCTCCATCGCGATCGCGGCGTCGCTCGCCGTGCCGATGCCGGCGTCGAGCACCACCGGGACGCCGGCCGCCTCGACGATCAGCTCGATGTTGTGCGGGTTCCGGATCCCCAGCCCGGACCCGATGGGCGCGCCGAGCGGCATCACCGCCGCGCACCCCGCCTGCTCGAGCCGCCGCGCGAGCACCGGGTCGTCGCTGGTGTACGGCAGCACCGTGAACCCGTCCGCCACCAGCAGCCCGGCCGCCTCGAGCAGCTCCACCGGGTCGGGCAGCAGGGTGCGCTCGTCGGCGATCACCTCCAGCTTCACCCAGTCCGTCTCCAGCGCCTCCCTGGCCAGCCGCGCGGTGCGCACCGCGTCGGCCGCGGTGAAGCAGCCCGCGGTGTTCGGCAGCACCCGGATGCCATGGGCCGCCAGCAGGTCGAGCACCGATCCGGGCGCGGCGGGATCGACCCTGCGCATGGCGACCGTGGTCAGTTCCGTGCCGGACGCGACCAGCGCCCGCTCCAGCACCGCGAGGCTCGGCGCGCCGCCAGTGCCCATGATCAGCCGCGAGCCCATCGCCTCCCCCGCGATCACGAACGGGTCGTCCATGCTCAGCCTCCCTGCACCGCGGTGATCACCTCGACGCGATCGCCATCTGACACGGTGGTGGTCTCCCAGCAGGCCCGGCGCACCACCTCGCCGTTGACAGCTGCCGCGACACCGCTGGCCGATGTCGTTATAAGCCGAACGCAGTCCCCGGCGCTGGTCCCCGCTGCCAGGTCATGCTCCGTGCCGTTAATGATCACTTTCACAGCGGGGCGCCTTCATTCGACCGGCTCCGCCGCGCAGCCTGCGGCGCCGGTGAGTCCCGGCGCCGCAGGGGCGCTGGTGGCCTGGCCTGCCGGGTGAATCGCCCCGGCGTGAACGCCGCCGCAAGCCCCGGCATCCGCCGCGTCGTCAGGTACTCGGTGATGACGTCGGCGGTCACCGGGGCCAGCAGCACCCCGGCGCGGAAGTGACCGGTGGCCAGCACCAGCCCGGGCAGCGCCGACGGGCCGAGCAGCGGAGCGTTGTCCGGCGTACCCGGCCGTAGGCCCGCCACGGCCTCGGCGAGCTCCAGCTCGGTGATCCCCGGCACGATCGTCCGGGCGTCCCTGAGCAGTTCCCAGACTCCGCCGGCGGTGACCCGGGTGTCCGTGCCGAGTTCTTCCTGAGTGGCGCCGATGACGAGCTCACCGCTCTCCCGTGGCACGAGGTAGACCGAGGAGCCGCGGACGATGCCGCGCACCGACCGGGCGAGCAGGCCGGGAGGCCCGCCGGCGCCCGGCCCGCCGGCGCCCGGCCCGCCGGGGGCTGACCCGCCCGGACCCGCTCCGCCCGGGCCCGCTCCGCCCGGGCCCGGCCCGCCGGGGCCCGGCCCGCCGGGGCCCGAGCCGCCCGGGCCGGGCCGGGCCGGTGCTGACCGCAGCCGCAGGATTTGGCCCTTGACCGGGCGCACTGGCGGTGCCGTCCCTGGCGGCAGCCCGGCGATCGACCCGGAGTTCCAGCCCGCGGCGAGCACCACCCAGCGGGCCAGGACCCGGCTGCCGTCGGCCAGCACGGCGCCAGCCGCCCGCCCGGCCGCGCTGAGGATCTCCGCGGCGGGCTGCCGGATGATGTCAGCTCCGGCCGCGGCTGCAGCCGCCAGCAGCGCGCTGGTGAGCAGCCTGGGATCGACGGACGCGTCGTCCGCGGTCAGCAGGCCGCCGCTGACGGACGGGTCGAGCATGGGCTCCTCGCGGCGGCAGTCGCGCGCGGTGAGCCGGCGGGTGCTCACGCCGAACGATTCCTGCAGGGCCTGATACTCGACGAGCACGGCGAGGTCGTCGGCGTCGTAGGCGACCTGCAGCGTGCCGGCCTGGCGGTAGCCGGTCGGCTGGCCGGTGATCCCGGTCAGCTCGGCGGCGAACGCCGGGTAGCGGCGCTGCGACTCGCGGCCGAGCCGGAACAGTTCCCGCTCGGCGTATGCGGCCTCCGAGATGGGCGTGATCATCCCGGCGGCAGCGTGCGACGCGCCGCCGCCGGGAGCGGGATCGGCGATGGTGACGGCCATGCCCCGCTGCGCGGCTCGCCAGCCGATGCTCAGGCCGATAACCCCGGCGCCGATCACCAGCACGTCGGCGGTGGCTGTGGTGCTCATCTTCGCTCCCTTCGCCGGCATGACCCGGATCAGGTTCCTGCGGTCGGCGGCTTGCAGCCGCCCTCTCAGTCCGGTCAGCACCGGACTCCCGCGCGCTGCCCCTAGCCTAGGTGATCGTGCGGATCGAGCGAGTGGTCATAGCCGGGGCCGGGCTGGCGGGGCTGCGGACGCTGGAGGAGCTGCGGGCCAGGGGGTATGACGGCGCGGTGACGCTGATCGGCGCCGAGGCCCGGCCGCCGTATGACCGGCCGCCGCTGTCCAAGGGCGTGCTGGCCGGGGAGGCCGACGACACCACGCTGCGGCCTGACCTGGCGGCGCTCGGCGCCGATATCCGGCTGGGCGAAACTGCCACCGGCCTGGCGGACGGGGTGCTGCGTACCGAGCGCGGCGAGTACGGGTTCGACCGTCTCGTGCTGGCCACCGGGGCGGCACCCTTGCTGCTGCCGGGCCCTGGACCGCAGCGCACGCTCCGGACCCTGGACGATGCGCTGAGCCTGCGGGACGCGCTGCGGCCCGGCGTGCGGCTCGCCGTAGTGGGGGCCGGCTGGATCGGCGCCGAGCTCGCGACCGCCGCTGCCGCCCGGGGCTGCGCGGTCACCGTGGTGGAGGCAGGCCAGGCCCCGCTGTCGGCCGCGATCGGGCCTGAGGCAGGCAGCCGGACGTCGCGCTGGTACGCCGAGGCCGGGGTGGAGCTGCGGCTCGGCGAGCCCGTCTCCTCGGTGCAGCCGGGCGGACTCGCGCTGGCCAGCGGCGACTGGCTGGCCGCCGACGTGATCGTGACAGCGATCGGAGTCAGGCCGAGCCTGAGCTGGCTCTGGGGATCTGGCGTAGCGCTGGACAACGGCGTAATTGTCGATGAAGGTTTGCGCGCGTCCGTGCCCGGCGTCTTCGCGGCCGGGGACTGCGCGGCGTTCTTCTCCCGGCGGTTCCGGCGCACGCTGCGCTTCGAGCACTGGGACGTCGCGCTGCGGGCGCCTGAGGTGCTGGCGGCGAACCTGCTCGGCGGCAGCGAGAGTTACGATCCGGTGCCGTATTTCTGGTCCGAGCAGTTCGGCCGGATGGTGCAGTACGTCGGGTATCACGGCGGGGCCGACCGGCTGGTCTGGCGGGGCGACCCTGGCGGCGAGCGGTTCGCCGCCTGCTGGCTGGCCGGCGGGCGGCTGGTGGCCGTGCTGACGGTCGGCCTGCCCAGGGACCTGCTGCAAGGCCGCCGGCTGATCGAGGCCGGGCTGGCGGTGGACGCGGCGAGGATCGCCGACCCGGCGGTCCCGCTGCGGGACGCCGCGCCGCGCTGACCGCGCCGCGCTGACCGCGCCGCGCTGACTGTGCCGTGCTAACTGTGCCGTGCTGACCTGGGCTGCTGGCCCGCCGGGCGCGCCGGGCCCCGCCGCCGGTGATGTGCCCGGCGTTGCCCGTGTTTGGATAGGGCCCTGGTGTGGTGTTTGGATGAGGCCCTGATGTGGGAAGTTTGGAGACGTGGCGCAGATTGACCCCCCGGCCGACAGCATGATCGGCGACTGGCTCACCATCCCTGAAGCTGCTGACCGGCTTGGCTTGTCCATCGGCCGGGTCCGGCAGCTGCTCCGCGACCGGAGGCTGCTCGCGGTGCAGCGCCCGGACGGCAAGCTCTGCGTGCCCGCTGCGTTCCTCGATGGCGATCAGGTCATCCGGGGACTGCACGGCACGCTCACCCTGCTCTTCGACTGCGGGTTCGATGACGCGGACGCGCTTCGCTGGCTGTTCACGGCCGACGAGTCGCTGCCCGGCACGCCGATCCAGGCGATCTGCGAGAACCGCCGCACCGAGGTGAACCGGCGGGCGCAGGCCCTGGCGTTCTGAGCCGCGCCGCGCCGGGCGCCCGGTGAGCGGCGTGCCTGGCGAGCTGCGTGCCCGGCTGGCCGCTGCCCGGCTCTACCTCTGCACCGACGCGCGGCTGCGCCAAGGAGATCTGGCGAGCTTTCTCGATGCGGCGCTCGGCTCCGGGGTGGACATCGTCCAGCTGCGGCACAAGGGCCTTGAGGCTGCGCAGGAGATGGCGTTGCTCGCGGTGTTCCGCACGGCCTGCGACCGGCACGGCGCGCTGCTCGCGGTGAACGACCGTGCGGACATCGCCGCGGCGGTGGGTGCCGACGTGCTGCACCTGGGCCAGGACGACCTGCCGGTCGCGGCGGCGCGGCGGATCACCGGGCCGCGAACGCTGATCGGGCTGTCGACGCATTCGGAGCAGCAGGCAGCCGCTGCCAGCGCCGCGGCCGACATCGACTACTTCTGCACCGGGCCAGTCTGGCCGACGCCGACCAAGCCGGGACGCCCGGCGCCCGGGCTCGGACTGGTCAGCTACGCGGCCGCGCTCGCCCCGCCGGTGCCCTGGTTCGCCATCGGCGGCATCGACCTGGAGAACATCGGCGAGGCGCTCGCGGCCGGCGCCCGCCGGGTCGTGGTCGTGCGGGCGATCACCGAGGCCGACGACCCCGCCGCGGCAGCGGCCGCGCTCGCCGCCCGGATCCGGGGAGACAAGCCGGACCCCGGCTGGCGTCACGGACGGTAGCGCATTGCCGTCAGATGCGTCGGCAGATACCCTCCGGCCGTCATCTGGCAGGCACCTCGCGCACGTCGAGCTGCTGGAAGAACAGCAGGCTGTCGGCGTTGGCCCAGTACTCGGCGAACTTGCCGCCGGCAACGCGTAGGTGCCGCCTCGTTATGTAAGGCTTCCCATCGGCCGGGCTGACGTCGACCTCCCACTTGGAAGGCATCGACTTCGAGGCACGGATCACACCCTGGCTGTCATTCAGGCTAAACACCAGGACCGCCGTCGAGAAGTCCGGGCTTAATGTCGCAGTAACGGTGGCACTGCTGGCCTTGACAGGATGCGCCTGCACCGGAGTGGCCGCAGCCGTCAGCGCGCCAACCTGGCTAGCGATCATAGTTATGTTCGCACCCGGCACGTTCTACCATCTGGCCGCGAGGAGGTAACGAGTCAGATATCAACATTGCCCGGCCCATGGTCGGTCGTCAGCCAACTCGGATAGCGGGGGCCCAACCCGATTCAGCGTGGAAGGCAGCCCGGCGTAGCCACCCACGCGAATCGCGCCGATGCGGTCAGCGGCTCGGCAGCAAACCGCCAGCTCGGCCAGGCCAGGTCGGGTCAGGTGGCGCGGTCGGTGAGGGTCAGGGCCAGCTCGGCGAGCGCGGCTTTCGCCGCCTCGGTGAACGGCGCGTCCGCCAGCGCGCCGAGTGCCTGCCGGACTCCGCTGCCGATCATCTGCTCGCACTCGGCCAGCGCACCCGTCTCGGCGAGCACGGCACGGATCTCAGCCGCCGCCGCCTCGTCGAGCCCCGGATCGCCAAGATGCCGCCGCAGCACAGCAGCCTGCCTACGGTTCACCCGGCTGGTGGCGATGGCCATGAGAACCGTGCGCTTGCCTTCGCGCAGGTCCCCGCCGACTGGCTTCCCGGTCTGCGCCGGATCGCCGAAGACTCCGAGTACGTCGTCGCGGAGCTGGAAGGCCACGCCGAGCGGGATGCCGTAGGCGGTGCAGGCAGCTGCCACCATTCGCTCCGTTCCGGCCGTCGCGGTCATGCCGTCGGTGACAGCCCCGGCCAGCGCGGCGCCCAGCTGCAGCGGGCGCTCGACCGTGTACTTGGCCGACTTGTACGTGATGACCTTGAGGGCGCTGGCCACGGTGCCGGTCCCCGCCGCCTGGCCGAGCAGGTCCAGGTACTGCCCGGCGATCACCTCGGCGCGCATCACGTCGAGCACCGGCTGGCCGCGGCGCAGTGCCGCCTCCGGCAGCCCGCCGGCCCGCAGCAGCTCGTCGGTCCAGGCCAGCAGCAGGTCGCCGATCAGGATCGCGGTGCCCGTGCCGAACGCGTCAGCGGAGCCTCGCCAGCCCGAGGCGGCGTGGCGCGCCGCGAACGCGCGGTGCACCGAGGGCTGCCCACGCCGGGTATCGCTGCCGTCGATGACGTCGTCGTGCACCAGCGCGCTCCCGTGCAGCAGCTCGAGCGCGGCCGCCGCGGCCATTATCCCGGCACCGGCGGCTGTCCCGGTGCTCGCGGCGCTACCCGGCAGGCAGTCCGCGCCGCCCGCCGCGCGCCAGCCCCAGTAGCAGAACGCGGCCCGCAGCCGCTTGCCGCCGGCCAGCAGAGCGGCGATCGCGTCCAGGCCGGGCAGCAGGGCCTCGTCGACGGCGGCCAGCATCGCCTGTTGGCTGCCGAGGAAATCGGCAAGAGCGCGCCCCACCTGGTCCCGGACCTGGTCAAGGGCCGCTGCGCTGCCCGTCATTGCCGCGACACTAGCCCCAGGCCCGCAGTCGCCGGTGGCCGGCTGCCGGTGGGCGGCTGCCGGTGGGCGGCTGCCGGTGGGCGGCTGCCGGCCACCGGGCAGCTAGCCTGGGAGGATGTCCCAGCCTCGCCCGCCCCGCGCGCCCGCCATCCGGGACCTGCTCGCGGCGGGCGAGCTTTCCTGCTCGTTCGAGTTCATGCCGCCGAAGACGACGGCAGAAGAACAGCGGCTCTGGCTCTCGGTACGGCAGCTTGAGCCGCTGCAGCCCACGTTCGTGTCCGTCACCTACGGCGCGGGCGGCTCTACCCGCGACCGGACGGTGCGGATCACCGGCCGGATCGCGGCGGAAACCACCCTCACCCCGGTCGGCCATCTCACCGCGGTCAATCACTCGGTCGCCGAGTTGCGGCACGTCATCGGCTCGTACGCGGCGGTGGGGGTGCGCAATGTGCTGGCGCTGCGGGGCGACCCGCCTGGCGCGCCGGATGGTGACTGGGTACCGCATCCCGACGGCCTGCGTTACGCAGCCGAACTGGTCCGTCTGGTCAAGGAGTCCGGCGACTTCTGCGTCGGCGTGGCCGCGTTTCCCGAGGGCCATCCGCGGCGGGCCAGCATGGAATCGGACATTGTCAACTTCGTCAGCAAGTGCCGGGCGGGCGCTGATTTCGCGATCACCCAGATGTTCTTCTACCCGGAGGACTACCTGCGGATGCGCGACCGGGTTGCCGCGCTCGGCTGCGACGTGCCGATCATCGCCGGCATCATGCCGATCATCAGCGTGGCGGGTATCGAGCGCGCGGCGCTGCTGTCGGGGGCGCGGTTCCCGCCGGAACTGGCAGAGCGGCTCCGGTCCCGGGGCGACGACAAGGCCGCGGTGCGGGAGATCGGCGTCGACTATGCGACGCGGATGTCCGAGCGGCTGATGGCCGAGGGAGTGCCCGGGCTGCATTTCTACACGCTCAACGGGTCACGGGCGACCCGCGAGATCTATCAGCGGCTCGGTCTTGGCGAGGCCGGGCTTTCCCTCAGCGGCAGGGCGGCCCCCATCACCGCGTAGGGCGGCTCGTTCCCGGGGAAGCTGAATCCGGTCAGCAGGTCCGTGAAGCCCAGGCTGGCGTAGAGCCGCCGGG
>JBEKFH010000035.1:0-21056 GCA_050013415.1 Streptosporangiaceae bacterium | reverse complement strand
CCGCTACCCGAACCGATCGATCTCGGGCAGTACCGGATCCGGAGACAGGCTCGCGTCGGTGGCCTGATCAACGAATACCGCCTGGTCGCATGACGTGGACGAGCTTCTCGGCACCCACAGGTCCACCTTGCGGGTGACCAGCCGGCCGACGCTCGCGCGCAGCGACGGCAGCGGCGCCAGCAACTCCCTCTCGGTCACCAGCTGCCCGGCCGGCACCGCACAGATCTCGCTATGGGTCACGCCGTTGACCTCGGCGCACCACGCCGCGGCCGCCGCGTTGGCCGCAGCCAGATCCCCGAACGGCGCCTGCGGGATCATCAGATCCGTCTTGGCGTAGCCGACCAGGTTCTCCACGATGCCCTTGGACTCCGGTTAGCCGGTTAAGAGAGGGTCCGCGGCCTCACAGAAGTCCGGCCGGAACCCGTAATGGCCGGCGAACCGCACATACTCTGCCGTGGGCACCACGACATTGGCGACGACACCGCCTTTGAGGCAGCCCATCCGGTCGGCCAGGACCTTGCCGGGCACCCCGCCCAGCACCTCAAAGCACTCCGCCAGCATGCCCAGCGTGGTCGCGGCCCGCTCGTCATGAGAGAACCGCACGAACCGGAACCGCGACCAGGCCAGCACTGCGCAGAACACATGCAGCCCAGCCAGGGCGCCCCAGTCGATCACCAGGTGCTCACCCGGCGACCACACCGCCGGGCGGCGGCCCCGGTGATGATCCCGCCGCCACAACGCCTTCTGCTCCGCGACCAGGCGGCGGAAGTTCCGGTCCGACCCGCCATACCCCGCCGCCCGCGGCCGGCAGCAGCCGCTCCGCCGAGATCCGCCCCGACGCCTTGCTCACCCGCTCCGCGACCAGGGCAGCCACGCCGTCATAGTTACGGCCCCGCGGCACCCGCGGCGGCGCGCCGCCCCCGGCCTCGTGCCGGGCGATCACCCGCCGCACAGTCTTATGCGTGGTCCCCGCGATCGACGCGGCCCCACGGTACGTGCCTGCCTCACGATAGGCAGCGATGATGTCCATGCGTTCCCTCGCAGATTTCAACAAAGCCCCCCGGGCGGTGCAGTGACTGGCTCGCACCGCCACCGCCCGGGGCCCAAGACACCCGGCGACACGCGAGGGATGGGGACTTTTAACTGGCCGCCAGCGGGGACCTAGACCTGGCCACACCCGGGGACTTTCTCATGGCCACGGACACGGCGGAAGGTGCTCGGCGGCCTGATCAGCGAGTACTTTCACGCGGCGTAGCTGATCTCATGAACACCAGGTCAGACGTCATGCGATTAGTTTTGAAGCGCTACAGGGTGATGCCGGCGACCACTGCGATAGCGGATCACGCGATTGTGTAGTGATCGCTTGATACGCTGAGGCATGCCTGGCTGGCCGGACTCCCCTCCTGTCCCACAGAGCCCGCTCGATCACCCTGCACTGCGGGCCTGGATGGACGGGCAGGGGCTGGGGAACGGGCCGATCAGCGAGGTGGAGGTGCTGCGCGGCGGCACCCAGAACGAGATGCTGCGGTTCTCGCGCTCGGGGCGGCCCTTTGTGCTGCGGCGCGGACCACGGCAGCCAGGGCCGGGAGGCGAGCGTTCCCTCCAGCGGGAGGTACGGCTGCTGACCGCGCTGGCTGCGAGCGAGGTACCGCACGCCAGACTCATACGTGCCTGTCCAGACGGGTCGGTGCTCGGCAGCAGCTTCTACCTTATGGAGCTGGTGGAGGGATTCAACGCCACCATTGAGCTCCCCGCTCTGCACGCTGGCGACCGTGCGGTCAGACACCAGATGGGGATGAGCCTGGTGGACGCTCTGGTCAGACTAGGTGACATTGACTACCGGGCTTGCGGCCTCGGATCCTTCGGCAGGCCTGACGGCTTCCTGGAGCGCCAGGTGCCGCGGTGGATGTCGGAGCTGGACCGCTATAGGCGCCAGGATGAGTACCGGCGATCGGGGCCGCTGGAGGTAGGCGGGCTGGCCGAGTGGCTGGACCAGCGCACACCACGGACCTGGACGCCGGGAATAATGCATGGTGATTACCATCTGGCCAACGTCTTGTTTTCCCGCGACGGGGCCGGGATTGCCGCGATTGTCGACTGGGAGCTGGCCACCATTGGCGACCCGCTTCTTGACCTCGGCCTGCTCCTGGCCACCTGGCCTGGTCCGGGCGGCGCAGCCGATCTTTGGCGCAGCCCGCTAGCCGCAGCCGGCGGCCTTCCGAGCGTAGCCGAGATGGCATCCCGCTATGCCTCCGCATCTGTCCGGGACCTTTCGGCTCTCCGCTGGTACACCGTGCTCGCCTCGTTCAAGCTCGGCATCCTCCTGGAAGGAACCTACGTGCGGTCACTCGCCGGCCAGGCCCCCCGCGGAACGGGAAACAAGCTGCGCAGCCTCGCACGAATGGTGCTGGGACAGGCGGAACGGCTCATCGCAGCAGCATGACGCCGTCACCGGGCGCAGACTCGCGCAAAGGGAGTGGTGTGCATGACGTGGGATTTCTCCACCGACCCGGACTTTCAGAAGCACCTGGACTGGATGAACGATTTCGTCCGCGCTGAGGTCTGGCCGTTGGAGACCCTTGACCTGTCCTGGCCCGACCTGCGCCGCGCGATCGCTCCGCTGCGGGAGTGGGTGAAAGCGCGTGGGCTGTGGGCTGCCCATCTCGGGCCGGAGCACGGGGGGAAGGGGTTCGGCCAGGTCAAGCTCGGCCTCATGCACGAGATCCTGGGTACGTCGCCATTCGGCCCGCTGGTGTTCGGGAACCAGGCACCCGACTCCGGGAATGCCGAGATCCTGGCCCGTTCGGGCACAGCAGAACAGAAGCGCCGATGGCTGGCGCCGCTGCTCGCTGGTGACATGTACTCTGCGTTCGCGATGACCGAACGGGACACCGCGGGCGCTGATCCCACCCAGCTTGCGACAACCGCGGTGCGGGACGGCGAGGACTGGGTGGTGAACGGACGGAAATGGTTCATCAGCAACGCGCAGATCGCCGATTTCTTCATCGTGACCGCGGTAACCGATCCTCATGCGCCCCGCCATTCCAAGACCTCGCAGCTGATCATCCCGGCGGGCACCCCAGGTGTGGCGATTCTGCGGCCGCTCGGCTCGATGGAGGAGCCCCGCCCGCGGGACGGCGAGTATCCGTCGCACGCCGAGATGACATTCACCGACGCACGGGTCCCGGCTGGCGCCCTTCTCGGTGAGCAGGGAGCCGGGTTCACCGTGGCCCAGCTGCGCCTCGGGCCGGGGCGAATCCACCACTGCATGCGCTGGCTCGGCCAGGCCCGGCGGGCGTTCGACATGATGTGTGAGCGCTCGACCTACCGCTCCGTGCAAGGAAGCCTGCTCGGCGAGAAGGGGACGGTACGTGGCTGGATCGCCGAGTCGGCCGCCCAGATGCAGGCCGCCAGGCTGATGACGCTGCACGCGGCGTGGATCGCGGATACGCAGGGATTCGCCGCGGCGCGGAAGGAGATTGCCTACATAAAATTTTTCGGCGCGGCAGTCCTGCACGACGTACTCGACCGGGCCGTGCAGATCCACGGCTCACTCGGCTACAGCACCGACCTGCCGCTGGAATCGATGTACCGAGCGGCCAGGGCTTCACGGTTGTACGACGGGCCGGATGAGGTGCATCGCGACAGCGCTGCCCGGCTCATCCTCCGTGATTACGCGCCGCCGGCGGGCGGGGTGCCCAGCGAGCACCGGCCCACTCGCCGGCAGGCGGCCCGGGCTCAGTTCGCCTGGCTGCTCGACGAGGGATCCGCGGGAGCGTGAGCCCGGCCGATCCGGCCCTCTGAGCCCGGGCTCACTGACCGCTGAAACCGCCCCAGCCAGTGATCTTGAACTTGTCTCCATCCCGGGCCACCTCGACGGCGTGCCCGCCGCAGAAATGCCCCGGGAGCACGAGGGCGTGGTTGTCCGCGGCCCAGGACAGCAGCCGCCGCCGGGTCCGCACGGCAGCTCGCTCGTCCTCGCAGAAGCAGCTGTTCAGCTCGGGCTCGAGCACCTGCACCGGGCTGTGGGCCAGGTCACCGACGAAGACCGCGAGATCTGAGCCGGACCGCAGCGTGATGGCGCCCATGCCGGGGGTGTGCCCGGCGGCCAGGTCAATGCGCAGATTCCCGTCCACCACCCGGCTGTCCTCCCACAGGACGCCGAGGCCGGCTTCGAGGACCGGCTCTACGCTGTCCTCGAACACGTTCTCGTTGACGGCCTGCCCGCGCCGCTCGTAGTTGTTCACCGGGTTCCAGAACTCGATGTCGGCTCGCGAGAATACGTATTCCGCGTTGGGGAAGGTGGGATGCCACTCCCCCTCTTCCAGCTGGGTATTCCAGCCCACATGGTCGATGTGCGCGTGGGTGCAGATGACCATGTCGACGTCGGCAGGCTTCACCCCCGCCGCATCCAGGGATGCCAGGAAAGGGAGATCAAGGTGATCGAATTCCTGCATGTGGGGGCGCGCCTTGCCGTTGCCCACCCCGGTATCGACCAGAATGGTCCGGCCTTCGCTTTTCAGCACCCAGGTCTGGACGCAGGCACGCATGAGATTGGCCTCCGCCTCCCAGTGATCCGGTGAGAGCCAGGACCGGTTCTCCTGCCACGTCGCCGCCTCGGTCCCCGGGATCAGGACCTCAGGCGGGGCGAACGGGCCCTGCCACTCCTCGACGCGGGTAATGGTGACGTTCCCGAGCACCACGGTCTCGCTCATGGCCGGTTCCCCTTGCTAGCGACGTTGCTGGGCTGAGGATAGGATATCTCTTGTGTTGAGTGATCACTACAATATTTGCTGTTCATCATCCAGGCATGCAGGACGGGCGGAGGCGGCATGGAACTCAGCGACGTGATGCGCTCGCAACACGCCTGCCGCTACTACCAGCCGGACCCGGTGCCGCCGGACCTGCTGTACCAGGCGGTGGAGCTGGCGCGGTTCGGGCCGCAGGGCGGCAACCGGCAGCCGGTTCGCTTCGTGATCGTCCGTGACGTTCTACGCCGCGCCCGGCTCGGCGAGTGGTACGCCGCGGCCTGGACCGCGTACCGGTCCGCGAACCGCTCCGGGGCGGCCCCGCTGGCCTCGGCGGATGGCACGGTCGCCAAGGCGACGTGGGTGGGCATGTCCCGCCCGGCCAAGGCGCTGGCCGACGCGGATCAATTCGCTGCTCATTTCGCAGAGCATCCCACGGTCATCGTGGTGTGCGTGAACATCGCCGCCACCCATCCGACCGACACCGATCTCGGCCGGCTGTCGGTCGTCGGCGGGGCCTCGGTCTACCCGATCGCGCAGAACCTTTGCCTGGCCTTGCGTTCTTTCGGCGTCGCCACGACGTTCACCACGCTGCTGTGCGCCCGCGAGCCTCAGGTCAAGGAACTTCTGGGCATTCCCGCCGAGTGGGCGACAGCCTGCCACATAGTGGCGGGGTACCCGGCGGCCCCGTTCCCCACGAAGCTGCACCGCGCCCCGGTCGAACAGCTGGCCTTCCTGGACTCCTGGGATCGCCCGCTGGCCGCTCCGGCGGATGGCCCGCCGGAGCCTACGCCGGAGCCCAGGCCTCCCCGCCGTCGACCTTGATGATCGCGCCCGTGGTGTAACTGGCCGCCGGGCTGGCCAGGTAGACCGCGGCCCCGACGAGTTCCCCGGGCTGGCCACCACGGCGCAGGGGAATCTCCGTCTGCGCGTGCCGGGTGAAGGCTGGCCCGTCCCACCAGGCACTCACGTCGGTCAGGATGGGCCCCGGCATGATCCCGTTCACCCGGACCGTCGGCCCGAGGGCGTGGGCCAGCCCGACGGTCAGCGCGTTGAGGGCCGCCTTCGCCAGAGCGTAGGGCAGTGCAGCGATGTCAGGCTGCACGGCGGCGATGCTGCTCACGTTGATGATCACACCGCCACCCTGCTCGCACATCCTGTGGCCCAGCAGGGACGCAAGCCGGAACGGGCCGCGCAGGTTGACCGCCAGGACCTTGTCGAACAGCGCCTCGGTGACCTCGGGGAGGGACTCATACAGGGGAGACATCCCTGCGTTGTTGACCAGGATGTCAACCCGGCCGAATGCCGCGCAGGCGGCGCTGACCAGATGGTCGCAGTCCACCCACTGTCCGACGTGGCAGCCGATGCCCACGGCTTTGCGGCCCGTCGCGGCGGCGATGTCGCTCGCGGCCGCCGCGCAGGCCTCCTGGTCGCGGCTGGCGATGACCACGTCCGCGCCCCGTTGGGCGAATCCAGCGCTGATGCAGCGTCCGATCCCGCGGCTCCCGCCGGTGACCAGGGCCACCCGGCCGGTCAGGTCAAAGGGATCCGCACTGGGCGCCCCGCCCGCCATCAGCCGGCCTGACCAGGCTGGTAACTGTCGCGCAGGACGTTGCGGCGCAGCTTGCCGGTCTCGGTGCGGGGCAGTTCGCCGGCGAAGTCAACGACTCGTGGGTAAGCGTGGCGCCCCAGGCGGGCGCGGACCGAATCACGCGCCGAGATCTTGAGTTGATCCTGCCCGACCGAGCCGTCGGGGACGATCACCGCGCGCACGGTGACGCCGCCGCGCGGGTCAGGGGCCGCAACCACAGCGACGTCGGCCACTCCCGGCTGTTCCAGGATAATGCTCTCCACCTCGGCCGGCCCCACGTTGTAGCCGGAGGTGACGATGAGATCGTCAGCGCGCCCGACGAAGCACCAGCCCCCGCTGTCGTCCCGGCGGAAGATGTCCCCGGTCAGGAACCAGTCCCCACGCCAGCGTTCCCGCCACCGCTCGTCGTCGTTCCAGTAGCCCACGCTGGCCTGGTAGCGCGGCTGGTGCAGGGCGAGGATCCCCTGGCTCTCGGCTGGCTCCCCGCGCTCGTCCACCAGGGCCACGTCGAACCCGGGAACCACCGAGGACAGGCTACCCGGGACGATGGCCCGCTGCTCGAAGGCGAGGTTGGCGAGCAGCATCCCGGATTCGCTTTGGCCGTAGCTGTCCTGCAGGTCACCGCCCCCGATCGCCTGCCATGACGAGACCAGTGACGCGTCGAGGGGTTCCCCGGCTGAGGTGGCCCCGCGCACCGACGACGCGAGCCCGTATCTGCGGGCCGCCTGGGCTACCTGGCGGTAGGCGGTCGGGGCCGCGGACACGTATGTCACCTGCTCCCGCTCGAGGACGCCCAGCCAGGCACGGGGCTCGAAGTCCCCGGTATGGATGACGCGGCACGCTCCGAGCGCCATGACAGCCGCCCCCGTGGTGTACAGGCCATAGGACCAGCCAGGGTCGGCGCCGGCGAAGAGCATGTCCGGGCCCTGCAAGGCGAACGTGTGCCGCAGAAAGGGCTGGAGCCCGAGCACCAGTGAATGGGGCTGGATACACCCCTTGGGAGCACCAGTCGTACCGCTGGTGAAGATGAGCGTGGCCGGGTCGGATGCGGCGGTCCGGGCGGTGTGGAAATCCGGCCCGTAGCGGTCGATCTCCGACCAGACGCTCCGGTCCCCCGGGTGAATGCCCCGTCCGCCGGGGCCGGCCACGCTGAACACGACCAGGTCGCGCCGCACCAGCGCCCGGGCCTGCTCAAGAAGATCTCGGTAACGATAATCCACCACCACCGCGGGCACATCAGCAGCGTTCAACCGGGCGGCCAGCGCGTCAGGGCCGAAACCCACAAACATCGGCGTGTAGATGAGGCCCGCGCGCCAGGCGGCCAGGCAGCAGATCTGCGTCTCGACCTGCCGGGTCAGGACGGCGGCGAAGCGGTCACCCCGGCGCAGGCCCGCCGCCTTCAGGGCGTTGGCGAAACGACGTGAGGCGCGGCTGAGTTCCGCGTAGGTCCACCGCTCACTGCGGCCATCGGGATGAGACACGATCAGGGCCAGCCGCCCCCGGTCGCTCTGCCACCGGTCACACGCCTCGTGCGCGGTGTTAAGCCCCGCTTCCACCGGGCGGTCCAGCCGCGCCTCGGCCGCATCCCACACCGCCGCCGGCGAGAGCGCCCGTTCCGCCCTCAATTCCTCCGCAAGTGACATCGTCCGCCTCCCGGCCAGTCACCTAGCAGTGTAGTGATCGCTCGACACAGTTGCCACTGCCGGAGGAAGGCGGCCCGCCGCGCGATCCGCAGAGCCTGCCGGGGCGGCGCGTCTCGGTACCCGCAAAAGTCACCCGGCGGGATGGACGCTCAGTGCGTCCCGTACGGTGGCCGCACCGGGCCCACCCTGACCGGCCAGCAGCATGTCGATGATGCCGTCAGCGACCTCTTCGGGGCTGGATTCCCCGCCGACGCGAAACCACAGGACCGAGTAGTTTAGGGCGCCGAGCGCGACCTTCACGAACAGCGGGTCGACCGCGCGCAGCTCCCCGTCGCGCTCAGCCTGGCTGACGACCTCGATCCAGATCTGCTCCACCGCGGCCCGCAGGGCCAGCATGTTGTCGCGCCGTTCCCCGCTCAGCGAGTCGATCTCCCGGAGCATGACGAGCAGTTCGAGCCGCCGGTAGGCGACCAGGCGCATATGCTCGCGACCCATCTCGTGCAGTTTCTCCACGGCCGTGCTTTCGTGGGCCAGAAGATCCCGGCCGAATTCGAGGGCATGCTCGAGGTGCCTGCGGACGATGGTGAAGAGAAGGTCCTCCTTCGAGCCGATGTAGTGATAGAGCGCGCCGGACCCGAGACCGACCGCGCGGCCAAGTTCGGCCACACCGGTCGCGTGATAGCCCTGCCGGGCGAACAATTCCGTCGCCGTATCGATGATCTTGGACATGGCCTGCTCGCGGCGCCCATTGCCGCGGCCGCTGGCTGTCCTGTCTGCCGCCTTCATCGCTTTCCCGCGCACGTCCTCTCGCAGCAATGTTCTCCGCAGCACTGCCGGCTGCTCCAGACGTTACCCGCAGTTCCCAGCGGCCAGCAGCAGCGCCAGGGTGGCGGTGCTGCCAGCATGCTCCCGCGCCGTCACCGGCGTCCGGCCGCTCGATGACCCCGCTATACGGTGCCGCGGACGGGTCCGTGATCTTGGCTTAGGTGTCGTTCTGGCGACACCCGAGCCAAGATCATGAGGGGTGGGTAGCCTCGGCTGGGTGGAGACGATCAGGACCAGCGCGGGATGATGGCGCCCGGGCCAGCCGACCAGACCGACCCGAGCGCGGGTCCCTGGCAGCGACAACCGGGCAGATCCTGCACGCGAGTTGCGCCGGCTTAAAAGCCGGCGAACATGGACGTGTAAAACCAGGTTCTCTACACCATCGACGCCACCGCCGACGGCTGCTTCCGGTTGGCCGCAGGAAGCAGCACTGCCGCGTCATGACGCGCATCCAGGCCCGCTCCGCCCAGCAGGTGCAGGCCCTCCCGAAGCGCGTCCTCCGCCGTGCCGTCGTCCGGCAATCCGGCCTCGGTGGCCGCCCACAGGCCGGCGACGCGGCCGGCGGCGTCCGGCGGCGGGTCCGGGAGCGTGGCATCGTATGCCGGACCGCAGGTGAGGCGAGCGGAGGCCAGCGCGGTGCCGGGCAGCAAGCTACGAGGGATCTTGCGCTGGTCCAGGCCCGCCGCCTCCAGCCGTCCCGCCAGCAGCAGCATCAGCTCGCCCTCATCGACCGGAAGATCATGGTCGGCGCTGGCGGCGAGCACCTCCCGGACAAACCGCTCGATGGCTTTCCAGTGAACGGTGCCCCGCATCAGCCGCAGCCACCCGGTCACGGCGTTGGCGAACTCATACCCGTCCCGAGCTCCCCGGGCCAGACAGTCCCCAGGAACAGCGTGTCCAGCTCCGGATACCACGGCGGCTGATCCCCCTCCATCTGCGCCATGCCCAGCGCCGCGTAGCCGAGCGCGTAGGCACCCGCCAGGCTGACCTTGCCGGGCGGGTTCCCCCGGACCAGCCGCGTGATGGCCGCTTCCGCCCTGCCCCTCGGGTCAACTTTCTGACCGGTGCCATCAGCCCCGCGGTTGCCTGCCGCCAGGGTGCGCTGCTTTCCCATGTCCTGGCGGCGGCGCGCTGCCTTACCCACCGGCCGCTCCTCCCACTGGACTCCACAGAGACTACCGAGATCACCGGCAGCAGGATGAGAAGCCGCGCGCTGGCCCGTCGCGGCCGGGCGGCTGCCGGACCGCAGGCGAACGCAAGGATGACGGCAGATCAACCGTCGCCCTTGGGGGGAGCTGGTGGTGGGCAGGGGGCCGCTTAACTGCTTGGCCTGCCCTGCGGGCGGGATGATAATTACAGCCATGGCATTCGCTCCTGGCTGGCTCCCGGCAGGGGCGGCATATGACCAGGCCGGGCCGCGCCCGTCATGGGTGGCGTTGTCCCAGGTGGCGCTGGTTGCCGTTACCGATGCCTGCGCCGTCGCATCGTCGGCCTGCCATGTCGCGCGCAGTGACACGGCGTCGGTCCTGGTATCCCTGGCCGGCACCGGGCGGTCGAACGTCTTCATCGGCGAGGACGTGGAAGCGGAGCTGCCGGAAGCGCTGCAGAAGGTGGCTGCGGACATGGGCAACCCGCTCGCGGACGCCGAGCGCGCGCTGAGCCGGATCGTGACGCGGATCCGGGTGGTGCCGCTGCAGATGGGTGACTACCTCAACCCCGCCATCGCGGCGATCCGCCGCTGCGATCCCGAGCTGCCCCGCGCCGCCCGCGGCGACCCGGATGACCTGGGCACGGCGGCGGTCGCGGCGTTTCTCGCGCCCGCGGTCATCATCAGCAAGGACAGCGTGTTCAACCGGTTCGGCCTGGCGCTTCCCGCCGACCGGTGGACCGAGGAGGCCGCCCGCATGCTGGTCGCTGCCGGGTATGACGCAGCCCTCGAAGACGCTGCCCACGCCGCAGAGGTCGGCGCCCGGCTGCTGTTCGGGGTGATCGGAGCCGCCAAGAACGCCGCGGTACGGAATCCGAAGGCCGCGACCACGACTGCAGTCATCGCGGGGCTGGCGGCCTGGTACTGTCACCGGCGCGGCTGGATCACGGGCGAGCACCTCCGCGCTACCTGCGCAGTCCTGCGAGGCGGATGCCAGGTCCACAGCATGTCCACGGCAGGTCAGTCAAAGGTCAACCGAGGTCGGCCCGGCTGTGACGAGGACCGAGTCATCGCGGTCAGTCAGCCGTGTGTTCTGTGGGCACCTATGGACCAGGCCGACGTGAGCCGCTGCCCGACAGGGCGACGTGATGAACCGCCGGGGCGCCGGGCAGCGAGCCCCGCCATTGGGTCTGCAGCTGTGAACGGCCATCCCGGACAGCAGGGTGCGGCGATTGCCCACGGATTCTGTAGCCATGCGCGGGCGAAACCGGCGATCACCAGTGATCTCCCTGGGCCTGGCGGGCCCGTCACCGAGGACGGCTGACCATGGAAAGCGGCTAAGCCAGCGGTTCGGTGAACCGCTGGCTCCGGCCCGATTCCGTCCGCCATATGTCCGTAACCACTGCTACGTAGCGGCTCACAGCGGCACATCATGAAACGCGGCGGCACAACAGCAAGAAGGCCCGCGAGACCGGGAAAACCAGCTCACGGGCCGTATCCGCAGGTGGTGGCAGGTGTTGGGTTCGAACCAACGTAGGCTAAGCCGACGGTTTTACAGACCGCTCCCTTTGGCCACTCGGGCAACCTGCCGCGCGCCGCCTCGACCGGGCGGCACAGTGAAGGATAGCGGAACGCGCACCCGGAGGCAGCATGCGGAACCCCGATGCGAACTGAGCGAATCCGACACGATCGGCGCGGCGGGCGCATCCGGCGTGCCGGCCAGGCCGCCGCCGTCTAACCTGGGACCGTGGCCTCGGAATCATCGTTCGACATCGTGTCGAAAATCAACCGCCAGGAAGTCGACAACGCGCTGAACCAGGCAGCCAAGGAGGTCGGGACGCGTTTCGACTTCCGCGGCGTGGGGGCGTCCATCGCCTGGTCAGGCGATGATGCCGTGGAGATAAAAGCCAACAGCGAGGAACGCGCCAGCGCGGTGCTCGACGTCTTCAAGGACAAGCTCGTCCGGCGCTCCGTCTCGCTGAAGATCCTCGATCCTGCCGATCCCAGGCCGTCGGGCAAGGAGTACCGGCTGACGGTCGGGCTCAAGGAGGGCATCTCGCAGGACGACTCGCGCAAGATCTCCAAGATCATCAGGGACGAGGGGCCCAAGGGGATCCGCGCCCAGGTCCAGGGCGAGGAACTGCGCGTCTCCGCCAAGAAGAAGGACGATCTCCAGCAGGTGATCAGCCTCCTGAAGGGCAAGGAATTCGATCTCGCCCTGCAGTTCGTCAACTACCGCTGAGGCCAGGCCGCTCTCACCAGGCCGCGCTCACCAGGCCGCGCTCACGAGGCAGCGCTCACGAGGCGACGCTGGTAATGCTGCCCTGCTCACCGGTGTGGCTGGCCGGCAGGGACCGCAGGCTGCCCGCGCCCGAGCCGAGTGCCGAGCGCAGGTCGGTGCAAGCACGCGCCCGGTCCCGGTCCTTGGCATGCTCGGCGCACCAGCCGCCGGGGACGTTCTCGCAGTCCCAGCAGCCCATCGAGTCGGCGCCGGAGTCGCGGTAGATGGCGGCGTCGCCGAGCGCGGCCAGCACGACGTCCAGCTGGTCCGGGCTGAGCGTCACCTCCGCCCGGCCGGCCAGCCGCGCCCGCCAGAGCAGCGACACCATGGCCGCGGCGTTCCGCTTGTCCCACTTGATCAGCCTGCTCAGGAACTGCTGGTCCCGGCGGCAGAGCTCGGCGCCGTCGAGCGCGGTCTCCAGCGCGTCGCGCACGCTGGGCCGGCGCACTTCGGGCTCCTGCGGCGGGCCAGCCGCGGCGGACGGATCGTGCACCGAACCCTGGGAGGCCCGCGGCTCTGGCACGGCGACGGACCTGCCGGGAATGCGTTCCTCTGTAGGGTCATTCATGCGTCTCGCGGCCTCCTGCCGGGCGGGAAGATCCACCGGCCCGGGACCCCCTGGACCCGGCGGCGGACCGAGAAGCGCCCGATGGCCATGCGGCGGATCCGCAGGTCATGGGGTAGACAATGCATAGAGCGATCTTGCTGCCACTCTTAGTGAGCATAGCTGGCATACGGACAAAACAGAAACCGATGGCCACAGGTCGCGCACCAGGGCATGCGCAACGGCGTGCTCAGCCACCGCAGCCCCGCGGCGGTCCGGCTTCGCGGCCGCGTCATGTTACACAGAGAACTCGTCTCAGCGGAGTTCTGTCATAGAATCGCGTTATGCTACGTCCCCGGGGCACGTCAGCTGGCAGATTGGCGGGTAGCGAGAGCGTCACGGCAGCTCAGCAGCGCACACCCATCCGCCGACTACATGTCGTAGGTGAATGCAAGTAACCCAGACTTCACGCGCCGGCCGCGGGCCGGTGCTGAGAGGACGCACGCCGTCACCGTGTCAGGCAGCCCGGCCGCGGCGCGTGGAGGAGGTCCCCCCACTGTGACCAAGCAGGTCCAGCAACGCGATGGTGTCATCATCAGGTTCGCGGGCGATTCCGGCGACGGCATGCAGCTCGCCGGCGACCGGTTCACCCAGGAAACAGCGTCGTTCGGCAACGACCTGTCCACCCTGCCGAACTTCCCTGCCGAGATCCGCGCTCCGGCGGGCACCCTGCCCGGGGTGTCGAGCTTCCAGCTCCACTTCGCCGACCACGATATCCTCACGCCCGGCGACGCCCCGGACGTGCTGGTCGCGATGAACCCGGCCGCGCTCAAGGCGAACCTCGGTGACGTGCCCCGCGGCGCGGACATCATCGCGAACACCGACGAGTTCACCAAGCGGAACCTCGCCAAGGTCGGCTACGACGCCAACCCCCTGGAGGACGGCTCGCTATCGGCCTACCAGCTGCACGCCCTGCCGATCACGTCGATGACCGTCAAGGCGCTGGAGGGCTGCGAGGTCTCCAGGAAGGACGCCGAGCGCGCCAAGAACATGTTTGCGCTCGGCATGCTCTCCTGGCTGTACAGCCGGCCGGCCGAGGGCACGATGAAGTTCCTCGAATCCAAGTTCGCGGCCAGGCCCGAGATCAGGAAGGCGAACATCGCCGCCTTCCAGGCAGGCTGGAACTTCGGCGAGACCACGGAGGCGTTCTCCGTCCAGTACGAGGTCAAGCCGTCCGCCCAGGCACCCGGCATCTACCGCAACATCACCGGCAACACCGCGCTCTCCTACGGGCTGGTCGCCGCGTCGCGGCGCTCCGGCCTGCCGCTGTTCCTCGGCGCCTACCCGATCACCCCGGCCTCGGACATCCTGCACGAGCTGTCCAAGCTCAAGCAGTTCGGCGTCCGCACGTTCCAGGCGGAGGACGAGATCAGCGGCGTCGGCGCGGCGCTCGGCGCGTCCTTCGGCGGCAGCCTCGGCGTGACCACCACCTCAGGCCCCGGGATGTGCCTGAAGGCCGAGACGATCGGCCTGGCGGCGTCCGTGGAGCTGCCGCTGATCATCTGCGACATCCAGCGCGCCGGGCCGTCCACCGGCATGCCGACGAAGACCGAGCAGGCCGACCTGCTGATGGCGCTGTACGGCAGGAACGGCGAGTCGCCAGTGGCGGTCGTCGCGCCCGCCACCCCGTCCGACTGCTTCGACATCGCGATCGAGGCGGTGCGAATCGCGGTGAAATACCGCACGCCGGTGATCATCCTGTCCGACGGGTACCTGGCCAACGGATCGGAGCCGTGGCTCATCCCGAGTGCCGATGGCCTGGCCAGGCTCAGGGATGAGTTCAAGTTCGCCATTCGGAACGAAGGTTCCGGTGCCGATGACGACCCAGGTTTCCTGCCGTTCCAGCGGGATCCGCGCACCCTTGCCCGGCCCTGGGCCATCCCGGGAACGCCGGGCCTGGAGCACCGGATCGGCGGCATCGAGAAGGCCGACGGCGCCGGCACCATCTCCTACGACCCGGACAACCACGACACGATGGTGCGGCTGCGCCAGGCCAAGATCGACGGGATCGCGGCCGACATCGCGCCAGTCGAGGTGGACGACCCGGACGGGCAGGCTCGGGTCCTGGTGCTGGGCTGGGGCTCGACCTACGGCTCGATCGGGGCGGCGGTCAGGGAGGTGCGGCTGGCCGGCGGCTCGGTCGCCCAGGCGCACCTGCGGCACCTTTCCCCGTTCCCCGCCAATCTCGGCGACGTGCTGGCCGGCTACGACAAGGTACTCGTCCCCGAGATCAACCTCGGCCAGCTCGCACTCCTGCTGCGCGGCCGCTACCTGACCGACGTGATCTCCTACAACCGGGTCCGGGGGCTCCCGTTCCGCGCCGCCGAGCTCGCCGGAGTCATCCAGGATGTGATCGCCAATGTCTGATCTCGGTTCGCCTGATCCCGGCTCGCCGTCTGACCTCGGCCCGTCGCGGCACGGCGGGGAGCACGACAGCCGGGCGAACGACGGCGCCGATCACCCGGACAGCCCGCGCAGGCCAGCGTCGCTGACCCTGGTGCCGAAGGCCGACGCGAAGCTCGCCACCAGGGACTTCAAGTCCGACCAGGAAGTCCGCTGGTGTCCCGGCTGCGGCGATTACGCCATCCTGGCCGCGTTCCAGGCGTTCCTGCCGGAGCTGGAGATCCCGCGCGAGAACCTGGTGATCATCTCCGGCATCGGCTGCTCCTCCCGGCTGCCCTACTACGTCAACAGCTACGGCATGCACTCGATCCACGGCCGGGCGCCGGCGATCGCGACCGGCCTGGCCGCGTCGCGGCCCGACCTGTCGGTCTGGGTGATCACCGGGGACGGGGACGCGCTGTCCATCGGCGGGAACCACCTGATCCACGCGCTCCGCCGCAACGTGAACATCAAGATCCTGCTGTTCAACAACCGGATCTACGGGCTGACCAAGGGCCAGTACTCACCGACCTCTGAGCAGGGCAAGGTGACCAAGTCGACCCCGTTCGGCTCGCTGGACACCCCGTTCAACCCGGTATCGCTGGCGCTCGGCGCCGAGGCAAGCTTCGTGGCCAGGACGATCGACTCGGACCGCAAGCACCTGACCGGGATCCTGCGGGCGGCGGCCGATCATCGCGGCACCGCGTTCGTGGAGATCTACCAGAACTGCCCGATCTACAACGACGACGCGTTCGCCCCGGTCACCGCGCCAGGTTCGCGGGACGAGCGGCTGATCCGGCTGGAGCACGGCGAGCCGGTGCGGTTCGGCGCCGACGGCGGCCTGGGCCTGAGGTTCAGCCGCTACGGATCGCTGGAGGCTGTCGAGGTGGCCGGCGCGGATCCCGGCTCGCTGCTGACCCACGACGCGCACGCCGCCGACCCGTCGTACGCGTTTGCGCTGTCCCGGCTGGACACAGCGGACTTCGCGCATTCCCCGATCGGCGTCTTCCGGCAGACGCCCCGGCCCAGCTATGACGAGCTGATGTCCGGCCAGATCGAGGAAGCCCGCCAGCACCTCGGCGACGGCAACCTAGACGCGCTGCTGGCCGGTCCCGACACCTGGCAGGTCGGCTGACCGTCCTATCCGTCACCCCGGTCAGCCGCCCGGGGCCCCGCCCGCCGCCCCAGCCGGTTACCCGCGCCCCGCCCCCAGCCGGTCACTCGCCGCCGCCCCGCCAGCCGCCCGCGACAGCCCGGCCGGTGACTCGCCGCCGCCCCAGCCATGATCACGGAGGATATGGCCGGTCCAGCGCGTGCGGATCCTCCGTGCTAATCGTCGCGGGACCTGGCTCGCCCCGCGCCTCCCGCCCACCCCATCGGGCGGACCACATCCGTCACTCTTGCCAATACCGTCCCTTAAGAATCGACGTGAATGAGTCATCAACATCTTATACCGGATATTATTCGAAATTTATCCGTCAATGGGCGAGTCTGCTTGACAGAATCCGGTATAAGTTTGGCAGAACAGATTCCGACTGGCGCCGAGCGCGGCGGCGCGGGGTCCCAGGCTGACGGACTGGCGACATCAAGTAGCGAGGGGTGGACAATGAGCCACAGGCCTGTCCCCAGGCTGCCCGCGATGCTGATAATCGGACTCGTGCTTTCCCTGCTCACGGTGGCGGCGGGTGCCCTGACAGCGCCGGCCAGCGGCGCGCCCGCCCGCATCGCGACGCCCGCCCGCATCGCGACGCCCGCCCGAGTCGCACCCCCCAGCACCATGAAGACCGCCCGCACCATGACGCCCGCCCGCGCGGTGACTCTAGCCAGCGCGAACATTCCGGCGGCGGCACCCTCAGTCGTCTGCGCAACGGCCACCGGCAGGCACCACGCGCTCGCGTCCAGGATGTCCAGGGACATCGCGGCCGCGCTGCAGGGCCGGTCATCCATTGTCGGCCTCAAGGTCGCGGACTCGCGCACCGGCGTGACCTGTAAGGTCCATCAGGGCTGGCATTTCCACGCGGCCAGCATCGCCAAGGTGATCATCCTCGGCGCCTTGCTGCGGCACCTGATGGCGAAGCACCGTGACCTTTCCCCGGACCAGGTGACGCTCACCACGCAGATGATCACCGAGTCGAGCAACTCGGCGGCGACGACGCTCTGGGACGAGGTCGGCAGGCGGCACCTCCAGCGCTTCCTGAACCTGGCGAAGATGACTCACACCCATCTGGGGCCTGGTACCTACTGGGGCCTGACGCGGGTCACCGCGCACGACGAGTTGCGCCTGCTCAAACAGCTGAAGAGCAGGAAGTCGGTGCTCGACAAGCCCTCACGCTCCTACGCGCTGTCGCTGATGGCCAGCGTCATTCCCTCGCAGCGCTGGGGCGTCACCGCCGGCGCGCCCACCAAGCTGACCGCGCACGTGAAGGACGGCTGGCTCCCCGACCCGGTCCTGTGGGTGATCAACAGCATCGGTCTCTTCACCGGCCAGCACCGCAGCTACCGGATCGCCGTGCTGACGCGAGGCAACCCGACCATGACCTACGGAGTCGACACCGTCCAGGCCGTCGCCGAAGTGATCAACCACGAGCTGAACCCTGACGCGACGCACGTCACCCCGCCGTCCGCCCCGCGGTCGTCGTGGGGCACGCCCGACGAGCGGATCCCATGATCGGCGACCAGGCCCGGGCTGCCACCATCGGCCAGCATGGCACGAGCACCACGACAGCCGGCGGGACTACTACAGCCAGCGGCACCCCCACCGCCGGCGGCACCCCCACCGCCGGCGGCACCCCCACCGCCGGCCGGACCGCGCCCACCGCAAGCGCGGGGGCCAGCGCAGCAGCTGCCGCCCGGGCGACGTTCCCCGACTGGCGATTCGCGCCGAACATTGGCGGGCATCCCGGCATCTACGAGATCGAGAACCGCGCGCTCGATCCTGACGGGCATGTGCTCGCGGCGATGCGCAACCTGGCACCGTGGGACGGTCGCATCATCGTGGACCTGGGCTGCGGAACCGGCTTCTGGCTCCCTGTCTACGCGACGGACGCCAGCCGGGTGATCGGCATCGAGCCGGATCCGGCACTGCGCGCCAGGGCAGCCGGCCGCACCAGTCACCTGCCGACCGTGCAGGTACTGCCGGGATCGGCGGAGCACCTGCCCCTGGCGGACCGCTCCGCTGACGTGGTGCACGCAAGGTTCGCGTACTTTCTCGCCCCCGGCGGCGACGCAGGGCTCGCCGAGGTCCTGCGGGTACTCAGGCCGGGCGGCAGCCTCGTCGTCGTCGACAACGACTACCACTGGGGCCAGTTCGCCGAATTGCTCGCGGCCGCGTCGTCGTCCCGGCCGGCCAGCAGGTCGAAGACCATCGATGGCTGGTGGCGCGACCGGGGAGCCACCCGCCACGCGGTCCGCTCCGAGTGGCGCTTCGACGGCAGGGCAGACCTGCGGGCGGTCCTCCGGATCGAGTTCCCCGATCCGGTCACTGACGCCTGGCTGGCCAGGAACCCGGCGGCGACCAGCCTGACCTACGGCTACGTCCTGTTCGCGGTCACCAGGCACGCGCCGCCCATCCCGGGACCGGGCGCCAGCTAGCCGCCCGGCGGATCGGCGCGCGGCAGTCCGCGCTGGATCATGAAATCTACTGCCGCATTCATGTTGGCGGGAATGACAGTCTTCCCGGGGTGGGCGGCTGGCCATACGCGCAGCAGTTCGTCCACAAAGCCCTGGCCTACATCGGTCACCCCGGAAAAGTCAACCTCTACGGTCTCAAAATCGGCGTCCAGGCCATCCAGCAGCCGCCTGGCCTCGCTCCGCGAGACAAAAGTGGTGCCTATAGCGAACAGCTTGACCACTGGCCTGGTCCGCGTGAAGGCATGATCGGTGGTGAACTCGCGGAAGACTTCAGCCAGATTCCGCACTGTCAGGGGGTCTACCTGGCACATCACCGAGGTCCCGCTGACCTCGGGAACGATGCCGAGGGCCGCGTCATGCCGAAGGTTGTCGACTGTCCAGCGGACTCCGGAAGATGTCAGTCGGAAAATATCCACGGCTTTCGAGGTGAAGAAGATTCCCTCGCCGGTGTGATGTGCCCGGTCAGTGGTCCGTTTCCCCTTGGACAATTCCTGGATAGCCTCAAAATCGCTGGCCAGGTGCAGCCCGGCGCGGAGCTTAGGGTAAGCACCCACGCCATAATCTCTTATCTCGAAACTCCACTGGTCCGACGTTACCCACCAGGAGATGGTCGCCGTGTCACTGCCTGAGTGATCAATGGCGTTGTTCAGCATTTCGGTAAAGGCGTAGCCCATGATGCGGCCCGCCGGGCTCTCCGCGGCCAGGCCCAGGTCGTCTTTGACCCGGCGCCAGACCGAATCCTCCGACAGCCCCAGCAGCGTGAGCTCACGGATCCACGACGGCGTTGCCGCCTGAGCAGCGGTGAGCGGATCAGCGGGCAGCGTCCGGCGAGCGACAGCCGCGCGGACTGCCCCCAGGTCGAAGAGGCGATGGCCGCCAGGACTTCTGGCCGAGGGGATGGCGCCAGAGTTGGCTAGCTGCCGGATGCGGCTCTGCGAGAGGCCGAGCTCGCTGGCAACGTCGGCAATCCGGACCAGCCGCGGAGGTTCGCCCATCACTCATCTCCCGGAAAACCTGAACCTACACTGCAGAATATAGTATAACCTACAGTACAGATTCAGGTTTACGGGCCGAACCTTATCCCCATTGCCGCGGCTAGCTCAGCCGTCCGCCTTGACCCCGCCGAGCGGGCCGCTGGCCTTCACGACGCCGATCGGGCAGGACACGCCCGTGCCGTGATCGGGGCAGTACCCGTGCGGGTTCTTGCCGGCCGAGAGGTACTGCTGGTGGTAGTCCTCCGCGAAGTAGAACTCCGCGGCCGGGGCCACCTCCGTGGTGATCTCGCCGTATCCCGCGTCGGTCAGCCGCTTCTGGTACGCCGCCAAAGATTCGGTTGCCTCGGCCTCCTGCTGCGGGCTGGCGTAGAAGATCGCTGAGCGGTACTGGGTGCCCCGGTCATTCCCCTGCCGCATGCCCTGGGTCGGGTCGTGCGCCTCCCAGAAGACGCGAAGCAGCTCACCGTAGCTGACCTTGGCCGGGTCGAAGACGACGCGCACCGCCTCGGCGTGGCCAGTCCGGCCGCTGCACACTTCCTCGTACGTCGGGTTCGGCGTGATGCCGCCCTCGTATCCGACCGCGGTCGTGATCACGCCCGGCGTCTGCCAGAAAGTCTTCTCGGCGCCCCAGAAACAGCCAAGCGCGAACTCGGCGACCTGGGCGCCGGCCGGATACGGCGGACGCAGCGGCGCGTCGAGCACGGCATGCCGCGCGGGCACCGGCATCGGCGATGTCCGCCCGGGCAGCGCCTCGTCTGCCGTGATCATCCGGGTCTTGTGAAATCCGAATACGCCCACTGTTGCCTCCTCCGGGTTACCCCGTCACCAGGGGGACTGGCGCAGCAGCCTGCCCGCCAGCTTCAGCCGGCCAGCCGCCACCCGAAAACGCGCGACGGCCGCAAGGCTGATCTCCCGGATTTGTAACGGAAAATCCATGGCCCGTCATTCCCGCCAGCGCCGCCCCCCGCCGGGGTGAACCGCAGAATCGCCGGCTACGCCGGTCCCTGCGCCTGCAGGTCCGCCTCGATCTGGCGGGCAGTCTCCAGCAGCGACGGCAGGATCTCGCGGCGCAACTCCTCCATGCTCACCCGGCTCGCGTGGGCGGACACGTTGATGGCCGCGGTCCCGACGTCACCGGAACCCCGGATCGGGGCGGCGACCGCGCGCAGGCCCTCCTCGAGTTCCTGGTCGACGATCGCGTAACCCTGCC
>JBEKFH010000034.1:0-21809 GCA_050013415.1 Streptosporangiaceae bacterium | reverse complement strand
CCACCACCAAGACCATCCCGAGCGCGGACGCCGTGGTCAACATGGGCAAGTACGCCTACTCGGCCGGCGTGTGCCCGAGCGGTAACACATTCTTCTCGGGCCTGAACATCACCTACACCGTGCCAGGCTGACGCCCTGCCGGGCACTTTCCTGCGTAACGCAATATCTCCGCGGGCAGCGAGCACGTTGAACCGGAGCACGTCCGCCTGCGCACGGGCGGCCACCCGCTTGTCGGTCAGCTCACTCTGGTACAGCGTCCCATCGGGGAACACCACGTAGGCGAACGGCTTCGATCCGCGGGCGCCGAGAGCAGCCGCCGCGCGCCGACGCCGAACGCAAGAGTCGCGGCGACCGCGGTCCCCGCCCCGCGGGTCCTGACCGGGCCAGCGATCCCGGCCTGCGCGCCGGCCAGCGGGCCCAGTACCTGCACGACCGTCCTGCTCCACGCCAGCACGTCACCATCACGAATGACAACGCCCAGGCCGAGTCGGCGCTGCGCTCTCGCCTCGGCGCTGGGCAGGTCACTCCCCATGATTCCCACTGGTACACCTCCCGGATCGCCGAACCGCCGCCAAGTGCATCAGTCAACCACGAAATGCCCGCTGAACTGGCGGTTCCGCTGGCTGGCCGATACGGTGCCGGTCATGACCCGCCGGCATCTGCCAGTGTGCGCGCCGGCCTGGCGCATCCTGGGAGACTTGCCTATCAGCGAGTTCAGGGTGTCGGATGCCTGACCGACCTTATGTCCTGCTATCCGCCGCCTCGTCCGTCGACGGCTATATCGATGACGCCACCAGCGAGCGCCTGCTGCTGTCCAACGACGCCGACTTCGACCGGGTCGACGAAGTCCGGGCGAGCGCTGATGCGATCCTGGTGGGCGCGGGCACGATCCGCCGCGACAACCCCCGGCTGCTGGTGCGCTCAGCGGCACGCCGGGCCGGCCGCGCCGCCCGCGGCCTGCAGGAAAACCCGGTCAAGGTCACGCTGACCGGCAGCGGCGATCTCGACCCGGCCGCCAGCTTCTTCACCAGCGGGCAGGCCGACAAGATCGTTTACGCCGCGAGCCCGGCGGTCAGCAAGGCCCGCGAGCGCCTCGCCGGGGCTGCCACCGTCGCCGACGCCGGCGACCCGCCTGACCTGCCCGGCGTCCTGGCCGACCTTGCGGGCCGCGGCGTGCGGCGGCTGATGGTCGAGGGCGGGAGCACGATCTTTCGCGAGTTCCTCGCGGAGGGGCTCGCCGATGAACTGCACCTGGTCATCGCGCCGCTCTTCGTCGGCGATCCCGCCGCTCCGCGGTTCGCCGCCGACGGCGCCTTCCCCCGTCATCGCGGCAGCCGGATGGACCTGGCCGAGGTCCGCCAGATCGGCGATGTGGTACTGCTGCGCTACCTGCTCAGCCAGGCGGCGCGGCACTGAGCCTGGCGGCACTGAGCCTGCCAGGGCCGAGCGCTGGCCGCGGAATCCCGGGGTCAGAACCGGTGGACAGTGTGGCTGAAAGCGCCCTTGGCGAAGGCGAGAACCCGCGCGGGCGTCACCGAGAACACGAGAACCTGGTTCGGCGGGACCTGCTGGTCATCCTGGTCGTAAAAGCAGCCATCCCGCACCAGGAATCGCCACCGCCCGTCCCACTTGGTGGCCCACACCCCGGCGAGGCGCCTGAGCACGTCATCGTCGGTGACGCGGACCGCGTCTCCCTCGACCACCACATCGAGCCCTTCGTCCCAGCGGTCGCAGCCTGTCGTCAGGATCACGTGCGGGCTGGCACTCAGGTTGACGGCCTTCTGCTCAGTGGGGCCCGTGCAGAAGTGGATGGCACCGTCGGCCCAGACGGCAACGAGCGGAGTCACGTGCGGCCGGCCGTCGGCCCGGACGGTCGAGATCCAGAACAGCTCGGCCGTCTCGAGCACCCGGCGGGTCTCATCCCACCCTGTGGCGACCGCGCCTGGATCGCTGTATCGCTGGTCAAGGGTGGTCACTGGTGCACTCACCGAGGTACCTCTTCCCGATCACCGCCGACAGCGAGATCCGTGCGCGGCGCAGGTCCTGCCTGTTATGGGCTCGCGATGGTTTGAGAACCAGTGATCGCGTATGTCGCGGTGTAGTGGACGGTGTCACCGTTGCCGAACAACGTGCCGCAGCCGACGCTGACGCCGGAGAGACGGAGGTTGCCCGCGCTGAGCACCTTCAGGTCGTGGCTGGAGTTGCTGTATTTGATGTGGACCGTGCCGTTGGTAGCGGTGGTGCCCTCCACCACCGCGCTGCAGGTGGCATGCGCCAAGGCGAGACGGATGCCGGTGATATTCCCGGTCGTGACCGGGCTGGCATAGCTCACCGCGTTCAGCCACCAGGGCGTGTTGCTGGGCGTCACCGTGTACGTCGCGGTCCCCACGGTGCAGGTCTGGAAGCTGGCCGCAAGGACCTTGCCGAGGTGGGTGCCGGTGCCCACGTTCCCCGCGACGAGCGAGCCCTTGAGGACAGAACTCGTGCAGCTGATGGTCGTGTTCGTGGCGATATCCTTGAGGACCGTCGTCGTCACCGCGCTTCCCGCGAAGCCCCCGCCGGGGGTGACGGTCCACGGGGCTGCGAAAGCCGGGACGGCGCTGACGCCGATCACCAGGGCTGTCACGGCACTCATGATGAGGGCGCTGCCGGCAAGCTTCCGAATCACCATGAGGTCTCCCTTACCTGGTCCGGCCGCGCCTCGTAGTCAGGTACCGGTCCCGCCGCGATCAGACCGCTGGTATCCGTTGTGCTGAGCACGTTACATGCCCGTGAGATAACGATCAATGAGCAAGGCCCCGGGGGAATCAATGAGCAAGGCCCCGGGGGAAATGAGCAAGGCTCGGGGAAATCAGCCGGTGATGCCGAGGATGCTGGGCTAGCAGGAAACGGATAATCAGGTCCGGTCGCCGAGCGCCAGGGCGAGCGTTTCCTCGGCCGTCAGCGCCTGCCCGGCGGCGTACTCGGCCTCGAAGGCACTGGCGCCCATCGCGGAGCGCAGGCGCCCGCTGTCCAGGTCGCGCAACCTGCCCTCCAGCGGCTCGACGGTCTCGCCCAGGACCGCCAGAGCCTGGGCGGCCGCGCCGTGCAGCCGGGCGGACCTGGCCAGATCAGCCTCGCCGCCCGCCATCGCCAGGCCGATCAGCGCGTAGGCGGCGCTGGCCGCCATCCGCACGCGCCTGGCCAGGTCAAGCGACTCGGCGAAGTACTCCTGCGCCGGGCCGAACGAGCCGCCGAGGTACTCGGCCAGGCCGAGGTTGAAGGTCTCGTAGACCACGCCATAGTGGTCACCCAGCGCGCGGGCGATGTCGAGTGACTCGAGCAGGTGCCCGCGCGCGATCTGCAGGTCGCCCATCGACAGCTCGGCGTAGCCGAGGTTGCCGACCATCGTCCCGACCTGCCGGCGGTCACCCACCTGGCGGTAGAGCAGCAGGGACTCGGCGGCATCGCGAGCCGCGCCCGCGTGGTCGCCGCCGACGTCCAGGGCGAACGACCGGACCGCCAGCAGCCGGGCGGTGAGATGGGAATCGTCAAGCCGGCGTGCCAGGCCGAGGCCCAGCTCGATCAGCGGCAGCGCGGCGGCCCGCTGCCCCTGGCGCAGCAGCACGAAGGCCCGCACGTCCAGCAGGTCAGCGACCAGGTGGTCGTCCCCCGCGGACCGGGCGATCGCCAGCGCCTCGGCGCAGTATTCCCCGGCGACCGCGTAACCGCCCGTCTGCTCAAGGAGGTAGGCCGCCGTGGCCAGCGCCCGGGCCCGCAGCAGGGTTCCCTCCCGCGCGGCCGGCAGGTCCAGCAGCGCCCGGAGGGCGTCGACTCCTTCCGTGGCGTGCCCGCGCGCCTTCCAGAACATCCGCAGGGAAACGGCCAGCCGGATGCCAGCCGCCGGGTCCGCCTCCGCCGGGCCCGGGGCCGCCTGATGCAGGCTGAAGGCGATCGCAGCCCGGAGATTGCCGAGCTCGAGATCGAGGCGGTCCAGCCACTCAGCCTGATCGCTGGCCACCAGCCGCGGCGCCGCCGCTTCGGCCAGGGCCAGGTAGTGGTCGCGATGGGCGATCCGGGTGCCGCGCGCCAGGCCGTCCGCCTCGAGCCGCCGGGCCGCGTACTGCCGCACGGTCTCCAGCAGCCGGTAGCGCACCGGCCCGGCGCCGGTGTCATCGAACTGCACGAGGCTCTTGTCGACCAGCGCCCCGAGGTGCCCGAGGATTTCCCCGGCGGGCACGCCGCGGCCGGCCCCGGCGACGGCCTCGGCGGCGGCCAGGTCGAACCCGCCGGCGAACACCGACAGGCACGCGAGCACCTGGCGCTCGGCGGCGGTCAGCAGCTCCCAGGACCAGTCGACCATTGCGAGCAACGTCCGCTGCCGCGGCATCGCGGTCCGCGAGCCTCCTGTCAGCAGGGCGAAACGCTGGTCGAGCCGGGCATCGAGTTCCGCGACTGACATGACGCGCAGCCGGGCCGCGGCCAGCTCAATGGCCAGCGGCATGCCGTCGAGCCGACGGCAGACGCGGCCGACAACCGACGCGGTCCGCTGGTCCCAGCTGAGCACCGCCCCGTGCCGCGCGGCGCGGTCGGCGAAAAGTCGCACGGCCTCGCTGGCCCGGATCGCGTCAGCTTCATCATCGTCGGCCGGAGTGTCAAGCGGCGGAACGCGGTAGACGCGCTCGCCGTCGATGCAGAGCGGCTCACGGCTGGTGGCGAGCAGCACCACGTTGCGGCAGCTGCGCAGCAGCGCGTCCGCGAGCCTGGCGCAGGCGTCGATGACGTGCTCGCAGTTGTCCAGCAGCAGCAGCAGGCGACGCTGGCCCACCGCGTCGGCGAGTGTGCCGATGAGCGGGCGGCCCGGTTCCTCGGAAACGCCGAGCACCTTGGCCACGGTGACCGCGACGAGGTCCGCGTCCTGCAGCGGGGCGAGGTCAGCGAACCAGACCCCGTCGCCTGAGCCGTCCAGCAGCCCGGCCGCGGCCTGCAGCCCGAGGCGGGTCTTACCCGAGCCGCCCGGCCCGGTGAGCGTGACGAGTCGAGCGGCATCGATCAGGCGGTGCACCTCGGCGAGCTCGGCCTCGCGGCCGATGAAGCTGGACGCCTGCGCCGGCAGGTTGTTCAGCAGCCCCGGGTTGTCCAGTGACCGCAGCGGCGGGAAGGCCGCCGGGAGACCGTCGGCCAGGAGCTGGAAGATCTGCTCGGGGCGGCCGAGATCCTTCAGCCGGTGCAGGCCGAGGTCCCTGAGCGAGGAGCCGGGCGGCAGGGAGTCACGGAGCAGGGCGGCCGTCGCGTCCGACACCGCGACCTGGCCGCCGTGCGCGACCGCCGCGACCCGGGCAGCGCGGTGGACCTCCAGGCCGACCATCCCCGCGGGGGTCTCCGCCGCCTCGCCGGAATGGATGCCCATGCGGACCCGCACCGCCGCCCCGGCCGGCCAGGGCCAGGAGATGAACGCCCGCTGCATCTCGATCGCCGCGGCAGCGCAGGCGCTCGGCGAGGTGAATACCGCGAAGAACGCGTCGCCCTGGGTGTCGATCTCCCGGCCGCCGCGGGCGGCGAGGGCGGCCCGGATGATCCGGTGATGATCGGCCAGGATCTCCGCGTACGCGTCCCCCAGGTTCCTGAGCATCGCCGTGGAACCCTCGATGTCGGTGAAGAGGAAGGTGAACGTCTGCGTGGCCACGGCCTGGGCTTCCCTTGGGGCTGACGCCGATTGTGCCAAACTCACGGCCGCCTGCCTGGCCAACGGCAGCAGCGGGCCGCAGGGTGCTCGTGACACGGCACGTCACGCTTTCTCCCCGATCGGGTAAATCGAGTCGATCATGTGTTTGAATAATGCGCATGGGACAGGTGAGTAACGCGACATGGCCAGGATTCCCCGAGCAGTGCCGCAGCGGCCATCCCTGGAATCCTGGCACCGTGCACGTCGCCTGGCAGCCATGCGACTGCCCGCCAGCCATGGCGGCCCGCGGCGGCCACATCGAGGTCACCTGCGCCGCGCCCGCCTGCTCGGAGGTGTGGCGGAGACCCCGGCACGAGCCGCTGCGGCTGCCGAGGATCCTGGGTCATCACCGGCCCGGGCACTAGCCGGCGCCGGTGATCAGCGGACGCGCTCGGCGAGTCCGGCGAACATCGGGTGGACCGTGGCCCCGTCGATCAGCCCGCCGACGGACCTGACCAGGGCAGGGGCGCGGTTGCCTATCCGGTTGATCCGCAGCCGCAGGTGCAGCCGGCTGCCCGGCGAGCCGTCCGGGTGGCGCGCGGCGGAGAGCACCAGCGCCCAGCTCATCACCATCGCGGACGGCGGGTACGGCGGCCCGGACGCGGGCCAGCGGTGATCGTCGTCCCGGTCCCGCACCGACAGGTAGACCAGCGCGCGCGGCGGATCGACCGTGATCGCGCGGAAGACCGGCCGGCCAGGTCCCCAGTCCGGGATCTCGTCCCCGGCGGCCAGGTGCTGCAGCGCCGGGTCGAGTTCGCGCAGCCCGCGGCGCCCGGCCGGGACCGCCCGCTCCACCCAGGCCGGCAGGTACCACCCGGCCCGGTCCTTGCCGAGCTGCACCAGCCAGGGCCAGACGTGATCCGGCTCGGCGGGCAGCGTGGTCGCCCGGTCGGCCACGAACCGCGCATCGGATACCAGGTCGTCGCCGGGTAGCGCCATGGCTAGCTCCTCGGGCGTAGTCCCCGAGTGCCGCCCGAGCCGCGCCGCCGCCATCCACAGCCCGCCCGCCGCGCCGAGTACTCCGAGTCCCGCTGCCCCCGCCGCCGGTTTCCGCATCCGTATCCCCATCGGCCCAGTCTGACCGCTGGCCGCGCCGGGAAGCCCGTCACCCCCCGTTTCCGGAGCGGCCGTCAACGTTCCATCCCCCGGCCGGCCGGTGTTCCACCGGCCGGTCATAACATCCGATATCTGCACGACCGAACGCCTGGCCACTCGGTTCCCGCCGGCCGCCGGCCAGTCCAGCCGCTGGGGAGCCATCCGGTGCCAGGTTCACGTTCACGCCGTTTGTCCGCCGCCGCCGCCATCACCGTCGTCGCGCTTGCCGCCAGCATCGCCGCCGTGCTTCCGGCGGCCGCGGGACAGGGCGCCGCGGCCACGGCCAGCGTCTCGCATGACGACGCCCCGGCTGCCAGGGCCTACTCGCCGCCGCCGATCCGGCATGTCTGGATCATCGACCTGGAGAACGAGTCGTTCGGCTACACCTTCGGGGCGGAAGGCCGCGCGCAGGCACCGTACCTGGCGAAGACGCTGCCGGCCGACGGCGCGCTGCTGGTCAACTACTACGGCATCGGCCACGACAGCCTGGACAACTACATCGCGCAGATCTCCGGCCAGGCACCGGACTATCAGACCGGCCAGGACTGCGAGTACTTCGAGCAGTTCATCCAGTTCGGCGGGGAGAACTTCGACAAGTGGACGAAATACGGCCAGCTGTCCGGTGACGGCTGCGTCTACCCGAGGTACGTCACGACGATCGCGAGCCAGCTCACCGCCAAGGGCCTGACCTGGAAGTCCTACGACCAGAACATGGGCAACGACCCCCGCCGGGACGGGACCACGCGGACGCGCCGCGGCCCCGCGTGCGGCCATCCGCGGCTGAACCACGTGGACCTGACGGACATCACCGGCATGCCGCCACGACGCCGGACTACTCCTTCGTCACCCCGGATACCTGCACTGACGCCCATGACATCCCGCGGTGCCAGAACGGCCAGAAGGGCGGGCTGCCGCAGGCAAACCGGTTCCTGGAGAAGTGGATCCCGCGGATCACCAGCTCGCCGGCCTACCGGGCGGGCGGGCTCATCGTGGTGACCTTCGACGAGTCCGGTGACGACGAGAACGCCGGCGCGTGCTGCGGCGAGACCGACAGCCTTGGCTTCACCGACCCGTCGCATCCGAACGTCAACGAGCCGGGGCTCTACGGGCCGGGCGGCGGCCGGGTCGGCGCAGTGCTGCTCTCGCCGTACATCAGGCCGGGCACGGTGAGCACGGTGGACTACAACCACTACTCGCTGCTGCGCAGCGTGGAGGACCTCTTCGGCCTCAGGCACCTGGGCGACGCGCAGCAGCCCGGGGTCGTCTCGTTCGGCCCGGACGTCTACACCAGATTCAGGTGATCCCGGCGAAGGCCGCGGCCGGCGCTCGGCGCGCTGATGATGATGTTGATGCTGCCCGGGACCGTGAGTGCGGTCTATGGTTGCCCCCATCGCACCAGAAAGGAGCTGCACATTCATGAAACGGTTCTTCACATTGGCCACGGTGGTGGCCACGACGGGCCTGCTGCTGGGGGCCGGATTCGCTGGCACGGCGGGCGCCAGCGCCGGCGTGGCAGCCAGCCGCCCGCAGCCCGGCGGGACAATTATCAGGGCACCCGGCAACGGCGGAATCCCGACGATCTCCTATAACTGGTCGGGTTACGCAGCGACCTCGGTGAAGAAGTTCAACTACGTCAGCAGCCAGTTCGTCCAGCCGGCGGTAACCTGCCCGGGCGTCGCCAACCAGTGGACCTCGAACTGGGTCGGCCTCGACGGCTTCACCACCGACACGGTCGAGCAGGACGGCACCTACGGCTACTGCGGAGGCAAGGACAGCACCACCCCCGAGTACGAGGCCTGGTACGAGATGTACCCGGCGTTCTCGGCGAACGTGTTCCGGGTGAAGCCAGGCGACGTCATCGACGAGTCCGTCCGGTACGCCGACGGTAAGTTCCGTCTCGCCATCGCCGATGTCACCAGCGGCAGGCATTTCACCTTCGTCCAGGCCTGTGCCACCTGCGCGCGGGCCTCGGCCGAGTGGATCATTGAACGGCCCGCGCTGTGCAACAGCACCGGGACCAAGTGCTTCCTGACCGCGCTGGCCGACTTCCACAGCGTCACCATGGCCAAGGATGAGGCGCAGCTAGCCGGCAGCAAGGTGCGGAGCATCAACTGGTTCAACAACTACCCGATCTTCATGGTCAACCCGCTGAAGACCGGCGGGTTCATCTCGCTCGATACGGCCGGCCCGGTGACCGATCAGAGCTTCACGGCGACCTGGGACCGGTCAGGATCGACACTCCCGATCACGCTCGGCCCGCGGCACTGACCACGGCGGGCGCTGCCTGAACTGCGCCGTCCGAACTGGGCTCCGCAGCGCCCGTGCCCGCCCCGGCTGACTCAGCCGGGGCGGGCACGCGGCTTTCCGCCTGCCGCCGCCGGGGGGCCGTAGCATGACCGCCATGAGCGACTACGAGCTTGCCCATGAGTACGAGACAGTCAACCTCCACCGTCGCGGCGCCGCCGCGAAAATCGAGCTGAACCGTCCCGGCAACCTGAACGCCTGGGACAAGCAGCTCGGCCTCGACCTGCTCGCCGCGGTAACGGCCGTCGGCGCGGACCCGGCGGTCCGCGCGGTGGTAATCACCGGCGCAGGGCGCGCGTTCTCCAGCGGCGCGGATCTGCGGGCGGGCTTCGAGCTGACGCCGGACGGCCATCCGGACGTCCAGCGCGTGCTGACCGAGCGCTACCACCCGATCATCACCGGGATCCGCGGGATGCCGAAGCCCGTCGTCGCCGCGGTGAACGGCGCGGCCGTCGGGATCGGCCTGTCGCTCGCCCTCGCCTGCGACCTGGTCGTCGCGGCCGAGTCCGCGTACTTCCTGCTCGCGTTCGTGAACATCGGCCTGGTGCCCGATGGCGGCTCGTCGGTCTTCGTGCCCGCACGGGTGGGCTTCGCGCGCGCCACCGAGATGGCGATGCTGGGCGAGCGGATCGGGGCCAGGCAGGCACTGGACTGGGGCATGGTCAACCGGGTCTGGCCGGACGACGAGCTCGCGGCCGGCGCCGACGAGCTCCTTGCCCGGCTCGCCGATGGCCCGACCAGGTCCTACGCCGGCGCCAAGCGCCAGCTCAACTCCTGGCTCTACGACCAGATGGACAGCCAGCTTGAGCTTGAGGCCAGGATCCAGCAGGAGATGGCAGGCTCCGCCGACTTTGACGAGGGGGTCACTGCCTTCACCGGGAAGCGCCCGCCGCGTTTCACCGGCGCGTGAGCGGCCGCGCACGGTGCCGATGCTGCCCCGGCTGAGGCTGCCCCGGCTGAGGCTCCCCCGGCTGAGGCTCCCCCGGCTGAGGCTCCCCCGGCTGCGGCTCCCCCGGCTGCGGCTGGCGCCCCCGATGCTCGCGCTGCTCGGCTTCGTCTGCGCGCTTGTCCTGGTCGACACGGTGTTTTTCACCGCGCTGACCCCGCTGCTTCCGTATTACACGCGCGCGGCCGGGCTGTCGAAGGCCGGGGCCGGGCTGCTGGTCGCCGCGTATCCGCTGGGCACCCTGGTCGGCGCGCTGCCGGGAGGGCTGCTCACCGCCCGCCTCGGGGACCGGCTGGTCGTGCTGCTCGGGCTGGCGCTGATGAGCGGCTCGACGCTGGTGTTCGGCTGGGCCTCCAGCCCCGTCGTGCTGGACTCCGCGCGCTTCGCCCAGGGCCTGGGCGGGGCGTGCACCTGGGCCGCCGGCATGGCCTGGCTGGCGACGGCCGCCCCGCCGGACCGGCGCGGTGAGCTGCTGGGCACCGCGCTGGGCGCTGCGGTGGTCGGGGCGCTCTTCGGCCCGGTGGTCGGCGCCGTCGCCGACAAGGTGGGGACCGGGCCCGCATTCTCCGCGGCCGCCGTAGCAGGAACTGCCCTGATGGTGGCGGCCTTCATCGTGCCGCGTTCCCGGGCATCGGTTCCGCAGGGACTGAGAGCGGCGTGGCCAGCGATCCATGACCGCCAGGTCAGCACTGGCATGTGGCTCACGATGCTGGCTGGCATCGCGTTCGGCGTGCTGGACGTGCTCGCTCCGCTCCGGCTCAGCCAGCTCGGCGCCAGCGCGACGGTTATCGGGGCCGCCTTCCTGGGGGCGGCGGCCCTCGAGTCAGGGCTGTCGCCGCTGGCCGGCCGGCTGTCGGACAGCAGGCAACCGCTGATGCCCGTCCGGCTGTCGCTGACTGCGGCCATCGTCGTCAGCCTGCTGGCGGCGCTGGCCCGGCCGGCCCCGGTGCTGGTCGCCCTGCTGATCGTCGGCATGCCCGCTTTCGGTACGCTCTTTGCCCCGGCGATGACGCTGCTGAGCTCGGGCGCGCACCGGCTCGGGCTCAACCAAGGGCTCGGCTTCGGCCTGGCCAACCTCGCCTGGGCAGCCGGGCAGGCCCTCGCCGCCGCGGCCAGCGGTGCGGTCGCCCAGGCGACATCCGACCTGGTCCCGTACGCCCTGCTGGCCGGCGCCTGCCTGGCGACGCTGGTCGCGCTTCGGCCGCGGGCCTCCGCGACGGGGCGGCGGGGCCGGGAGTCGCCGAGCCCCGAGCCCGCCGCTTAGCCTTCACCCGGCGGCCGCCTGCCCGGGCCGGCCTTCAGGACCGCGCAGCTTGCCCACCCAGGACGGCTGGGACGACCTGCGGCTACTTGCCCGGGGCGGCCGGGAGGTAGGCGACCAGCCTGAGCACCCGGGTGCCCGGCAGCCGGTGCCGGTGCCAGCCGCGCGCCCATCGGGGCGGGCTGACTCCCGGGTACTCCAGCACGACGACCCGGCCCGGATACTGGCCGCTGGCGGGATTCGGCGCGGACGCGCAGCCCGCGTAGAACGCGATCGGGATGAACTGCTCGCCCTTGATCAAGCACGGCTCGCGGACACCGAGATGGCGAAGGTCGGCGACGATCCTGGTGTAGTCGTGGTGGAACCTGATGGTGCCGCGGACCTCATGGTCGAGCACCAGATGCTGGGCAAGCAACTGGACGACGAGGTAGCAGGCGACCGCCGCTCGCACCGGGGTACGGAATTCCGCGCGCACCTCACTGATCAGGCTGGCCAGCCCGTCGGCCACGGGTAGCGCGAGTAGCGCGTAGGCCGGCAGCAGGAACCTCGGCGCCGCGTAGCTGATCAGGAAGAGGTACTGCGCGGCCACGCAGAACCCGCACACGGCAGGCAGCAGCGCCGTGCCCAGCCGCCCGGCGCGCCTGGCGGCGAAGAGCCCGAGTGCGACCAGCGCCGGCAGCGCCAGCCACCAAAGGCCAAGTTCCGGCTGGCGCCAGCCGACGGTGCAGGGCCGGCACAGCGTCGGCCCGTTGAGCGCTCGCAACTCGTCCCAAGCGGCGAAATGCAGCCCGAAGCCGCCCTGCTCGCCGCCTGCCTTGTGCAGCCGGGCCAGCGGGCCGCCGAATCGCAGGTACGCCTCGATCACCCACTCGGCGCAGCCAGCCGCCAGCCCGGCCGCGGTTGCCGCAGCTAGCTGCCAGTGCCGCCACGACCTGACCACCAGGGGCGCGACGGCGAGCGGCACGGCGAGGAACACCGCATCGCCAGGGCGGACCAGGGCGGCGACCGCCATGCAGGCGGCCAGCCCGGCCAGTGGCCCGCGCGCAGTCCGGGTACCAGCGTGAGCGGCGCTGGCGCCCGGCAGCCCCGGCCCGCCAGCGCCGCTGGCGCTGCCAGCGCTGATGACGCCGCTGGTCCCGCTGGTCCCGCTGGCGCCCAGCCGCGCGGTTGCCTGCAGGTACAGGCCCACGGCGCCGAGCGCGCTGACCGCCACCCAGAGGTCGGGCATGGCCTGCGGGCCGTAATACTCGGCGGTCCACAGGCCGCCGAAGATCAGCCCGGCGAGCGCCAGCACCCATCCGGGCCGCAGCCGCCGCCAGGCCAGCAGCGCCAGGAACAAGCCCAGGCCCGAGGCCACGGACAGGTAAATCCGCAGTGCCCGCACGGAGGAGGTGAGCAGGGTCACCGGCGCGACCAGCAGCGGGATGCCGCGGGCGCGCGCGGGATCGAAGTACGCCGCGGGCGCGTGCGCGCTCACCTGGCTGACGTAGACCGTCTCATCCCAGCTCAGCCCAAGCCGCTGCGACACGAACGCCAGCTGGCTCAGCGTGAAGGCGGCGGCCACCAGGGCGAGCCACCAGATACTGTCGTGCGCCGGCCGCCAGCGCAGGCCGGGCGACCCGGGCCTGCCAGGGCTCGGGCGCCATCGGGAGCGGGGAGTCGCCAGTGACACGGGTACTACAATGCCGTCCCCGGCGACCAGACGCTCCGGCGCGGTCCCGTGGCCAGGCCGACCGTGCTGGCCGGCCTCCCGGTTCAGCGGTTTTCCCAGGCGTCAGCAGGGTTTCCCGGGCCGCCAGCCGCTGCCTGCTAATTGCTGCCCAGGCGGGTGTGCTTACTGCGCACCTGAGTTGCCGGGGCCTGCCAGCAGATCCTGTATGCGCCGGATGCGGGCGTCGAGGTCGGCGAGGAAGGACTCCAGCGCGACCCGCTTCGCCTCGACGGTGCAGCGCAGGCTCTGCTGCAGGGTCAGGCCCTCACGGGTCAGCCGGCGGCGTTCATCGTCGCTGGTGCGCTCGTCGTGATAGGTCAGGCGGATCTCGGCCATGCGATCCTCGTTGCGCAGCACTATCGCGATCTCGTCGAGGTTGAGACCGAGCAGGGTCTGCAGCTCACGGATGCGTTCCACCCGGGCTATGTCGTCGCGGGAGTAACGGCGCAGCCCGCCGGGCGTGCACGCGGGAACCAGCAGGCCCAGCTGCTGGTAGTAGCGAAGAGCCCGTTCTGACACGCCCAGGCGGGTCGCCGCGGCGCCGATGCCGAGAAGCTGGTCGTTCCCCTCTGGCGGCTGGACGGTCCCGCCCCGCGGCTGGCCGTTCCCCGCCTGGTGCTGGCCGGTCCCGGCCCGCGGCTGGCCGTGCCCCGCCCGCGGCTGGTCATCGGTGACCAGATCCGCGGGACCCGTGCTGGTCGTCAAGTTCATCGGCTCAGGCGCTTCCCCGCGACGTGTCGAATTCCTCGTCTGCCTCGGTGCCGCGCGCCCCGTTGTGCCTGCCGTTCTGCTTGCCGTTCGGGACGAGCGCGGCGGGATCGACGGCGCCTAGGCCCACCAGCCCGCCTTCCTCCGCCGCGCCCTCGGCTAGCTCGGCGAGCAGCGGCTCGGGCGTGTGCAGGTAACGCCGGCCGCGGGCAGCGGAGGCCACGATCGCGATGACCGTCGCTCCCGCGGCAAAGCTGAATGCCAGGTGCAGCCCGCTGGCGAACGGCTGCTCGATGAGCTTCGGGAAGAACGACCGGCCGGTGATGTAGGCAACCTGGCGGGCGGGCAGGCTCTTGAGCGCTCCGGTCGGGCCGAGCAGTTCCTTGATGGGGTTGTAGCCGAGGAATGCCGAGAACAGGCTGCCGATCGGCGGCTCGCTGGCGACCGTGTGGGCGGCGGCGGGCGCGACGCCGGCCGCGACCAGGCCTTTGTAGAGGTGGCTGGGCAGCCGCGCGGCCAGCCCCAGGGTGACGATGGTGAAGAACAGGCCCATGGACAGCACGGTGGCCGAGTTCTGGAAGGTGTTGAGCATGCCGGCGCCCGCGCCGCGCTGGTCCGGCGGCAGGCTGTTCATGACGGCGGCCTGGTTCGGCGAGAAGAACAGCCCCATGCCGACCGCGAACACGAAGATGAGCAGGGCGAACCAGACGTAACTGAAGTTGATCGGCAGCAGCTCCAGCAGCAGGAAGCTGGCCCCGGAGACGATCAGGCCGCTGGTGGCGAACGCCCTGGCCCCGTAGCGGTCCGACAGTATTCCCGCCAGCGGGGCGGTCAGCAGGAACCCGACAGTCAGCGGGATCATGGAAATGCCTGCCCACAGCGGGGTCTCGGCGAAGCTCTTGCCGTGCTGGGGCAGCCAGATCCCTTGCAGCCAGATGATCAGCATGAACTGCAGTCCGCCGCGGCCGAGGGCGCCGAGCAGCCCGGCGATGTTGCCGGCCGTGAACGCCCTGATCTTGAACAGGCTCAGCCGGAACATGGGCTGCGGCACCTTGGTCTCCACCCAGGCAAACAGGGCGAGGACCGCGATGCCGGCGATGATGGCGGTCAGCACGTAGGGATTGGTCCAGCCGGTGGGGTGGCCGCCGTACGGGAGTAGCGAGTACACGATCCCGGTGAGCACCGAGATCAGCCCGATCGCGAACAGGGCGTTGCCCAGCCAGTCGATCTTGGCCGGGATCCGGATCCCGTTGTCCTTGAGCTTGAGGTAGGCCCACACCGTGCCGAACAGGCCGAACGGAACTGAGACCAGGAAGACCAGGCGCCACTCGATCGGGGCGAGCACGCCGCCCAGCAGGAGCCCGAGGAACGAGCCGCTCACCGCGGCGATGCCGTTGATGCCCATCGCCTTCCCGCGCTCGTTCTGGGGAAAGGCGTCGGTCAGGATGGCGGTGGAGTTGGCGAACAGGAACGCGCCGCCGACTCCCTGGAAGACCCGCATGATGATGATCCACAGGGCGCCGGCCGGCCCGGTGAGCCAGGTCACCGACAGCAGGATCGAGAAGAACGTGAAGACGGCGAAGCCCAGGTTGTACATCTTCACCCGGCCGTAGATGTCACCGACACGCCCGAGGCTGACCACCAGCACCGCGGTGACCAGCAAGAACCCCAGGAAGGTCCACAGGAAATAGGAGGTGTTGGATGGCACGAGCGGGTTGAGCTTGATCCCCCGGAAGAGCGCGGGAAGCGAGATCAGCAAGATCGACTGATTGATCGTGACCATCAGGATCCCGAGCGTGGTGTTGGACAGGGCGATCCACTTGTAAGGAATGCCCCCGCCGCCCGCGGCCGAGGGCGCCGCCTCCGTCTGACTAGCCACTGGCATGGAGTCTCCCCGCTGTCGTCAATAATCCTTGTCAGTTTGCTCGGGCAAAATATTACCGGACCCTTACGTCAACGTCAGATACGGCCCCGCCCGGCCGCCCGGTGGGCGCGGCCGGGCTGCCGGGAGGTTGATCTATGCGAGTCGTTGTCGTCCGCCACCACGAAGAGGATTCGGCCGGATTCATCGGTGATGCCTTCGCCGCCCGCGGCGCGGAACTCAGCGTGCACATGTTCCCCAGGGATGGCCCGCTGCCCGAGCCTGGCGGCATCGATCATGTCGTCCTGCTCGGCGCCACCTACTCGGTCTACGACGATGGCCCGGCCAGCGGCTGGATCGCCGACGAGCTGGCCTGGCTCCGGCAGGCGGATGAGGCCGGCCTGCCCGTGCTCGGCATCTGCTTCGGCGCGCAGGCGCTCACCGCGGCGTTCGGCGGCCAGGTGGAGGCGGCGGCACGCAAGGAAATCGGCTGGACCCTGATCGACTCGCTCGACCACGAGCTGATCCCCCCTGGCCCCTGGCTGGAGTTCCACGGTGACCGGTGCTACCCGCCCGGCGAGGCGACCCTGCTGGCCAGCAACGAGGTGGGAGTTCAGGCGTTCTCGCTCGGCAGGCACCTGGCGGTCCAGTTCCACCCCGAGGTGGACGGGGCGCAGCTCAGCCTGTGGCTGGATGCCGGCGGGAGGGAGGAGGCCGAGCAGGAAGGCCGCGATCCGGATCTGCTGCTCGCCGAGACCGTGGCGGCGGAGCCGGCCGCGCGGGGCCGGGCTGACCAGCTGGTCGCGGCGGCCGTCCGCATCGCCCGCACGGCCCGGCCCGCCTGACACCGCCCGGCGACGCCGCCCGCATGGCCCGGCCTGGCTGACGCCGACCGGCATTTGATGAGCGTGGTTGGGACTCCGCTGTCGCTCTTACCGCAGCGGAGTCCCAACCACGCGTTCCCGCCCGGGCCGGCCAGGCAGCCGGGGCACTGGGCCGCCCCAATGGCGACCACCTGCACGCCACCGCCGGCCGAGCCGAGTCAGCCGGCGGCCAACTGCTCGATGCGGGCGTGCAGCCTGGCCACGTGACTCTCAGCCTCGGGCTTCATCAGGACACTGCGCAGGATCCGCGTCCCCTCGCGGTCTGCCGCGACCGAGCCGTGGCGGCGGGCGAACGCGCTTGCCGTGACCTGCAGGGTGCTGAGGAACACCGGGCTGGCCCGGTCGGTCATGCCGTCGGCCAGCATCCGCGCGCAGGCCTGATCGATCGCCGACAGGCTGCGCGGGCTGGTGGCCGGGAAGTAGCAGACGATGTCGAGCTCGGGCGGCTGGTAGAGGACCAGCCGCCCGGAGGCGCTGATCAGGTCCGACCAGTGCAGCGCGGCCCTCCGGCAGGCGGCGAGGACCTGGCCGAGCCCGGCCGGCGTGGGCGGCAGGAGCCGGAACGTCAGCCACAGCGCGGCGGCGGCCGCTCCGGCGCGGGAGCACTCAAGGCTGATCTCGCCGAGGTGGAGCTCGCCGGAGGTGAAGTAGGTGTAGGGCGAGTCGTGCTTGTAGAGGCGCCCTACCTCAGGATCGCGGAACAGCACCGCTCCGCACCCGTACGGTTGCAGGCCGTGCTTGTGCGGGTCGACGACCACCGAGTCGCACTGGCCGATCGCCCGCCACGGCGCAGCGTCTAGCACAGCCGGATCCAGGACAGCCGGGCCTGGGGCAGCCGGGTCTGGGGCAGCCGGGTCTGGGGCGGCCGGGTCATCGCCGCCGGCCAGCAGCGTGAAGAAGCCGCCGTAGGCCGCGTCGACGTGGACGCGGACCCCGTGCCTGCGGGCCACGGCGAGCACCTCGTGCACGGGATCGATGGCGCCGAGGCCAGTGGTGCCGGCGGTGGCGACAACCGTGCCGATCCGGCCGGAGGCGAGCAGGTCGTCGAGCGCGCCCAGGTCGATGCGGCCCGCGTCGTCAACCCCGACGGGAAAACCCTCGACGCCGAGCACTCCGCACATCCGGCCGTGGGTGTAATGCGCCTCCGCGCTGTAGGCCACGCCGCTGCCCGGGTGAAGCTCGCGGGCGACGTAGAGCGCTTCCAGGTTCGCGATCGTGCCGCTGGTGGTCAGATGACCGAGGTGCGTGGCGAGGCCGAACATGCCGGCCAGCAGCGCCACGACCTCGTTCTCCATCCTGGCGGTGGCCGGGCCGCCGTCGAGCGCGTGGTTGTTGGGGTTGACGAGCATCGCCGTGAGGTAGCCGACGACGGCCGCGGGGTGCGGGGGCTTGAGCATCTGCCCCGCGTAGGACGGATGGAAGAACGGGTAGTTGTCCCTGAGCCGCTCGGTGAATTCCGCGAACACGGCCGCGAACCGCTCGTCGCTCACCTGAAGCGACGAGTCCTGGTTGAACGGCGCGAACGAGCCCTGCCAGTCGTCGATCGCTGCCACGCCCTGGCTCAGCCAGTGCCCCATGTCCACGTCAGACCTCGCCATCGTGATCGAGCCTTCGCCGACTTCCGGCGTGGCCGCGCCCTGGGCCCCGATTCTCGGCTAATCCGCTCTGCCCGCTTTGACTTATACCGGATCGGAAAGATTTGAATCGGATTTTAGAGCTGTTATTTCTCCAATAATTCGGTATAAGTTGGTTCTGGCGAGCTAGGAGACCGCGTGCGATGGCAGGCGAGGACGACTGCCAGCGGCCACAGCGTTTCCGCTGCAGCGAGTACGCGCTCTGCCAGCCCGACCGGGCCGCCCGCCGTGTTCAGCTCCACGCCGAACCAGACGAGCAGGGCGAGCAGGACCGTGGCGGAGCCGGCGCGCCCCCAGCGGCGCAGTACCCACGGCGCGGAGGGCGCTGGCCGGGCGCCGGCGACCGGCCAGGTCGCCAGCGTTATGAACGAAATCGCCGCGGCCGCGGTATGCCGCACCGACCCGCCGCCGCCGCCCGGCAGCGGGCTCGCCGCGACCAGGGCGAGCGCCAGACCGCCGGCCATCAGCAGAATCCGCCCGGGAAGGGCCACCGGCCGCAGCGCGAGGGCCGTGACGACATAACAGGCGCCCACGCCGAGGAACCCCAGCGTCATCACCCACCGGTCGGCTGCGCCGTGTGCCGCAAGCGCGCTGATGGTGCCGGTCACCTGGTCGAAGTTCCCCGGCTGCAGCGCGGCGGCGAGCGTCCACCCGCCGATCAGCAGCACCGGGGCCGCGGCCGACGAGACCACCCCCCACCACGGCACGTCTCGCACGTGAACACCGTAGGCGGGAGCTACGGGGTCGGCCTGGCCGGGGCAACGAACAGCACCGCGGCGATGAAGAAAAATGGCAGCGCGGCGAACGCAATCAGGGCGGCGATCGGCTCGACGAAGGCGAGCACGGCCGCGGCGGGAAAGACCACGACGCTGACCAGTGACCGGCGGGCCGCGCTGCGGGCGAATGCGACGCCGCTTGCGTCACGGAGCAGGTACGGGGTACGGGCCAGGTAGCCGTACAGCAGGATCCAGGCCAGCGGCACCAGGAATCCCACCGCCGCGTACAGCACCATGGCGGCGACCTGGTCACCGTGATCGCCTTTCTGCACGGCCGCTGAGATGACCGAGGCAGGCCAGGGGAAGAGCGAGGCGACCAGCAGCAGGAACAGGTTCGCGCAGATCAGGCGGGCGTCAACGGCGCGGACCCGGGTGAAGAGATCATGGTGATTGATCCAGATCGAGGCAATGTTGAAGAACGCGGCCAGGTAGGCGAGGTAGGCCGGCCACTGCTCGACGAGCACGTGGGCGAACCTGCCCCGGCTGTCGCCCGGCGCGTGCAGGTCCAGCACCAGCAGGGTCAGCGCGATCGCGAAGACGCCGTCGCTGAACGCCTCGACTCGGTTGCTCTCGGGCAGCCGCAGCGCCGGCGAGCCCTGCTCGGTCATGCCGTACAGCTTGCCTGACCCGGCGGCAGGGACTGCGCCGGAGCGGCCAACTCACGCGCGCCCTCCGGGGTCGCTGACCGGCAGCGATACCATCACAGGTGTGCTGCCCGAGTCGGCGCGGCTGCGGTACCGCGAGATGAGCCTGGACGACCTGGATGAGCTGGCCGGGCTCCTTGGCGATCGCGAAGTCATGGCCTACTACCCGGCCCCGATGACGAGGCAGGACGCCACCCGGTGGATCGAGTGGAACCAGGGCCTGTACCGGAGCCGGGGTCACGGCCTCTGGGTCCTGACGCTGCGGGAATCGGGTGAGTTCGTCGGGGACTGCGGACTGACGCCGCAGATGGTCGACGGCGTGGAGGAGCTGGAGGTCGGCTACCACGTGCGCCCGGCCCTGCAGCGGCAGGGCTACGCGACAGAAGCCGCCGCCGCCTCGCGGGACCTTGCCCGTGACGAGCTCGGCGCCCGGCGGCTGACCGCGATCATCCACCCGGACAACCGGCCGTCGCAGCGGGTCGCCGAGAAGATCGGCCTGCACCCGGAGAAGCGCACCAGGGACTCCCGCGGCGACGACATCGTGCTGTACGCGGCCAGCTGGTGAGTCGCTGCGTTGCGCCAGATTCCCGCTGACCTGGCTGGTCATCCAGACCGGCTGAGATGGAACGCCAGGTATCAGCAGAGCGCGGGCGGGTCGTTCGTCCCGCACCCGCTGGCGGTGCTGGCACTGTCTCTGGAGTTGCCGGAGGGGCCCGTTCTGGATCTGGCGAGCGGCGCGTCGGGCAGTGCGCTGCTGGCTGCCGGGGCCGGGCGCCGGGTGGTCGCGGTGGACATCTCCGAGGTGGCCCTCGGCCTGCTCGGCGAGGAGGCGAGGCGGCGCGGGCTCGGCGGCCTGCTGACGCTCGTGCACGCCGACCTAGGGACGTGGCACCCGCCGCCGCGCGGCTCGGCCGTTGTGCTGTGCACCGGTTACTGGGACAGAGCCGTGTTCGCCGCCGCCGCTGACGGCGTGATGGCTGGCGGGGTGCTCGGCTGCGAGGCGTTCACTGCTGAGGCCGTGGGCGCCCGGCCGGGCCTGCGCGCCGGATGGTGCCTGGCTCCCGGCGAGCCGGCGTCGCTGCTTCCGGACGGGTTCGATGTCCTGGCCTTCCGCGACCTGCCCGATGACCGGCACGGGGCGAAACGACGGCTGCTGGCCCGCCGCCAGGCGGGCGCGGAAGGGGAGCGATGATCACCGTGCACACGGCCGCGGAGCGGCCGGACCTGTGGGAGCGCGGCCTCGGCCCGGTGCCGGTGTGGCCCGAGTACAACCTGCACGGCGACGTGCTGAACCGGTGGTGGGGGCAGCTCAGCGAGGACTTGCCGGAGTTTCAGTTCGTGCTCTACGACCAGGGGGAAGACTCGGTCGCTGCCCGCGGCTACACCGCGCCGGTGGCATGGGATGGGCGCGATGAGACGCTGCCCGACGGGATCGACGCCGTCGTGGAGGTCCTTTTCGGTGCGGGCCCGCTGGGTGGGCCGGCGGCGGGAGCGGCGGGGCCGGCAGGGGCGGGGGCGGCGGGGCCGGCGGGAGCGGCGGGGGCGGCAGACACGCTGTGCGCGCTCGCCGCGGAGATTCCGCCGGATGGCCGGGGCCGCGGCCTGGCCGTCGAGATCCTGGCCGCGATGCGCTCGATCGGCCAGCGGCACGGGCTGCGCCGCCTGATCGCGCCGGTGCGGCCGTCGTGGAAGGAGCGTTACCCGCTGGCGCCCATCGCGAGCTACGTCCGGTGGCGGCGCGAGGACGGGAAGCTGCTGGACCCGTGGATGCGGGTGCACGAGTCGCTCGGCGCCCGGGTCGCCACGCCCCTGCCCCGCTCGCTCCGCATCACCGGGACCGTCGCCGACTGGGAAACATGGACGGGGCTGCCGTTCCCCGAGACGGGCGAGTATGTCTTCCCCCGCGGCCTGGCGACGCTGCACATCGACCGCGAGAACGACCTCGGCTCCTACTGGGAGCCGAATGCCTGGATGATCCATCCCGACCTGTGACGCTTTAAGCTGACTGAACGTGGCAGAGTGGCCACCCGCGTTTTAATCCCAGCGAGATGACGCCCTCTTCGGGCACGATAGGCCACTGAGACGAGGAGGAGCGGGCAATGGTGTCGCAGGCGAGCAGGCTGCAGAATGTCCGGTACGACATCCGGGGACCGGTGCTGCGGCGCGCCAGGCAACTGGAGGCCGCCGGGCACCACATACTCAAGCTCAACCTCGGCAACCCGGCCGCCTTCGGGATCGACGCCCCGGACGCGGTGCTCCGCGACGTCGTGCAGAACATCGG
>JBEKFH010000033.1:0-21834 GCA_050013415.1 Streptosporangiaceae bacterium | reverse complement strand
GGCACGCCGATCGACGCCTGCTGCGCCGCCTTGCCCGTCGCCGGATCGAGTCCGTACAGCGTGCCGTTCTGGCCGATCGTCCAGACCAGGCCCGCGGCCACGATGGGCGGGCCGCCGCCGGTTCCTGAGCTCCAGAGCAGGCGCAGCGCCGGCGGTGACCGTGCCGCCCGGACCGCGATGATGCCGGTCAGGCAGGGCAGGTAGACGGTGCTGCGCACCAGGGCGATGCCGCCGTCGATGTCCTCGTCGCACGCCGGTCCCAGCGCTGCCTGCTGGCCGCCGATACCGCCGAGACGCGAGCCGTTGAGCAGGTAGACGATGCGGGACTTCCCGGTGAGGATCACCTGACCGTCGGGCAGCAGCGCCGGAGCCGCCGACATGTCAAGATCCTCGGAGTTGTTCGTGGCCCAGTCGGCTGGGGCGAAGAACTGCAGGAGCCGGAGAGACGAGGACAACTCGAGCACCGAGTCGCTGTCGTCGTACGCGTGGCTGGAGGAGTACACCGAGCCGTTTCCGACGCTGACCCAGACGTTGCCCTTGCTGTCGACGACGGGTGCCGCCCCGCCCATCCAGATCGCGCCCTGCGACTCATCGGCCGCGGCGTCGACGGTGAAGAACCTCGGCTTCCCGCCCGTCTCCGGTACGGCCGCCAGCCGGCCCCGGTAGGCGGCACAGTCCCCGTCGTTGCCGCCGAAGCCGAACACCACCTGATCGGCGTCGAGGGTCAGCCCGGTGCGCTGCAGCAGCGCCGCCGTGTCGGCTCCGGCCGGGTCGACATCCCTGGTCATCTCGATCCTGCCCGAGCTGGTGGCGAGACCGACCAGCATGTGCGCTGGCGTGCCGTGCCTCAGCTCGTCGGCCACCACGAAGATCTCGCCCCGGGACTGGTCGATGACCGGCGTTCCCGTGATCCCCACGGTCGGCGTGATGTCGCCGCAGGGCAGGGACGCCGCGGGCACGGGGGTGCCGACATGGGCGGCCCAGGCCACCGCGCCGGTGCGGGACGACAGCGCATACACCGTGTCGTTCTCCGTTGCCACGTAGACCCGCCCCGACCAGGCGAGCGGCTCGCCGTAGAGCTGCCCGTCGAGCCTCGGTGACGTCCACGCCCGGTTGGCCGTGTCGACGTGGGCCACCGACGTTGCCACCCCAGTGCCGGAGGCATCGTGGTGATACACCGTCCAGGAGCCAGAGCCAGAGCCGGGCGCGCCGCCTACCGCGCGGGACGAGGAAGTCGCGGCATTGGCGGATCCGCCGCCGACCGCCCACAGACCCGCGACCAGGGCAAGCAGCCCGGCCTGGCGCAGTAGCGCTGTCATGGCGCGGCTGGCCGGCTAAGGCTCGTCGGGCCGGGGCAAGATTCCGCCCTGCACCGGAGGCGAGGTCTGCTCCTGCGGAGGAGGCGAGGGGTTTGCCTGCGGCTCTGCCCTTGTCGCGTCCGATTCCTCCTGTACCCCTGCCCGCAGGCCGACCACGGCCACCACCGCCGCCACTGCCATGATCCCTGCCATCACTTGCAGCACGGTGCGGGTGGAGTAGGCGAAGTCGAGCCGCACGAATGGCGGAATCGAGGCGATGCTGCCGTGCCCGCCCTGGGACTGCGACAGGCTCGATGCCTGGCTCGCGGCCCGCCCGCTGGGGACGCCCAGGGAGATCAGCGTCGTGGTGAGCCGGGAGCGCATCTGCGAGACCAGGATCGTGCCGAGAATCGCGAGGCCGAGGCTCGCGGCGTAATTCCGGACGGTTTGCGTGATGCCGGTCGCCTCGCCGTAGGAGAGCCTGGATGCCCGGTTGACGGCGTCCGTGCTGGCCGGGCCCAGCATGAACCCCATCCCGGCGCCCGCCATGATGATGAACCAGACCTGAGAGACGAAGTCAAGGTCGGGGACCTTCCCGGCCCACAGCCAGAACCCTACGGCGGCCAGCGCGCAGCCGAGCGTCACCGGGAGCTTCGCCCCGCGCCGGTCCAGCATCCGGCCGCCGATCTGCGCCGCGATGACGAACCCGATGAAGAAATACAGCAGGAACAGGCCGGCCTGCTGGGATGTCTTGCCTAGCGCGATCTGGGCGTACTCACTGGAGAAGAAGAACACCGGGACGAACACCAGCATGGCGACGCCGAGCACGATGTTCTCTACCAGGAACGGCCGGATTCGGAAGATGCTCATCTGGATGAGCGGCGACGGGGTGCGGAGCTGGACAAAGTAGAACGCGACCAGCAGCACCGCGCCCAGGGCGATGCAGGCACCGGTGCCAGGATTGCTCCAACCCCAGATGGACGACTGCTGGAATCCGAACACGCTCAGGGCCACCCCGGCCGCGATCAGGACCAGGCCCCGATAGTCAATGCGAGCAGGCTGGTGCGCCGTGGTCGGCTTCGAGATAACGATGAGCACCAGGGCGATGATGGCGACCGGGATGTTCACCCAGAAAATGGCCCGCCAGGTCCATTCCGTGAGGTAACCGCCGAGGACCGGGCCGATTGCGGTCAGGCCTCCGGCGATGCCGAAGAATATGGCCAGCGCCCGTCCCCGCTCGCGAAGCGCGAAGGTCTGCACCACGATCGCCAGCGCGGCCGGGAACATGATTGCGCCGCCAGCCCCCTGCGCCACCCGGAAGGTCACGATCCATGCCTCGGCCAGGCTTCCCTTCGGGGTAAGCCCGCACAGTGCTGAGGCTCCCGCGAACACGATGACGCCGAGCGTGACCATCTTCCGGTGGCCGAGCGTGTCGGCCAGCCGGCCGCCGTAGGCGAAGAGCGCTGCCAGCGACAGCAGGTAGGCGTTGACCGCCCACTGCACGCCGGTGCTGCTCAGGCCGAGTTCTTTCTGGATTTCGGGCACGGCGATAGACACGATCGTCTGGTCGATGAAGGTCATCGCGACGGCGAAGATCATCGCGGCCAGGATCAGGTTCCTCGACCGGCCGCCGGTCGCTTCGCTGGCTGTGTGTGCCACCCGAACAGCCTAGGCTGCCTGGTGCCGGGTCCGCGCGTCGCTGGCCAGGCCGGGCAGCCAGCGCAGGATCTCGCCCGCCTCGTCGGTGCCGCGGTCCTGGATGCTCGCGGTGACCCTCTTGCCGGCGACATCCAGCCGCACTGACGCGAGCCCCAGCTTTCGCTGCAGCGGGCCCTGCACCCAGCGGACGCTCTGCACCTTCTCCATCGGCACCCAGGTGGTCTTCCTGCAGACCCGGCCACGCGAGGCCACGACGTAGCGGTCGTCGCTGCCCCAGGCGAGGAAGTGGTAGGTCAATGGGGCCTTCCAGCGGGCGCTTCGCGGCGGCAGCCGCGATGGCGCGGGCCGCGTGGTCAGCAGTTCGCTGATCATCTGCTCCGCGTCCGCGCGCGACCCGACCGGGATCAGCGCGCGCAGCCGCCGGGACTCCGACCGGTTCTCCCGTCGCTGCCGCGGACCCGCGACGTCGACCTCGAGCCGGCACCAGCCGAGCGCGCGCCAAGCCAGCGGCTCGACGAGCCGCACCGCCTGAACGCGGCCGGGACGGATCGTCTCTGCGGTCATCTGGACTAGACCGGACCGCAGCCGCAGCCCGTCGGCTGCCACCACGACGGTGGCCCCGTAGTCGCTGTTGAACTGGCGCCAGACCGCGAGCACGACTCCGACCGCCAGTGGTAGCAGCGAAGCGAAGACGCCGGGCTGGCGGTTCAGCATGGCGACGGCGATCATCGCGGCGATCCCGGCGGCGGCGATGACGCCCGGCCGGCTCAGCGCGATGGCCGCGGCGAGGCGACGGGATCGGACCCGGAAAATCAGTCTCCCCGGCTCCCCGCCGTCACCGGGCTCCACGCCAGTAGAAGGCTTGCGGCTGTCCCCGGGCCTCCTGTCGTCCCCGGGGTTGCCACTGTCCCGGGGCTCGTCGCGGGCCCCGGGCTCCTGGCCGGCGCTGACGACGCCCGGTGCCGTGACCGCGGCGGCGCGGGTGGCCAGCGAACCGGGTGCGCGGGCCATCGACAGGAGGTGCTGGCGCAGCCGCTCGGCGTCCGCGAGCGGCAGGGAGGCCAGGCGGCCTCCTGAGGAATCCGCGCCTGCCATCCGCAGCCGTAGCTCGCCGAGCCCGAGCACCCGTGCCAGCCCGGTCTGGACCACGTCGATCGCCTGGACCTGCGACAGCGGGAAGCGCAGCGACTGCCGCCGGACCAGGCCGGTCTCGATCCGCAGCACGCCGTCGGCGACCTGCCAGCGAGTGACGAGCCAGCTCACCACTCCGCCGGCCAGCACGAGCGCCACCAGGATGAGGTTGACCACGAGATCGCTGCCGGTCCCCTTCCGGTTGGCGAAGAAGAGGACGAGCACCAGGGTGCCGATGGTGACCAGATGGCGTCCGGCCCGGACGAGAGGTGACAGCGGGTGCAGCCGGTGCCAGACGGTATCGCGCTCGGTCCAGGGCAGCCGCCCGGCGCCGCCCGGTGGCGCCGCCGGGCCGTCAGGCGGCAGGGGCGCCGGCGGGTTATCGGGCGGCAGGTGAGTCACAGCCCGGTCGCCTGCGCCTCGCCAAGCGCGGCAAGGTTGTCCCGCAGTTTCCCGGCCTCCGCCCGCTCCAGTCCCGGAATGCGCGCGTCACTGGCCGCGGCGGCGGTGTGCATCCGCAGGGTCGCGAGCCCCAGGCTTCGCTCCACCGGGCCGGCCGTGACATCGATGAACTGCATCCGCCCGTAAGGGATGACCGACTCGCGGCGGATCATTACCCCGCGCCGGACCATCAGGTCGTCATTCCGCTCGGCGTAGCCCCACGCGGCGACGCGGCGGGCCAGGAACCGCTCCGCCACCACCCCGGCCGCCACCAGGCCAAGCCCGGTGCCCAGGCCAGCCACGGGCGACGCGGCGACGCCGAGCAGCAGGCCGGCGAGCAGCGCGATCGGCCCGGTGACCAGCCCGGCCTGGATCCGCCTGGCCCGCAGCAACCGCGGCGACGGGCGCTGCCACCGGATGTCGGCGTCACGGGCGCCTGCCGGGAAGCCGGAGTCGGCCGACGGCGGGGGAGGGGCTGGCGTTGTCTCGCCAGTGCGCTCTCCACGGCTCACGGTGTGCCTTGCCTCTCTGCGTCAGTGCAGCGCCGGGGGCTCCCTGACAATATCAAGCGCCTTCCCGCAGAAAGGGGTTCAGCGTCCGGGCCACGCGGCCATCCCACGCTGGTGTGGTCATCCGCGGTCCTGCGGGCGGCGACTGATCGCCAGCACGTCGACCGCGACGGCCCCGGCCGGGCCGCAGATCAGCGGGTTGACGTCTAGCGCCGCCAGTTCGTCGCCGAGGTCCATTGCGAGCGCTGACAGGCCGGTGATCGCGCGGGTCACCGCAGCGATGTCGGCAGGTGGAGCGCCCCGGACCCCGGCCAGCAGGCGGCCGGTCCGCAGTCCGCCGATCATGCGCCTGGCCTGTTCCTCGCTCACCGGCGGCAGCCGGACCGCCCGGTCGGCCAGCAGTTCCACCAGCACTCCGCCGGCACCGACGACGACGAGCGGGCCGAGGTCCGGGTCGCGGGCGATGCCGAGCGCGAGCTCGGTGCCGGGCGGGATGGTTTCGCAGACCAGCACGCGCCGGCCGAGCCTGGCGGCCAGGTCCCGGTAGGCGGCGGCGAGCTCGGCCGGGCCATCGATGCCCAGGACGACCCCGCCGGCGTCCGACTTGTGCGGGATGGCGGGTTCATCGGTCTTGAGTACGACCGGGTAGCCGATCGCGGCGGCGGCGGCGAGGGCGGCCTCGGCGCTGCTGGCCGGCTCGGCGCGGGCCGTGGCGATCCCGTACTCGCGCAGCAGCTCCAGCAGCGGCGCCCCGGCGGCGCGGCCCGCGGCCAGCAGGGCGACGCCGCGCGCGCGGCGCGCCTCGTCCGGCTGCCAGCCATCGGGGGTTGCGGCAAGGGTGGACAGCCTGGCCCGGTTGGCGTGGTCCAGCAGGTGGCCTAGCGCCAGCAGGCCGGTGCGGGTGCCCTCTAGCACCGGGATGCCGGCCTCGCGCAGCTCACCCGCGACGCCGGCGTCGACGGCGCTCGGCAGGCTGGCCAGCACGGCTAGCGGCTTGGCGGTCCTGGCCGCGGCGTCCAGCAGGGCACCGGGATAGGACCGGTCGCCGTCGAGCTCGCCGATCAGGTCCACGGCCAGCGCCACGGCGCGGACGGCCGGATCGTCGGCCAGCGCGACCAGCGAGTCGGCCAGCTGGCCCCGGGCATCGCGGCCGGTGCCCCACATGTCGAGGGGGTTGGCGGGCTCCAGGCCGGGATCGAGCACGCCGGCCAGCCGGGCCAGCGTCGGCTCGCCGATCGAGGCGAACGGCACGCCGAGTTCCTCGGCGAGATCGGCCGTGTGCGCGCGTTCGAGGCCGGAATCATGCACGGTGGCGATCCCGGGCTGGCCGGCCGGGGTCTGGGGCTGGGCGGCGGCGGTCCGGGGCTGGCCGGCCGGGGTCTGGGGCTGGGCGGCGGCGATCGCGAGGTGGCCGCCCGCGGTCCCGGGCTGAAAGGCCGCGGTCCCGGGCTGGCTGGCTCGGCGGCCGATGGCGAACATCTCCACGGTGTCCGCCAGCTCGGCCAGGTCGCCGACCCGGTGCACGCCGTAGGCGTTCGCGAGCGCCTCCCAGCCGCCGTCCCTCGCGGCAAGCGCGCCCGAGTGGGCCGCCACCATGGCCTGCCCCCTGGCCGAGCGTCCCACCGTGAGCAGCACCACCGGGATGTCCCTGGCCGCCGCGCTGGCCAGCGCCGCGCGCAGCCGGCCAGGCTCCCGCATTGCCTCTAGGACGAGTGCCAGCACCCGTGTCTCCGGCAGGCTCAGCGCGTACTCCAGGTAGGCAGCGGCCGGGGTGAGGAGTTCCTGGCCGGAGGAGACCGCGATCGTGAACCCGATGGCCCGGCGGCTGCGCAGCATCGCGGAGAACACCGATCCCGAGTGCGTCACCAGCGCGACCGGGCCAGCGGGCAGCGGATCGGGCTCGACGTAGCCGATTGCGCGCAGGCCGCGGGCGACGTTGACGAACCCCATGCAGCCCGCGCCGCACAGCTCCATGCCCGCCGCCGCGGCAATGGACGCCAGCCGCCCCCGCAAGGCGGGCCGGGCGGGGGGGCCGGCCGGGTCACGGTTCCCGGCCGCTAGCGGGTCGCCGCGCGGGGGAAGCTGCATCGGCTCCTCGTGCGCGTTGCCGAAGATCACCGCCGAGGCGTCGCCGCGGCTGGCCGCCAGGGTGAGCTGCTGCTCAAGGGCGGAGTCGGGCACCCCGAGCAGGACGAGGTCGACCGGCTCCGGCAGGTCGGCGAGCGACCGGTGGCAGCGCCGCCCGCCGATCGCGGCGTACCGGGGGTTGACCAGCTCAATCCGCGGCCGGGCCGGGCTCCGGGCGACCTCGTCGACCATCCGCTGGCCGAAGCTGCCCGGCCGGGGCGAAGCCCCGACCAGCGCGATGCTGCGTGCTTCCAGTAGCGCCAGCAGGGCCGGCCGCTGGCGGGCGGGACCGGGCTGGACTCCCCGTTCTGCTGCTTGTGTCTTTTCCCCGGTGCCTGTCTCTTCCCCGATGCTCATGACCGCCGGGTGATCTTGCGGACCCGGCTGGCGCGGCGGCTGGCCTTCTTGTCCGCGATCGCGGCGCGCGCGGCCTGCCAGCCGGGGATGCCGCACACGCCGCCGCCCGCGTGCGTGGCGGAGCTGCCGTAATAGAGCCCGCCGACCGGGGTGCGGTAGTCGCCGTAGCCGGGTGCCGGCCGCATGTGGAACAGCTGCTCCAGCGACAGCTCGCCGTGGAAGATGTTGCCGCCGACCAGGCCGTACTCGTGCTCCATCTCGTATGGCCCGACGATGTCGCGGTGCAGGATCGAGCCCTTGAAGTTCGGCGCGAGCTCGTTGTAGCAGTCGATCATCCGGTCGGCGTAGGCCTCCAGCTCCTCGGTGTGCGGCGCCTCATTCCAGTCCGACGGAACCCACTGGGTGAACAACGACATGATGTGGTTTCCCTCGGGGCAGAGCCGCTTGTCGAAGGCGGTCGGTATCACCCCGTCGCTGAACGGGCGCAGCGCCGGCCTGCCCTCGCGCGCATCCTGGAACGCGCGCTCGATGTACTCCACCGACGGCGCCATCTCCACCGAGCCGGTGTGGTGTTCCTGCAGGTGGGTGCCGGGGTCGGCGGTGAAGTCCGGCAGTTCGGCCAGCGCCAGGTTGATCTTCACGACGCCGCTGCGGCTCTTCCAGTGCTCGATGTCGCTGACGAAGTCAGGCGGCAGGTTCTCCGCGCCGACATGCTCAAGGAACGCCGTGCGCGGGTGCAGGGTGGAGACCACGACCGGCGCGCGGATCTCCTCGCCGTTGGCCAGCACCACGCCGGCCGCCTTGCCGTCAGCGATGAGCACGCGGGCCACCGCGGCGTTCACCCGGATCTGCACGCCGTAGCCGCGCGCGGCCTGCTCGATCGCGCTGGAGACGCCGCCCATGCCGCCTTCCTGGAACCCCCAGTTCCCCAGGTGCCCGTCGCCGACGTCGCCGATCGAGTGGTGGGCCATCACGTAGGCGGTGCCCGGCTCGCACGGGCCCGCCCAGGTCCCGATCACCCCGTTGACCGCGAGAGCGCCCTTCACCTGGGGCGACTCGAACCAGTCGTCGAGCAGGTCGGAGATGCTCATGGTCATCAGCCGGGTCACGTCGGCGATCGTCCGCACGTCCAGGCCCTTGTGCCGCCAGGCCAGCCGGAGGGTGCCGGCCAGGTCACGCGGCTTGTGCGAGCCGATCGCCGGGGGCACGGTCAGCAGCAGCGGGCCGAGCACCTCGGCGAGGCCCTCGATCCAGGCGTCCCAGCGCGGCATGGCGTCCGCGTCCTTCTTGGACCACTTGGAGACTTCCTCGTGGTTGCGGCGCGCGTCGTCGGCGTAGAGCTTGATGGACCCGCCGTCGGCGAACGCCTGGTAGTACGGTCCCATCGGGTAGATCTGGTAGCCGTGCCTGGCGAGATCGAGATCCTTGATGATCGTCGGCGGCATCAGGCTCATCACGTAGGAGAGCCGGGTGACCTTGAATTCGGGCGCGTCGGGCCACGGCGCCTCGGTGGTCGCGGCGCCGCCGGTCTTGTGCCGTCCCTCCAGCACCACGGTCCTGGCGCCGGAACGGGCCAGGTACGCGGCGGCGACAAGTCCGTTATGCCCTCCGCCGACGACGATCGCGTCGTATGTTGCGGCCATGACTGCGACTTCCTTCCGGGTGCGGCCGCCTGCCGGGCGACCGGGCGCGGCCGCCTGCCGGGCGCGGCCGCGAGCCTGCATCGATAGTTGACTGAATGTTCAGTCTAAAAAGCTGCTACCTTGTTGACAAGAGGCGGAGAGGATTGCCGCGATGACAGACCAGGTCCGTGAGGCTGTCGCAGCCCAGGGAACCGCCGCCCAGGGAACTGCAGCCCTTGGAACCGCAGCCCAGGGAACCGCAGCCCAGGGAACCGCTGACCTGCGCCGGGAGCAGATGCTGCGCGCGGCCCTGGAGGTCATCTCCGAGCGTGGCTACCCCGATACCAGGATCGCGGACGTCGCCGAGCGGATCGGGATCAGCCCCGCCCTGGTCATCTACTACTTCAAGACTAAGGACCAGCTGCTCACCGAGGCGATCAGGTACTCCGAGGACACCTGGTACGCGGACGGCCAGCGCCGGCTGGCGTCGCTGCCGACGGCCGCCGCGCGGATCGAGGAGATCGTGGCGATGAGCTGCCTGCCCGAGGCCGATCCCGAGCCGCAGAGCTCGTGGCTGCTCTGGCTGGACTTCTGGGCGCAGGCGGCCAGGAACCCCGAGGTCGCCAGCGTCCGGCAGAAGTCCGACGAGCGCTGGCGGGAGATGATCGCCTCGCTCGTGCTCGCCGGGCAGGAGGCCGGCGAGTTCCGCGAGCTGGACGCGGCGGACTTCTCGATCGGCCTGTCCGCGCTGCTCGACGGGCTGGCCATCCAGATCGCGCTGGCGGACCCGGTGGTTGACCCGGCGGGTGCCTACGAGCTAAGCATGCATTTTGCCGCAAACCAGCTGGGGTTCGAGTGGAGCCCGGGCCGGGGAAGGCGCGGCGTCAACCGCAGGCCCCGGCGGCGTCAGCCGCTGGCCCCGTCCGAAGGGCCGCTGGCCCCGTCCGAAGGGTAGGTAGCCACGGTGGCTGGTGGCAAGATTGAGCTGGTCGCGCTGACCAAGCGCTTCGCGGAAGTTGCCGTCGACGAGATCGACCTCACCATCTCCAGCGGCGAGTTCTTCTCGCTGCTCGGCCCGTCCGGCTGCGGCAAGACGACCACGCTGCGGCTGATCGCCGGGTTCGAGCAGCCGACCGCTGGCCGGATCCTGCTCGACGACCTCGACGTGTCCGGCGTCCCGCCGCATAAGCGCAATGTCAACACGGTTTTCCAGAGTTATGCGCTTTTCCCGTTCCTCACCGTGTTCGAGAATGTCGCGTTCGGGCTGCGCGGCCGCAAGGTGGACAAGAAAGAGCTGGAGACCCGGGTCTACGAGGCGCTGGAACTGGTGAAGCTGCGCTCGTTCGCCAAGCGCCGTCCCGGCCAGCTCTCTGGCGGCCAGCAGCAGCGGGTGGCACTGGCCCGGGCGCTCGTGCTCAAGCCGCAGGTGCTGCTGCTCGACGAACCGCTCGGCGCGCTGGACGCCAAGCTGCGCCGGTCGCTGAAGATCGAGCTCAAGGCGCTGCAGGAGCAGGTCGGCATCACGTTCCTCTACGTAACGCATGACCAGGAGGAAGCGCTGACCATGTCCGACCGGCTTGCGGTGATGCGCGGCGGCAAGATCGTCCAGATCGGCGCGCCGCACGAGGTGTACGAGGAGCCTGCCGACACCTACGTGGCGGACTTCCTCGGCGTCTCCAACCTCATGGAGGTCGAGGTCATCGAGCGCGGCCCGGGCGCCCGGTGCCAGGTCAGGCTAGGCGAGTCGGTCCTCGAGGTTACCCACGGCGGAGCGGACACAGCCGGCCCCGCTCGCGCGGTGATCCGGCCCGAGCGGGTCAGGGTGGAGGCATTCGGCTCCGCCGGGCCCAACCGCGTTCCGGCCATGGTCGAGCGGCTGGTGTACCTTGGCTCCGCCACCCAGGTGATCCTGCGGCTGGCGCCCGGTGCCGAGCTCCAGGTGCTGCTGCAGAACGACGGCACCAGGGATCAGCTGACCCAGGGAACGCCGGTGCACGCGTTCCTCGCGCCGGACGCGCTGCGCGTGCTGTCCGACTCGGGCCAGCCGGAGCAGCCGGCGGACGACGACGCCCTGAAGGTCAGCTGACCCGCTGTCAGCGTGCCGCCAGCGCGTCGGCAGGGGGGCTTTTATCGTTAATTTATGACAGAACGTATTCTCTGGGTGATAATCAGTTGGAACATGGGGCTGGATACAAATGAATCGCCAGATATCGTGGCGAGGCATCCGAGTCGAGGTGCGCGACTGATTTCCCGGGAACTGCCGGGCGCATTGCGCGGGAGGTTAAGAACGGGTGGAAGGCTCATGGACGCCGGGCCGGGCAGGGGAGCGCCGGGGACAGCTTGATCCGGGACAGCTTGATCCCGGGGATCTCGATCCGGGACTTCCCGATCGGGGGGATCTCGATCCGGGGGACACAGACGCGGGCATCGGGGTGCGGCGTCCGGTGGTGGAGGTGCCGTGGGATCCCGATGAGGAGGGCCCGCTGCGCCCGCCGCGCCGCCGTCGCGCGCGCAAGGTGGTGCTGATCAGCCTGGCGGCGCTCATCGTGATCATCGCCGGGACCGGGACGGCGGCGTACCTGGTGGCCCGGCACGACCTGGGCGGCATGCAGCGCCTTGGCAACCCGTTCGCGTCGATACCCACCTCAGCACGGCCGGCGCTGCCGACCGGAGCGGCCGCGAATGACCAGACGTTCCTCGTCAGCGGCGTGGACACCCAGTCGCCGGGCCCGCCAGCGAGCGGAAGCGCCGCGAGCGGAAGCGCCGCGAGCAGCCAGCGCCCCCGGTCAGACTCACTGATGCTGGTGCACCTGATCGCCGGAGGCGCCGGCGCCTACGTGGTGTCGATACCTTCCGACGCGTGGGTGCCGATTCCCGGCCATGGTCATGGCACCATCGACTCGGCATACCTCGACGGCGGCCCGACGCTGATGATCGAGACGGTGGAGCATCTCACCGGCGTCCGGGTCGACCACTTCGCGATCATCAACTGGGCTGGCTTCCGCGCCCTGACAAACGCGCTGGGCGGGGTGACCGTGAACGTCCCCAAGACGACATACGACCCGTCCAGCCAGGTGATCTGGACACCGGGCCAGCATCATCTCGACGGCACCCAGGCGCTGGAGTACGTCACCGACCGGCACGGCCTGCTCAGCGGCTACGTCGGCCTTGAGCAACGCCAGCAGGAATACCTGCGCGGCGTGCTCAAGCAGCTTCGCCTGACGGGCATGCTCGCCAATCCGCTCAGCGCGGGCACGGTCCTGCACGCGCTCACCAGCGCGGTCAGCGTGGACAGCACGCTCAGCGTCAGCGCAATGCTGCACCTGGCGCTCAGCATCAGCGGGCTGAACACCAACCGGATCGTCTTCGGCACCGCACCGTACGTCACCGCAACCGCAGTGCACCGGAGCCAGAGCGTGGTGCAGCTCAACCGCACCGTCGGCGCCGGATTCTGGCACGCGTTCGAGTACGACTCGCTGCCGGCCTTCATGACGGCGAACGGCCTGACGCCGTTCGCCCCGTCGGCTCCCTGAGCCAGGCGGGCGGCGGCGGGACGGTCCGGCGAGGGGCCGCGCCGGGGGCAGGGCGCCGATGACCGGGCCGGGGCGGCGGCCGGGTCAGGCTCCGGCGATGGTGGTGAGCGCCAGCTTGGCGTCGCCGCGCTCGCCGCGGGTCATGATGCGGTAGCCGATGAACCCGACAACCGCGATGATGAAGGACATCGCCAGCATGATCGTGCCCAGCGCGTTCAGGGCCGGCCCGCCGTTGCCGCCGTGCTGCTGAGAGTAGATGTAGACCGACATCGGCGTGTTCCCCACATTGGAGGACAGCAGGTCGACGATCACGAAGTCATCGATCACGCTGGAGAAGACGAGCACCGCGCTGGCGAAGATGGCCGGCGTCAGCAGCGGCAGCAGCACCCTGCGCATGGTCTGGAACTGGGTGGCCCCGAGGTCGGCAGCGGCCTCCTCGTACTGATGGCCGATCGTCACCAGCCGCGCCTGGACGATGATCGCCGGCCAGCTGACGTTCCAGGTGACCAGGCCCAGGGTCTCCGCGATCGTGCCGAGGTGCACGAAGCTGAACAGCACGGTGAAGACGAAGAACATCGCCACGCCGAAGATCAGCTCCGGGACCACGAAGGACAGGATCATCACGAAGTTGAATGTCGACGAGGTGCGCCCGCGCCAGCGGTTGATGCCGAGCGCGAACGCCACGCCTAGCGGTACCGCGATCACCGTGGTGTAGGCCGACAGCCGGACGGTCTGGATGACCGAGTCGTGCAGCGCGGTGTTGTGCAGCACCGAGTTGACCGGGTCGGTGAAGTACCAGCGCCAGGAGAAACCCTGCCAGGCGGCCTGCGACTTCCCGTTGTTGAAGGAAAACAGGACGGCGAGCGCGATCGGCACCAGCGACCAGATCAGGTAAAGCCAGGTGAAGCTCTCCAGGAACACCGGATGGCGCCACGGGTTACGCCACGGCGCGATCCTGGCGGCGCCGCCGCGCCGCCGCGCCGCCGCACCGGTCCGTCCGGTAGCGGTCGTCGTCGCGCCGGTCGCGGTCACGCTGCCTCCCGGGATGACCTGTTGGTCGCCGCCACGTAGTAGATCATCGGGGCCAGCAGGACCACCAGCAGCAGCAGCGAGAGCACCGCGCCCTGGCCCTGCAGGCCCGGCGTGCCGAGCTGGCCCTCGATCAGGTTCCCGATCATCGATGTATTCGGCGCACCGGAGAGCAGCTGGTTGGTGAAGTAGTCGCCGAGCATCGGCAGCACGGTGATCAGCATGCCGGTCAGGATCGGCTGCCTGGACAGCGGCAGGGTGACCCGGATGAAGGTGCGCACCTGGCCGAGCCCCAGGTCACGCCCGGCCTCGATCAGCGACGGGTCGATCCGGTCCAGGCCCGCGTAGAGCACCAGGATCAGGTACGGGATGTAGCCGTAGACAAGGCCGAAGATGACCGTGATCCCCTTCCCGCCCAGCCAGTCGATCGGCTGGCTGATCAGGTGCACGTCGAGCAAGGCCCTGTTCACGTAGCCGTCGGTCTGCAGCAGGTCGATCCAGGCAAGCATCCGCATCATGTAGCTGATCCAGAACGGCGCGATCAGCAGCACGAGGAACAGGCCCTTGCGCCGTCCCGCGAAGCGGGCGACGAAGTACGCGGCCGGGTAGCCCAGCACCAGGCACAGCAGCGAGGCCGCGGCGACGTACAGGATGGTCCTGATCACGATCGGGCCAGCGAACGCGGTGCCGCCGACCAGGTCGTGGAATACGTTGATGACGTTAGACGAGCTCCAGCGCAGTGGGTTGTACTGCGCGATGGGCGACTCGGTCAGCCGGTTGAGCTGGCCCTCGGCGATCGCGAGCACCGCGTAGAACGGGACGATGAACAGCAGCGCGAGCCAGAGGATCCCGGGCGTGGCAAGCGCGACCCAGAACAGGCTGACCGGCTTTCTGCCGTCGCGGCGCGGCTTGCGCGCGTGGCCGGCCGGGGGCCGCGGGGCCGACGCGGGCGGCGGCGGGGGCGGCGGGGGCTTTTCCTGAGGCGGCTGCGGCGGCGCGGTTGGCATGCTAAATCCCGTTGCTCGCGACCAGCCAGGCCTGCTGCCAGAGCGCGTCCGCGTCCACCGGCAGCTGCAGCTCGGCGACGCCGCGTCGGAAGTAGGACGGGAGCACCGCGGTGGATGCCAGGCTGGGCGGCAGGATCTTCTCCTTTACCAGGCGCTGCGGCGTGATCTCGTTGAGCGGCTGCATGTACCCGTTGTAGCTGATGTTCTCCAGCGCGTTGGGCAGGTCCATCAGGTAGTTCAGGAATAGGTGGGCGAGCACCGGGTTGGTGGCCGAGCGCAGGATGGTGAGCGTGTCGTTCGCCACCGGGCCCTTGCCGTCGGGCGGGAACCAGTACCCGACCACCTCGACAGGCACTCCCTTGGGCATGTACTCCCCGGCCGCCGCCATGTCGCCGGACCATGCGTGGTGGATCCAGATCTGCCCGGTCGGGACCTCGGTGTAGTCGTTGTTGTCGATGTGCACGTCGACCAGGTTCGACAGGTCCTGCAGGGACTGCCGGGAGAGCGCGATCTGGCGACGGTCGGTCGTGTTCAGGTTGAAGATCCCGTTCTTCATCAGGCCGAGGCTGATGCCCTCCCGGTAGTCGTCGAGGATCGCCACCTTGCCCTTGTACTTCCCCTGCCAGGGCATCGCCCAGGGGTTCGTCATCGTGTACGGGTTCTCGTGGACGAGGTCCTTCCGCCATGCCATCCCGGTCGTGTAGATGGTGTACGGCACCGTGTACTGCCAGCCGCGGTCGTAGAAGGGATTACTGAAGTCCGGCCACTCCTGGGTGATGTTCGGCAGGTAGCTGTGGTTGACCGGCTGGATCAGCTTCGACTCGATGAGCTGGCCAAGGACATCGACGGTGACGCCCATGAAGACGTCGAAGGTCAGCCCGCTGCGCAGCTTGGCCAGCGCCTCGTCCATCGTGTTGAAGGTGGTCACCTCGGCCTTGCACTTGTACTTCTTCTGGAAGTTGTTCACGCACGCCTGGTTGACGTAGGCGACCCAGTTGAAGATCTGCAGCGTGGCACCGCGCTCGGGCGGCAGTGCGCTCGCGATCGGCTGGTTGTCCTTGAAGACCGGCCAGGTTACCGGGTTGCTCGGCCGGGGCAGCGGTACCGTGACGTTGCCCGCGAGGGCCGGCGCGCACGCGTCCAGCAGCGCGCCGCCGCCGGCGGCCAGTAGCGCCGCCGCCGCGCCCTGCTTCAGGAATCCCCGGCGGGTCGGCCGGCCGACCCGCCGGGGGGCTCCGTCAGCCTGCCAGCCGAGCCGGGGCGCTCCGCCAGCCAGCCAACTGAGCCGGGGAGCTCCGTCGGCCTGCCAGCCTTCTCTGGGGTGCACGCGGCTCACCCCTTTCTCTGGCGGTCCTGATTGAACAATCCGTCAGCCTGGTAGTCCTCCCGCTAGGAGTACTCCCACGACGAGTGCTGGCGCAGGATCTTCCAGATATCGGACCAGACTATCCTCGCATCGCAGTCGCGAACGTAGCAAAATTACCGACGAACCGGTCGATGTCCGCCTCGTCATGCTGCACGGATATCAGCCACTGCTCGATCTTCCCCCACGGCGGCAGGAAGACGCCGCCATTGTGCTGGAAGAGCCAGTGCGCGTGGCTGTAGGCGTCGTCGATATCGAGGAAGCTGCGGAAGTCACGCACCGGCGCGCTGGTGAACACGACGCAGCCCTTGGCGCCGATGGCGACCACCTGAGCGTCGAGCCCGGCGCGCTCGATTTCGCGCTCCAGCCCGGTGACCGCGCGCAGCCGCAGCGCGTCGATCCGCTGGTAGGCCTCGGGCGTGACGACATCGCAGAGCATGGCGCGGCAGGCGGCCATCGCCAGCGGATTGCCGTTGAATGTCCCGACCATCTCGTACTCGCCGTCGTTCACGTGCGCCATGACCTCGGCGGAACCGCCGATGGCGGCGACGGCGATGCCGCCGCCGATCGCCTTGGCCAGGCAGATGAGGTCGGGCACGACGCCGGTCACGCCGGTGGCGCCGCTCGGCCCGGCGGTGAGCCCTGTCTTAACCTCGTCGAAGGTGAGGTAGGCGCCGCGAGAGTGCAGCAGTTCCTTGAGCCCCGCCAGGTAACCGGGCTCGGGCAGGATGATCCCCGCGTTCATCATGATCGGCTCGATGATCATCCCGGCGACCTGGCCGGGATTCTCGTCGAGCAGGCGCTCGACGCCGGCCAGGTCGTTGTAGCCGACGACGAGGGTGAGGTCCGTGATCGCCCGCGGGATGCCCGTGCTGGACGGCACCTGGGCCGGCTTGTCCGCCGGTCCCGCCTCGTCGGCCTCCGGGCAGACCGACACCTGAACCGAGTCATGATGGCCGTGGTAACAGCCCTCCACCTTGATGATCAGGTCCCGGCCGGTGATCGCGCGCATCAGGTGGACGGCATCCATCGTCGCCTCGGTGCCCGAGTTGGCGAACCGCCACTGCGGCAGCCCGAACCGGCGGGACAGCTCCTCGGCGACCAGGATCGCGCCGCGCGTCGGCTGAGCGAAATGAGTGCCGAGCGCCGCCTGGCCGCGGACCGCCTCGACGATCGCCGGGTGGCCGTGCCCGGCGAGCCCGGCGCCGTACCCGCCGTGCAGGTCGACGTACTCGTTCCCGTCGACGTCGTAGATCCTGGATCCCTTGCCGTGGCTGAGCCAGACCGGCTGCGGGCGGGTGATCTGCCAGCTTGATGTCACGCCGCCGGCCAGCGCGTGGCCGGCCCGGGTGGCCATCCGGCGTGATTCTGGCTGCCGTCGGGTGAAGATTTCCTCTTGCGTGGCGATGATCTCGGAAAGGTTGACCGGGGCCCCGGTCCGCTGGTCGGCTCGCGACCCGATCGGAGAGGCCTGCTGGGTAACCATTACGCACTCCTGACGCGTTTGACTGAATGTTCAGTCTAAGTTGTAGGCAGGCTGCCTGGCAAGGTGCCGCGCCCGCCAGCAATCCCTGGGTGGGCGCTTGATCAGCACAGCGGGGGCCTTGTCCGCCGGAATTCGGCGTGCTCTACTTCGGTCTTGGGTCCGCTATGCGCCACCGCGGCTGCGCGCCGCGCTGCCAAGAGGCGCGGTGCCAGGAGGGCGGTGGACAGTGGAATCGCTCGGGTTCTGGCGGCGCGCGCAGGATGATCCCGGCTGGGTCGCGGTGATCGAGGCGGATGGCACCCGGCACACCGGGGCCGACCTGCTGGCCAGGGTCCATCAGATCACCCACGGCCTGCGGGCCCGCGGCCTGCGGCCAGGTGACGGCATCGCCGCCGTCCTGCCGAACGGGGTAGCCCCGCTGGAGCTCTACCTCGCCGCGCTCCAGTCGGGCTGGTATTTCACGCCGGTCAACTGGCATTTCACCGGCCCGGAAATCGCCTATATCGTCGGGGATTGCGAGGCACGGGCGTTCTTCGTGCACGAGCGGTTCGCCGCCGCCGGCATTGCGGCCGCCGACCTGGCAGGGCTCCCGGCCGGGGCCAGGTTTGGCTATGGCGACGTGCCCGGCTTCACCCCGGTCGAAGACCTCCGCGCGGGCCAGCCGGAGAGCATGCCGGAGGGCCGGACCGCCGGCAGCGCCATGCACTACACGTCCGGCACCACCGGCCGGCCGAAAGGGGTGCGGCGCGACCTGTCCGGGCTGGACCCGGACGAAGCAGCCGCTCTGGGGTCGGCGCTCCTGCAGTTCTTCGGGGTCACCTCTGGGGCGCCGAACGTTCATCTCATCACGTCGCCGAACTATCACACGGCCGTGACCGTGTTCGGTGGCGGCGCCATCCATCTGGGCCACACGCTCGTGTGCATGGACGGCTGGGACTCCGAGCAGGCCCTGGCGCTGGTCGAGCGCTACCGGGTGACCAACACGCACATGGTGCCCACGCAGTTCAAGCGGATGCTGTCCCTGCCGCAGGAGACGCGTCACCGCTACGACCTGTTCTCGATGAGATGGATGATCCACGCCGCCGCGCCGTGCCCGGTGGGGATCAAGCAGGCGATGCTGGACTGGTGGGGGCCGCGGGTTTACGAGTACTACGCGGCCACCGAGGGCGGCGGGACAATCGCCACCCCGCAGGACTGGCTGGCCCGTCCGGGAACTGTCGGCACCCCCTGGCCGGTCAGCGAGGTCATGGTCGCCGACGACGCCGGGGAGAAATGCCCGGCCGGCGTGCCCGGCACGATCTACATGAAGATGGGCACCGACACGTTCGCCTACAAGGACGATCCGGCGAAGACCGACGCCAACAGGCTCGGCGGCTTCTTCACGGTGGGCGACGTCGGTTACTTGGACGCCGACGGCTTCCTGTTCCTCTGCGACAGGAAGGCCGACATGATCATTTCAGGCGGCAGCAACATCTATCCGGCCGAGATCGAGGCTGAGATCATCATGAATCCCAAGGTCGCCGACGTGGCCGTGTTCGGCATCCCCGACGAGGAGTGGGGCGAGCAGATCAAGGCTGTGGTTCAGGCCGCGGACGGCGTGCAGCCGGGACCGCAGCTCGCGGCGGAGATAATCGGCTCGCTGGAAGGCAGGCTTGCCAGGATGAAGTGGCCGAGGTCGGTCGACTTCATTGACGAGATGCCCAGGGATCCCAGTGGCAAGCTGCTCAAGCGACGGCTGCGGGATCCCTACTGGGCCGGGCAGGGCCGCGCCATCTGAGGGCCGGGCAGGGCCGCGCCAGCAGAGGACCGGAGAGGGCCGCGTCGTCTGGGGAGGCCGCGCCATCTGAGGACGGGGAGGGCCGCGCCATCTGAGGGCCGGGTCTGGACCGTCGGCCGATCAGCGCGGATCGTCGCGGCTGCCCGTCACGCCATGGAGCTGAGTGGCCGGGCTGCCCGCATGAGCACGTCGATGAGCCGCGCCGTGGCTGGCGGATCGGGCGGCTCCCCGTAGGTCATCGCGAACACGTGCCGGCGCGCTCCGCTGATCGCCGCCGTCGAGATACCCGGATGCCGCGCCGAGCGCAGCGCGAGATCCGGGAGGGTGGCGACCCCGAGCCCTGCCGCCACCAGTGCCTGGACGGCGATGTAATCGTCCGTCGTGAACGCGATCTTCGGGGTGAAGCCCGCCAGCGCGCACTGCCGCAGCAAGTAGCCGCGGCATCGGTCGCAGCCGGCTATCCAGCGGTGCCCCGCGTAGGCGGCCAGGTCGGCTGCGCCGAGCCCACCGGACGGGCTGGGCGCACCGGATGGGATGGGACCATCCGACGAGCCGGACTCGCCCGACAAGCCGGACCTGCCCCGCGGTGCGGCCATCGCGGTGACCAGGTGCACTGGCTCGTCGAGTAGCAGCGTGCCGCGCGCGCCCTCGTCGTCCCCGCTCGGCGGGCCGTCGTCGGCGGTCTCCTGGTAGTGCCGGAAGACAAGGGCGACGTCCACGTAGCCGGCCCTGAGCATCCGGAGCGCCTCCGGCGGCTCGGCCTCGGCGAGCATCAGGTCCATCCCCGGGCTCTCGGCTTCCAGGCAGGCGGCGGCGGCCGGAACGATGGTGCCGAGCGCTGACGGGAACGCCGCCAGCCGCACCCTGCCCTCGCGGAGCCCGACGTGCGCCGCGAGCTCGTTCTCCGCAGCGTCGAGCCGGCCGAGTATCTCCTCCGCTCGCTCCGCCAGGAGCCGCCCGGCGTCGGTCAGCCGGACGCCCCGCCCGGCCCGCTGCAGCAGCCTCGCGCCGGTCTCCGCCTCCAGCCGGGCGATGTGGTGGCTGACGGACGGCTGGGCGTAGTTGAGCGCCCGTGCCGCCGCCGTCACCGACCCGTACCGGGCCACGGCGACGAGCACCCGGAGCCTCGTCACGTCCAGCATGACGGGAATTATAGACAAGCTCGATCTTTCGCGGGGGCGAGGGAGCGAATGCCTATCAAAACAGGTCACAGACTGTTAATTTTGCTGATCTTGGAGATTTGGCGGTTCGCGGACTGCTGGTGGCCGCCGCGCGGCAAGCCTGACACGCAACCCTGCGGACGTCGCGATGGCGGTGGCCGTGGCGCTGCAGGTGCCGCAGGCGCCCGGCAAGTCGGTACGTGAATCGCTCTCCAGCGTGCTGGCGCGCCAGCAGTTGCTGGTGGTGCTCGACAACTGCGAGCACGTGGCCGGGGCCGCGGCTGAGCTGTGCGAAGTGCTGCTCGCCGCCGCGGATGACGTGCGGGTGCTGGCGACGAGCCGGGCACCGCTGGAGGTGGCGGGGGAGTCCAGGTACCGGCTGCCGCCGCTGGCGCTGCCAGGCGGCACCGATGGCGGGGCGGCGCGCCGCGGCACCGGTCGCTGGCGGCGGCGGTGGAGTGGAGTTACCAGCTGCTCGGCGAGGATGAGCAGCGTGCCTTTCGCCGGCTGGCGGTGTTCCCCGGCCCGTTCACGCTGGAGGCTGCGGACGCCGTGGCGGGAGCGGGCGGGCGAGCGGCGGTGCTGCGGTTGGTGGACTGCTCGCTGCTCGTGTCGCCTCGGGCGGGGCCGGATGGCCGGGCCCGCTATCAGATGCTGGAGACGCTGCGCGCCTACGGGGCTGACCGGCTGGACGAGTCCGGGGGCCAGCCTGGGGCCGCTGCCGCGCTAGTGCGCGACGCGCTTCAGGTGGCGGAGAAGGCCGCGGCTGCATTGAAGAGCAGTCTTGACGCTCTGGCAGCGGGCGTCCCTTCGCCGATAGTGGCTGACGCTCTGGCCGGCCGGTCGCAGCCTGATGTTCCTTGGCCGTGTTCCGGAGGGGGCCGCGGACGCCCACCGCGCCCTGGCTCTGGCCAGCGAAATTGGTTACCCGGCCGCCGAGGCGAGGGCTCTGAGCAGTCTGCGGTTTCCTGTGCGCGGCGACGGGCCGCAGCGCCGATGCCGTCACGCTGTGGGCCGCCTACGCGGCGTTCCTGCGCGAGGAAGGGCTGCTCGACATGCCGCAGGACACCCTGCGCCGGGAGGAATGCCTGCGCACGATCGCGCCCGCGCTGGGCGCGGACCGGCTCCGGGCAGCCGAGGAGCGCGGCGCGGCGATGACCCTGGCTACCGCCGTTGAGCTCGCCATCATGCTCGCTGTCCCCGATCAGCCGGACCCTCGGCGACCGCAGCCGCCGGGCGCGCCGCGGCTCAGCGCCAGAGAGCAGGAGCTCGTCACGCTGGTCGCCCAGGGACGCACCAATGCCCAGATCGCCGGGCATCTGTACATCAGCGTCC
>JBEKFH010000032.1:0-22578 GCA_050013415.1 Streptosporangiaceae bacterium | reverse complement strand
CCTACATGGGCCTGGAGCCCGGCACGGCGATCAGGGACATCCCCGTCGACGTCGTCTTCATCGGCTCCTGCACCAACGGCCGCCTGCGGGACCTGCAGGTCGCGGCCGACGTGATCCGCGGCCGGCGGGTCCACGCCGGCGTGCGGGCGCTCGTGGTGCCCGGCTCGGCACGGGTCAAGGCCGAAGCTGAGGCCGAGGGCCTGGACAAGCTGTTCACCGACGCCGGATTCGAGTGGCGCTCGGCTGGCTGCTCCATGTGCCTGGGCATGAACGGCGACATCCTGGCACCCGGCCAGCGGTCCGCATCGACGAGCAACCGGAACTTCGAGGGCCGCCAGGGACCCGGCGGCCGCACCCACCTCGTATCGCCCGCGGTGGCGGCGGCGACAGCCGTGGCCGGGCGCTTCACGCTGCCAGGAGACCTGTCATGACCGGGGTACAGCGCATCGCCGGACGGGCCGTCGCGCTGCAGCGCGACGACGTCGATACCGACCAGATCATTCCCGCGGCGTGGCTCAAGCGGGTCGAGCGCACCGGCTTCGCGCCCGGCCTGTTCGGGGCCTGGCGCGACGACCCCGCGTTCGTGCTGAACCGGCCAGGCGCGGCGGGCGCGAAGATCCTCGTCGCCGGTGACAACTTCGGCTGCGGATCGTCCCGCGAGCACGCGGTGTGGGCGCTGCAGGACTTCGGCTTCGCCGCCGTCGTCTCGCCGGGCTTCGCCGACATCTTCCGCGGCAACGCGGTCAGCTCCGGCCTGGTGCCGGCCCAGGTGCAGGCTGCCGCCGTGGCGAGGCTGTTCGCCGCGCTCGCCGCGGATGAGGATGCCGAGGTCGTCGTCGACGTGGCCGCACGGACGGTGGCCATCCCGTCGGCCGGGCTGGAAGAGCCGTTCGCGCTGCCCGACTTTGCCCGCTGGCGGCTGCTGGAGGGGCTCGACGACGTCGCGCTCACGCTCCGGCACGCCGACGCAATCACTGCGTTCGAGGCGGGCAGGCCGTCCTGGCTGCCCGCCCAGTCACCGGCCCAGGCGGCACCACGCTGAGGTCCCTGGCGGCCGACTCATGCGCGGGCCGGGCTGTCCAGGGCGCTGGACCGCTGAGTTCCCGGGCGCCGGATTTGCCTGACCGGCTAGTTGCTGGAATAGTTACCCGCATCAAACACCATCAGGTACTCCTCATCACGTAGCGCGAGCCCGCACGCAGAGCTCGCGCTACCACCTCCTACGCCGGACGGCGAGGAGGTTTTTTGTTGGCACTCATCCAAGCGAAGCTGGCAGATCATCTCATCGAAGGAGCATCCCGTGCAGTTGACCGGAGCCCAGGCCCTCGTCCGCAGCCTTGAGCACCAGGGCGTCGACGTGGTCTTCGGGCTGCCAGGCGGCGCGATCCTGCCCGCCTATGACCCGCTGCTGTCGTCATCGCTGCGGCACATCCTCGTCCGGCACGAGCAGGGCGCCGGGCACGCCGCGGAGGGCTACGCGTGGGCGACCGGGCGGGTTGGCGTCTGCATCGCCACCAGCGGCCCCGGCGCGACCAACCTGGTGACCGCGCTGGCCGACGCCTACATGGACTCGGTGCCGATGGTGGCCATCACCGGCCAGGTGCCGAGCGCGCTGATCGGCACCGACGCGTTCCAGGAGGCCGACATCACCGGGATCACGCTGCCGGTCACCAAGCACAACGAGCTGGTGACCGATGCCGAGCGCATCCCGGCGGCGATCGCCGAGGCGTTCCACGTTGCCTCGACGGGCCGGCCGGGCCCGGTGCTCGTCGACATCCCCAAGGACATCCTGCAGGCGCCGATGAGCTGGGGCGACTGGCCGCCGGCCCTGCAGCTTCCCGGCTACCAGCTGCCGGGGCCGCCCGACCCGCGGCAGATGCGCGCTGCCGCCGAGCTGCTGCACAAGGCCCGCCGCCCGGTGCTCTACGTCGGCGGCGGGGTGATCAAGGCCAACGCGCACGCCGAGCTCCGGCAGCTCGCCGAGCTGGCCAGGGCGCCGGTCACGACGACGCTGATGGCCCGCGGCGCGTTCCCCGACGCGCACCCGCTCGCGCTCGGCATGCCCGGCATGCACGGCTGCTACACCGCGGTCGCCGCTCTGCAGGAGGCCGACCTGGTGGTCGCGCTGGGGGCGCGGTTCGACGACCGGGTGACCGGCCGCCTGGCCGACTTCGCCCCGAACGCCAAGATCGTGCATGCCGACATCGACCCGGCCGAGATCGGCAAGAACCGCACGCCGGACGTGCCGATCACCGGCGACGTCCGGGCCGCGATCGCCGGAATCACGGCCAGCCTGGCGGAGCTGGTCAGCGATGGCGGAGCGCCGGACACGGCCGGCTGGACCGCGGCAGTGGACCAGTGGAAGCGGCAGTTCCCGCTGCGCTACACCCAGGACGCCGACGGCCCGCTCAAGCCGCAGCACGTGATCGAGCGCCTGTCGGCACTGACCGGCGGTGACGCGATCGTGGTGTCCGGCGTCGGGCAGCATCAGATGCACGCCGCCCAGCACTACTCCTTCACCAAGCCGCGGACCTGGATCAACTCCGGCGGGCTCGGCACGATGGGCTTCGCCGTCCCCGCCGCGATGGGCGCGCAGGTCGGCCGGCCCGGCGAGCTCGTGGTCGCCATCGACGGCGACGGCTGCTTCCAGATGACCGCGCAGGAGCTGGCCACCTGCGCGATCGAGAAGCTGCCGATCAAGGTGCTGATCATGAACAACGGCTTCCTCGGCATGGTGCGCCAGTGGCAGGAGCTCTTCTACGACGAGCGCTACTCCTACGTCGAGCTCGGCACCGCCATCCCCGACTACGTCAAGCTCGCCGAGGCCTACGGCTGCGTCGGGCTGCGCTGCGACCGGGCCGACGACGTGGACGCGGTGCTCGACAAGGCGCTGGCGGTGACCGACGTGCCGACCGTGGTCGACTTCCGCGTGCACGACCGCGAGGGCGTCTTCCCGATGGTCCCGGCCGGCCGCCCCAACGACGAGATCGTCCTCGGCCCCGAGTTCAGCGCAGACGAGCAGCAGGCCGCTACCCGCAGGGAGGTTTTCGGGTCATGAGTACCCACACGCTGTCCGTGCTCGTGGAGAACAAGCCGGGCGTGCTCGCACACGTCGCCGGGCTCTTCTCGCGGCGCGCGTTCAACATCACCTCACTGGCCGTCGGCCCCACCGAGGACGACCGGGTCAGCCGCATGACGATCGTGGTCGACGGCCAGTCGACGCCGGTCGAGCAGGTCACCAAGCAGCTCGAGAAGCTCGTGCGCGTGCTCAAGGTCACCGAGCTGCAGTCCGACGCAGCGGTCGAGCGCGAGCTGGCCCTGGTCAAGGTCAGCGCCGAGCCGGCGCTGCGCTCGCAGGTGCTGGAGGTGGCCTCGGTCTACCACGCCGAGATCGTCGACATGAGCCCCACTACCCTGGTCCTCGAGGCGACCGGCAGCCCCGCCAAGCTCGACTCGCTGCTGGCCATGCTCGAGCCCTTCAGGGTGCGGGAACTGGTCCGCACGGGCCGGGTCGGGCTGGCCCGCGGCGCGGGCTCGATGACCGACAGCGGCCTGTCCGCGGTCCCTGCCAGCCAGGCATCCTGAACCCGCCGAGCCTCCTGAACATCGCTGAAAGGACACAATTCCCGATGGCCACCGTTTACTACGACACCGACGCCGACCTCAGCCTCATCCAGGCCCGCAAGATCGCCGTGCTCGGCTACGGCTCGCAGGGCCACGCGCACGCGCTCAGCCTGCGCGACTCCGGCTGCGAGGTCCAGGTCGGGCTGCCCGCGCAGTCCAGGTCCCGCAAGCGCGCCGAGGCGGCCGGGCTGACCGTCAGCGAGCCCGCCGAAGCCTGCGCCTGGGCCGACGTGATCATGGTGCTCACCCCGGACACCACGCAGCGCGGCCTGTACGCGACCGCGATCGCGCCGAACCTGCAGCCCGGCGACGCGCTGTTCTTCGCGCACGGGTTCAACATCCACTTCGGCTACATCACCGCGCCGGGCGACGTGGACGTCGCGATGGTGGCCCCGAAGGCGCCCGGGCACCTGGTGCGCCGCCAGTACGAGGCCGGCCAGGGCACCCCGGTGCTGGTGGCCGTCGCCCAGGACGCCAGCGGCAAGGCCTGGGAGCTGGCCAAGTCCTACGCCGCCGCGATCGGCGGCACCAAGGCGGGCGCCCTGGTCACCACGTTCAAGGAGGAGACGGAGAGCGACCTGTTCGGCGAGCAGGCAGTCCTCTGCGGCGGCGTCACGGAGCTGGTGAACGCCGGCTTCGAGACGCTCGTGAACGCCGGCTACCAGCCGGAGGTCGCCTACTTCGAGTGCCTGCACGAGCTCAAGCTGATCGTCGACCTGATGTACGAGGGCGGCATGAGCGGGATGCGCTACTCGGTCAGCGACACCGCCGAGTACGGCGACCTGACCCGCGGCCCGCGCGTCATCGGCGAGCCCACCAGGGCGGCGATGGCGAAGCTGCTGGCCGACATCCAGTCCGGTGAGTTTGCCCGCGAGTGGGTCGAGGAGGACGACCGCGGCCGGCCCAACTTCGAGCGGCTGCGCGCCGCCGCGGCCGACAGCCAGATCGAGCGGGTGGGCCGCCCGCTGCGCCAGATGATGAGCTGGCTGAACCCCCCGGTCGACGGAGAGGACGCCTGAGCATGGGAGACGACGTACGTTACGCCATCGCCGCCATACCCGGCGATGGCGTCGGCCCGGAGGTGACGGCGGTCGCACGGCGCTGCGTCGACGCGGCCGCCGCCCGCCGCGGCTTCATGATCGAGTGGCGGCCGTACCCGCTCGGCGCGCGGCACTGGCTGTCCACCGGCGAGGTGCTGCCGGACGGGGTGCTCGCCGAGCTGCGCACCGCCGACGCGATCCTGCTCGGCGCCGTCGGCGACCCGGCGGTGCCGCCCGGCGTGCTGGAGCGCGGGCTGCTGCTGCGGCTGCGGGCCGAGCTCGACCTCTACGTGAACCTGCGCCCGTCCAGGCTCCGGCCCGGCGTCGGCGGTGCCGTCGCCCGGCACCGGCCGCAGGACCTGGATCTCGTCATCGTCCGGGAGAACACCGAGGGTCTGTACGCAGGCGCCGGGGGAACCGTGCACCGCGGCACGGCGATGGAGACGGCAACCGAGGAATCGCTGAACACCCGGGGCGGCGTCGAGCGCTGCGTCAGGTACGCGGCGGAGCTCGCGGGCCGCCGGCGGGGCCGGCTCACCCTGGTGCACAAGACCAACGTGCTCACCCACGCGGGCGACCTGTGGCGGCGCACCGCCGAGGATGTGGCCGCCGCGACCGGCGTCGCGCTGGACTACGCGCATGTCGACGCGGCCTGCCTGTACCTGGTGGACAACCCGGCGCGGTTCGACGTGATCGTCACCGACAACCTCTTCGGCGACATCCTCAGCGACCTGGGCGCGGCGCTGACCGGCGGGCTGGGGTTCGCGCCCAGCGGGAACCTCAACCCGGCCCGCACCGGCCCCTCGGTGTTCGAGCCGGTGCACGGCTCGGCGCCGGACATCGCCGGGACGGGCCGGGCGAACCCGGCCGGCGCGGTGCTGTCCGCCGCGCTGATGCTCGATCACCTGGGCGAGACGGCCGCCGGGCAGGACCTGGACGACGCGGTGTCGGCCGTCCTGGAGGCCGGGTCGCCGGACACCACGTTCGGCTGGGACGAAGCGCTGGACGCCGCGCTGTCCGCGAAGGCGGCGGCCCGATGAGCGCCAGGGAGCCCGGTCTCGCCGGGGAGGCGGGCGCCGCGGACGGGCAGCCGGGTACCGCCGGGCAGCCGGGTACCGCCGGACCGTCCGGCCTTCCCGGGCTGGCCGGCCTGGCCGGCGCCGCGGGGGACCCGGGCACCGAAAAGGTAGAGGTTTACGACACGACCCTGCGCGACGGGTCCCAGCAGGTCGGGCTCGACCTGACCGTGGCCGACAAGCTGCGCGTCGCGGTCGCGCTGGACGCGCTCGGCGTGGACGTCGTCGAGGGCGGCTGGCCCGGATCGAACCCGAAGGACGCCGAGTTCTTCGCCCGCGCCGCCGACCTGCCGTGGGCGCACGCCAAGCTCGCGGCGTTCGGCTCCACCAGGCCGCCGCGGCGCACCGCCGAGGACGACCCGAACCTGCAAGCGCTGCTCGCGGCCGGCACCCCGATCGTGACCCTGGTCGGCAAGGCCTGGACGCTGCACGTCGACGAGGCGCTGCGCACCACCCGCGAGGAGAACCTCGCGATGGTGGCCGAGTCGGTGCGCTTCATGGCCGCCGAGGGGCGCCGGGTCATCTTCGACGCCGAGCATTTCTTCGACGGCTACCGCGCCGACCGCGGCTACGCCCTCGAGGTGCTGGCGGCCGCCGCCGAGGCGGGCGCCGACACGCTCGCGCTCTGCGACACCAACGGCGGCACCCTGCCCGACGAGGCAGTCCGCATCCTCGGCGAGGTCGCCGCCGTCACCGGCACCCGGCTCGGCGTGCATTTCCACAACGACTCCGCCTGCGCGGTCGCCAACTCGGTGGTCGCGGTGGCCGGCGGCGCCCTGCACGTGCAGGGCGCGGCCAACGGCTACGGCGAGCGGTGCGGCAACGCCGACCTGTTCTCCGTCATCGCCAGCCTCGAGCTCAAGCGCGGCCACGAGCTGCTCCCGCCTGGCAGGCTCGCGGCGCTGGCATCCACCGCCAGGACGATCGCCGAGCTCGCCAACCTGCCGTTCGAGTCGCGGCAGCCGTATGTCGGGTCGTCGGCGTTCGCCACCAAGGCCGGGCTGCATGCCTCGGCGATCGCGCGGCGGCCGGACGCCTACTCGCACATCGACCCGGCCTCGGTGGGCAACCACGCGCAGGTGCTGGTCAGCGAGCTGGCGGGCCGCAGCAACGTGCTGGCCAAGGCCGCGGAACTCGGCCTCGACCTGAGCGGCGACCCGGCGCTGGCCAGCACCATCCTGGACCAGATCAAGGAGGCCGAGCACCGGGGCTACGCGTTCGAGGCCGCCGACGCGTCCTTCGAGCTGCTGGTGCGCAAGACCGCCGGCCTGCTGCCCGCCTGGTTCGAGCTGGAGGGCTACCGCGTGGTGATCGAGCGCGGCGCCGCCGACGACCGCAGCGAGGCGATCGTCCGGCTGCTGCTCGGCGAGCAGCGGGTGGTCGCCGTCGGCGAGGGCGTGGGGCCTGTGCACGCGCTTGACCAGGCACTGCGCCGCGGCCTGGCCGAGGTGTACCCGGCGCTGGCCGGCATCCACCTGGTCGACTACAAGGTCCGCATCCTGGACGGCCGGGCCGCCACCAGCGCGGTCACCCGCGTCATGCTCACCTCGGCCGACGCCGGCGGCGAGTGGACGACGGTGGGCGTCTCGGACGACATCGTCACCGCGTCGTGGGAGGCCCTGGCCGACGGGATAGCGTACGGGCTGCTGCGCGCGGGCGCGGCGCCGCTGGCCAGCCCCGAGCTCACAGCGTCCGGCGCACCTGCCTAGCCGCGAGTAATCCGTTCATCCCGATCTTTGCCCTGCCTGCCCAGCCGATCTAACCGGAGGCTTTCCCGATGACCAGCAAGCTGCCACGGCCGCGTTCCGGCCCGCTTACCACCGGCGCATCCCGCGCGCCCGCCCGCGCGATGCTGCGCGCCGTCGGGCTCAGCGAGGCCGACCTGGAGCGCCCGCAGGTGGGCGTCGCCTCGTCCTGGAACGAGGTCACGCCGTGCAACCTGCACCTGAACGGGCTGGCCGCCGCGGCCAAGGAGGGCGTGCGGCAGGGCGGCGCCGTGCCGTTCGAGTTCGGCACCATCGCGGTGTCCGACGGGATCTCGATGGGCACCGAGGGCATGAAGTCCTCGCTGGTCAGCCGTGAGGTGATCGCGGACTCCGTGGAGCTGATGGTGAGCGCCGAGCGGTTCGACGCGCTGGTGGCCATCGCCGGCTGCGACAAGTCGCTGCCGGGCATGCTGATGGCCTGCGCGCGGCTGGACGTGCCCGCCGCGTTCCTGTACGGCGGCACCATCCTGCCGGGCTGGGCGCACGGCCGGTCGCTGACGATCCAGGACGTGTTCGAGGCGGTCGGCAGCCACGCGGCGGGCAGCATGACGGACGGCGAGCTGCACGACATCGAGCGCGCGGCCTGCCCGGGCGCCGGATCGTGCGCCGGGATGTACACGGCGAACACCATGTCGGTGTGCGCCGAGGCGCTCGGCATGGCACTGCCGGGCTCGGCCACCGCGCCCGCGGTGTCGGCCGAGCGCACCGAGCTGGCCCGGCGCACCGGCGAGATCGTCGTGCAGGCGCTCGCGGCCGGGCTGCGCCCGCGCCAGGTGATGACCCGCGCCGCGTTCCTGAACGCCGCCGCCGTGGTGATGGCGACCGCGGGCTCGACCAACGCGGTGCTGCACCTGCTGGCGATCGCCCGCGAGGCGGAGGTCGAGCTCACCCTGGACGACTTCGACGCGGTCAGCAGGCGGACCCCGCACATCGTGTCGATGCGCCCGGTCGGCCGGTTCGTGATGAGCGAGCTCGACCAGGCGGGCGGCCTGCCGGTGGTGCTGAAGGAACTGCTGTCGGCGGGGCTCGTCGACGGCGACGCCCTGTCGGTGAACGGCCGGACGCTGGCGGAGAACGTCCGGGACGCGTTCGCCCCGGACGGCGACGTGGTCCGGGAAGTCAAGGACCCGTTCAAGCCGGACGGCGGCCTGGCCATCCTGCACGGCTCGCTGGCCCCGAACGGCGCGGTGGTCAAGACGCCGGGCATCGAGACGCTCCGGTTCGAGGGCCGCGCGCGGGTGTTCGAGCGCGAGGAGGACTGCATGGCGGCCGTCACCGCGCGCCAGGTGAGCAAAGGCGACGCGCTGGTGATCAGGTACGAGGGGCCCAAGGGCGGTCCCGGCATGCGCGAGATGCTCGCGGTGACTGCCGCGATCAAGGGCGCCGGGCTCGGCCGCGACGTGCTGCTGCTGACCGACGGGCGGTTCTCGGGGGCGACGTTCGGCGCGAGCGTGGCGCACATCGCGCCGGAGGCGTTCGACGGCGGGCCGATCGGGCTGGTCCGCGACGGCGACCCGATCGTGCTCGACATCCCCGGGCGCCGGCTGGAGCTGCTGGTCGACGAGGCCGAGCTGGGACGGCGGCGCGCGGCGTGGCGGCGGCCCGAGCCGAACTACCGCACCGGCGCGCTGGCCAAGTACGCGGCGCTGGTGTCCGGCGCCGACCGCGGCGCCGTCTGCGAGGTCCCCTCCGGCTGAGCGGCGGACCGGCGGGGCGGGGCGCCTCCGGCGTGATTGCCGTCAGCGTGGAGGATCCGCACGCTGGGACGGGCCGGATCCTCCACGCTGACGGATTCCGGCCGGCCGGGTGGGCGCGTCAGTAGGTCATGCTCATCAGGTCGCTGACGCGGTGCAGCGTGTCGCCGGCGAGGGCGGCTGCCCGGTCATTGCCGCTGCGGAGCACCGACCGCAGGTAGCCGCGGTCGGCGGCCAGCTCGCGGTGCCGGGCCCGGAGGGGCCGCAGGCGCTCGTTGACTGCCTCGGTCACCACGGCCTTGAGCCGGGCGGCGCCGCCGTCGCCGATCTCCCCGGCGACGCCTTCGGGTGACCGGCCCTGGCACAGTGCCGCGATCAGGACGAGGTTGGATACCTCGGGCCGGCCCGCCGGATCGTAGGTGATGCGGCGCTGCGCGTCGGTCCTGGCGCCCATGATCAGCCGGGCGGTCTCGTCCGCGGTGGCCGAGAGCGGAATCGTGTTGCCGCGGCTCTTGCTCATCTTCTGGCCGTCGAGGCCGAGCAGCAGCGGGACTGCGCCCAGCAGCGCGTCGGGCAGCGTGAAGAACGCGCCCGCCGGGCTGTACCGCTCGTTGAACCTGCGGGCGATGGTGCGGGTCAGCTCCAGGTGCGGCAGCTGATCCTTGCCGACCGGCACGAGATTGGCCCGGCAGGCCAGGATGTCCGCCGCCTGGTGCACCGGGTAGGTGAACATCAGCGCTGACATCACCCGGCCGCCGCTGGCGGCGAACTCCTCCTTGACAGTCGGGTTCCGGCCCACCTCAGCGACACTCACCAGGCTCAGGAACGGCAGCATCAGCTGGTTCAGGGCGGCGACCTGGCTGTGCGCGAAGATGGTCGCGCGGCCCGGGTCGAGCCCGGCCGCGAGGTTGCCGGCGACGAGGCCGAGGACATTCGCGCTGATTCCGGCGCTGCTGTCACGGTCGGTGATGACCTGGTAGTCGGCCACGAGCACGAGGACGTCGGCGCCGAGATCCTGCAGGCGCACCCTGTTCTGCAGGGTGCCGAAGTAGTGGCCGATGTGCAGCGGCCCGGTCGGCCGGTCGCCGGTCAGCACGCGGAATGACCGGGCCGCGCGGCGCAGTTCCGCCTCGATCCCGGCGCTTCTCGCGGCCGCGGCCGCCATCGTGGCGGCCGCCATCGTGGCGGGCAGCGAGTTCGCACTGGTGCCGGGCGGTGAGCCAGGCGGTGACGTGATGCGGGACGGTGACGTGGTGCTGGACGGTGACGTCGTGCTGGACGGTGACGTGGTGCTGGACGGTGACGTCGTGCTGGACAGTGACATGGTGCTGGACAGTGACATGGTGATTCTCCCGGGATAGGGCGCGATGTCGTCCCAGGGATGGTCACGTCCGGTGTGACAGCAACGGACCGCCCGAGGGGCGGCCCGCGCGTGCAGGGTTGGCTGGCCGCCTTACTCCGGCGGCCACCAGCACGCGACTGCAGCGTTCATGCTCCCATGGTAGCCCGCCGTCAGCCCGGCTACTAGCACGACCAGCCCGGCGGCTCGGCGACGACTAGCCGGGCAGCTCGACGACGTCGGCGACCACGCAGGTGATGTTGTCCGGGCCGCCGCCTGCATTGGCAAGGTCAACGAGCTGCCTGACCACTTGCTCCGGGTCGGCGACCGCGGTCATCACCTCGCGGAGCTTGTCCGCGGCCACCACCGTGTACAGGCCGTCGGAGCACAGCAGGTAACGGTCGCCCGCCGCAGCCTCGTGCAGCTGCAGGTCCGGCTCGGACTGCTTGCCGTCGATGGCCCGCAGCAGCAGCGAGCGCTGCGGATGCGAGGCCGCCTCGTCCGGGGTGAGGCGCCCGTCGTCGACCAGCGTCTGCACCAGTGTGTGGTCGTGGGTGATCTGGAACAGCTCGCCACCGCGCAGCAGGTAGGCCCGCGAGTCGCCGATGTGAACCAGCGCCAGCTGAGAGCCTGACCAGAGCATCGCGGTGAGGGTGCTGCCCAGCCCTTGCAGCGACGGATCCGACTCGGCGATCCGCTGCAGGGACTCGTTGGCCTGGTGAACCGCGTGCTGGAGGGCGTCGAGAAGCTGCCCGGCCGGCAGCTCCGCGTCCAGCGGCCTGAGCGCGTCGATGACGGCGGCGCTGGCGACCTCGCCCCCGGCGTGACCTCCCAGGCCGTCGGCGACCGCCAGCAGCCGGGCACCCGCATAGGCCGAGTCCTCGTTGCGCTCGCGGAGCTGGCCGACATCGGAACGCACGGCGTAGCGGATTGCGAGGGTCGTGTGCGCGTCGGGCATGGCAGCGTCCTCCCTGACAGGTAGCCGGGCAGCTGGCCGGGCAGGTAGCCGGGCAGGCCGCCCGGCGAGTTCCAGGCTGCGGCTTCCCCCAGGGACACGGTCAAAACGCGGCCCCGGGCGTGGCTACCAGGGTCGCATGCCACGGCCGGATCAGCCGCCGAACGCGAGCACGCTGCCGATGGAGGCGGGCGAGCAGTTCTTCAGGCGTACGAACAGATGGGGGTTCCCTCGCGGGAGCTGCCGGATCGCCGCCACTGCCCGTGCCGACAGCGTCCCGTCCGGTCCGGCGTGGCCGACGGCGAAGATGGCGGCGCCGGCCGGCAGCTGGCCCAGGCTGGCGTGCGGTACCACGACGAGCGTGCCGCCGGAGGTGGTCACCGGGATCCGGGTCCCGCTGGATGTCACGAGGGTGAAGCCGGCGGTGCTCACGTCCGATACCGTCCCCCGGACAGGAACGAAGCCCGGCGGGTTCACCGCGCTGAACGGCTGCCCGACGGTGACGATGGCGGCATCGATCGCCCCGCCGGACCGGGAGCCGCGCACCATGACCGATGCGCCGTCGGTGATGTCGCCCAGCAGCGCCCCGGACGTGGACACGAATGTGGTCGCCGTCGTGGTCACCGTCACCCGCTGCCCGCTGGCCGTCTTGATGACCAGGATGGCGCCGTTCACCTGCTCGAGCGTCCCGTCGGCCTGCTCGAGCCGGGCGCACCCGGTAACCGCCGTGAGGGCCGTCCCGGTGCCAGGACCGGAGGTGGCAGAACCGGAGGTGCCGGGACCGGACAGGTGCACGTGCACGAGTCCGCTCACCTCGCCGACTCCCGCGAGCAGGACGAGCGCTGCGGCCGCGCTGCCGGCCACCAGCACGGCGCGCCGCCAGGGACCCGGCGGTACCCACCGTCCGGTGCGCCGCGGGCGGGCGGGCTGGGCTGTCTCGGGCGCGGCGGCCGCAAGGCCGCGGACCCCGTCGGCGACGAGGTTCCAGCGGGCTGCCTCGCTGCGGCAGTGCTCGCAGCTCGCGAGGTGCTCCCGGGCCCGGTCGCCTATCGCCTGGCCGGTGGCCCCGGCGATCAGGTCCGCCAGGTCCAGGTGTGGGTAGCGGGTGTCAGCAGGATCTGCGTTCATCGGTCATGGCCCTTCTCGTTAAGGATCCGGCTGAGCGCGGTGCGCGCCGCGGCCAGGCGGCTCTTCACCGTCCCGACGGGGATCTCCAGCACGCCGGCGACCTCGGGGAGGCTGAGCCCGGAGCCGAAGACCAGGCCCAGCAGCTCGCGGTGGGGTGCGGCGAGCGCCCGGATCCCGACCATCACCTCGGCCAGTTCCGCGCGGTCCAGGGCCGTCGCCTCCGGCCCCGGACCGGAACCCGGCTGATCGGCGAGGAAGGCGTCACCCACCACCCGCAGCCGGCGGCCCCGCAGCCGGTCCCGGGTCTGCCGCCGGGCGATGGCGATCACCCAGGACCGCACCGACGACTCGCCCCGGAAGGAGGCCGCGCCGCGCCAGACGGCGAGCATCGTGTCCTGCACGATTTCCTCGGCTCCCGCGCGCTCGCCGGCCACCAGCAGAACCTGCGCCAGCACGACCCGGCCGTGCTCGCGGTAGAACGCGGCCATCGCGTCCTCGTCGCCCTGACCTATCCTGCGCACCAACCCGGCGTCGTCGCGGTCACCGTCGGGACCGGCGGTGAAGGTCGCTGCGCCGGCGTCCCCGTGCGGATCGTTCATCAGTGACCTCTCCAAAGGCTTCCCTCGGAGAGTAAGTAGCAACGGGCGACCACGCGGTTCGGCTCACCGCCCGGGTTTCTCGCTAACCGAGACCGGCGTGTCCTCGCCCGCAGCGGCGCGTTACCCGCGGCGGCCCTCTGGTGAGCTCACTCGCGGGTGAGCTCACTCGCCTGGCCCGCCTGACGCGGGCCCGCGCCGGCCGTCTCGCGATGACGCGAGGCTGGGGCGTCGGCAGCCAGCCCGAGCGCCCGCATCGCCTTCCGGTAGGCCACGGCAACCGCGTCGAACTTCAGGTGCAGCTCCGCGGCCAGGTCAAAAGGGACCCGGTCAGGGCGCTGGGACTCGACCACCACCTGATCCTGGCCGAAGATCGTGTTCTCGAATTCCCTGATCACCAGGGCAGGCTGGTCGAAGTTGTAGTTACGGCCGACGACCACGTAGCCGGCGCACCGCTCGTCAGCCACCGGCTGCGCGGCGAAGAGGTACACCATGCCGCGCTGGCCGCCCCAGTCCAGCCGCAGCACGATGGTGTACGGCAGGTGCAGCTCGTAACGGCTGCGGCGCTCCGGCAGCGACGCCTGCTCGTTGGCGAACACCGGGAAGCTGTCGGTGCCCGGCGCCTCCGGCCGGACGATCGAGTAGTGCAGCACGTGGCCTTCGGTGCGCACCTCGTGGCGCGGCACGACGGGGCGCTCCGGGTCACCGAGCAGGCCCGGATGCACCCACGGGAAGTGGCCGAAGTCGGTGAAGTTCTCGACTTGGCGCGCGGCGTCGCAGTTCCAGCGGTAGGGCCCGGCGGAAACGACCGCCCAGGCGGCATCCCCAAGCTCGGGCACCTCCGGCAGCGGCCAGCGCGGCTCCTCCAGGGCAACCCAGATCAGGCCGTAGCGCTCCTGGATTCTGAACGCAGGCACGCGCGCCTTCACTGGTACCAGAGCGGGATTCTCGAGCTGCGGGATTGCCACGCAGCGGCCGTCGGCGGCGTAGCGCCAGCCATGGTAAGGGCAGACGATCTCGTCGCCGCTGACGCTGCCGAGCGACAGGGCGGTGCCGCGGTGCACGCACAGGTCGGACATCGCCCTCGGCTCGCCGGACGGGCCGCGCCACAGCACGAGCGGCTCGCCAAGCAGGTCGGCGTGGGCGGGCCCGCTGGTGAGGTCGCTGCTGTAGCCGACCGGATGCCAGCAGGCCCGCTGTGCCCGCGGGTCGGCGTAGACCCCGGGAGGCGTCACGGCACGCCCCCAGTCCGGTGCCGCGCTCCGCACCAGGGTCCTGGGAAAGTCCGCGGCGATGAGGCCATGCCAGGAGGCTAGCCCGCCGCGAGCGCCCCCGCGAGGAAGTGCCGCGCGCGCCCGCGAGGAAGTGCAGCGCGCGCCCGCGAGGAGGCGTGCGCGCAGCCTCGCCGGAACCCGCTCAATCTGCAGGTGAGCGGGTTGGGTGCCGTTGGAACGTTGTTTCAACGGGTTGCGGTTACCGGGCTGCGCGGGAAAATTTGTAATGATCAAGTCACTATTTGCAACCATTTCCCTTGTGCTCAGTACCGGTCTGCGGCATGCTGGCACGCGGTCAGACGACGCGAATCGTCAGGAGCTGGAGTATCCCGGTTGATGTATAGCCTTATCCGACCTGGTCGGCTGTTAACCCTCTCGCGCTCGGGCGCGAGCGGTCGGCGCCGTCATCGCCCGGCAGTTCAGCGCGGGGACAATACGGCAGGCCAGCGCGGTGACCGGCCCGCTGGCCAGCGCGGTGATCGGCCCGCGGGTCAACACGGTGACCCGCCCGCTGGCCAGCGCGGTGATCGGCCCGCGGGTCAACATGGTGGCCGGCCCCGGGGCCGGCCCAGAATCCGGCTTGCCGCGACCCGGCGCGGCGCCCTGGCGGCGGCGGCCCAGCCGCTGCTCGCCCTCGCGATCGCCGGCTGCGCGGGAGCAGGGCAGGCCAGCGTGGCGCTTCCGGCCAAGGCGGCCGCCCAGCCAGCGGCCGGCACGGCCGGCCATTCGCCCGGGCTGCGCCAGCAGGTCGTCGCGGCCTACGCGGGGTACTGGCGGGCCACCAGCGAGGCCGTGAATTCAGGCGACGCGCGGCGGGCGCGCCGGATACTGGCCGGTTACGCCCCGGCCGCGGCGATCCCGGGGCTGATCGCGGTGCTCAGGCGGGACTGGGCCCGGCATGCGGTCGATGACGGCAACCCGGTCCTGCACATTCTCAGCGTCACCGTCGGCAAGGTCAGTGCGACCGTGCATGACTGCGCTGACCTCAGCCACGCCGGCCTCAAGGACGCGCGGACCGGCCGGCCATTCCCGCTCAGCTTCGGCAGCCCGCGGGCCAACTTCTACGCCAGCCTCGTCCGCCGCGGCGGCAGGTGGCTCGTCAGCAACCTCGTCCCGGTGGTGGCGCCATGCGATCCGTGAGATACCTCGTGCTGGCCGCGGTCACCGCGGCCGTGGTCATCCTCCAGGCGGTGCCGCCCGCGACGGCAAGCCCCACCCCGCCGCCGGGCTGCCGCGTGATCCGGACCCCGACCGGGTGGCAGGTCACCTGCAGCAACGGCGGCACCGGTCCTGGCGGTCCTGGCGGCGGAGGCGGCGGCGGTACTCACGATGTCTGCAAGCTCACCCCGCTTCCGGCTGGCTACCCGGACCCCTATCCCGCGCCCAAGGGCGAGAAGTGGATGTGGATCTCCTGCCAGGTCACCGAGCAGGCCGGCCTGGTCCTCGTGCCGACCACGGCGACGAACGCCAATCCCGGCGTCACGCCGCAGGAGCTCCTGCAATGGGCGCTGGCGGATCTGTCGGTGCCTCTTCCCGCGCCGGTCACAGCGCCGCCGCGCGGGCGGGCGGGCCTGGTCGGGCTGCCCGAATGGGTGTGGCTGCCTGCCCGCAAGTGGCATCCGGTCACGGCGAGGGTATCGGTGGGCCCGGTGTGGGCCCAGGTGACCGCCGTGCCTGGCACGATGACCATCCAGCCGGGCGGCGGCCTCCCCGACGTCTCGTGCGACGGCCCGGGCACCGCCTACAACCCGAAGCTCCCGGCCAGCGCGCAGCACACCGCGTGCTCGTACCTCTACTCCCAGTCCTCGGCGCTCCAGCCGGGCGGCGCCTACCGGACCTCGGTGACGGTGACCTGGACCGCCACCTGGACCGGCTCGGGCGGCGCGGGCGGCGTGGTCAACCCGCCGCTGCAGGAGACCACCAGCTTCCGGGTGCGGGTGACCGAGGGGCAGGCCCTGGTGACGGGAGGGGGACAGTGAGCGCTGGCCATCCGGTCCCCGGCTTCGGCACCGCCTACCATCCCGAGCCGGAGATTCCGCCCAACGGCGGCCCGGCGGCGCCGCGGCCCGGTCAGCTGCGCGGCCTGCCCCGGCGGCGCAGGCCGGCGATGATCGCGCTGGCCGTCGCGCTGGTCGGTGCCGGGATCCTGGTCAGCGCCGGCCTCTACCAGCGGGCGGATCATCAGGTACCGGTGGTGCTCGTGACGACCGCCGTGCCGGCGGGCGCGGTCATCACGTCCGCCGACGTGGCAACCACCACCGTCGCGGCCGGCCCGGGCCTCCAGGTCATCCCGGGCCGCCAGCTGCCGCAGGTGATCGGCCAGGTCGCCGCCACCTCGCTGCGGCCGGGTACGCTGCTCGCCGCCTCGGAGCTCACCACGGCGCAGCCGCCGGCCGCCGGCCAGGTGCTCGTGCCCGTTCCTGTCCGGCCGTCCACGCTGCCCGCCAGCGGGCTGTTCCCCGGCGATCAGGTACTCGCGGTCCCCACCCCCGGTGCGCAGGGGCAGGCCGGCACCGCGACCGGCCCGGCCGCGCTCACCCAGCCGGTGGCCGGAGTCGTGGAGAAGGTCAGCACGATCCCCGACGAGGACGGCTTCGATGTCGTCGACCTGCTCGTGCCCAGCGCGTCGGGCACCGCGCTGGTGAAGCAGGCCTCGACCGGCCAGATAGCGCTCATTGTCACCCGGCGGAGTCCCTGATGGCGCTCTACGCGCTCGTCTCGGCGGGCGGATCGCCCGGGGTGACGACATCGGCGCTCGCCCTCGCGCTCGGCTGGCCCTCCCAGGTCATCCTGGCGGAATGCGACCCCAGCGGCGGCGACATCCTGGCCGGGCTCTTCGCCGGTCATGTGCCGGCCACCCGCGGCCTGCTGAGCCTGGCGTTCGACGCGGCCCGCGGCCCGGACATCGCTGCCAGCGCCCTGTGGCCGCAGCTGATCGAGCTTGACGACGCCCGCCAGCGGCTGCTACTGGCGGGCATTTCCGATCCCCGGCAGGGCGCCGGGCTGGCGCCGGCCTGGCCGGCTCTTGCCGCGACGTTCTCGTCACTTCCGGCCGACGTGATCGCCGACTGCGGCCGCCTGGACGCGGGCCTGGAGCAGCTGCCCGTACTGCGCGCCGCGAGCGCCATCGTCCTGGTGCTGCGCCCGTCACTGCGGCAGGTGGCCAGGGCACGGGCGCGGGTCGAGATGCTGACCCAGATCCTGGGCGGGCTGGACCACGTCACGCTGCTGCTGGTCGGAGCAGGCACCCATTCCTCCCGCGAGGTCGCCAAGGCCCTCGGCGTGCCGGTGACCGGCACGCTGCCCGATGACCGCAAGACCGCCGGCGTGCTCTCGGACGGTGCGGGCAGCCGCCGGAGCCTGCCCGCGCGGCCGCTGCTCCGGGCCGCTACGGTCACCGGGCGGACACTGCGGGTAGTGACCACAGCGGCCGAGCCCGACCCGCCGCCTGCGGCGTCCGGTCCCCGGCCAGCCCACGGACGCGAATCATGACCGAGCTGCGATGGCCGCCGCAGCCGGCGGGCGAGGAGGCGGCGCCGCGCCAGCCGGGCGAGGCGGCGCTGCGTCCGGCGCAGGCGGCACCGGGACCGCCGCCGGACTTGGGCAGCGGCCCGGCCGGCGCCCGCTGGCAGCGCGGCGTCGCCGAGATCCACGCCATCGTGGCCAGCCGGCTCGAGGACGGCGCCCCGCCGGAGGCGATCCTGCCGCTGATCCGCGACGCGGCCAGGGCCTGGGCGGAGCGTCAGGTCAGGGCAGGCGCGCCCGTCCCGTCGCCGGCCGACCGGGAGGCACTCGCCCAGGCCGTCTACGACCAGCGGTACGGCCTCGGGCCGCTGGCCGGCTACCTGCGGGATCCGCAAGTGGAGAACGTCGACATCAACGGATGCGACCAGGTCTGGATCACTTACGCCACCGGGGAGCGGGTGATGGCGCCGCCGGTCGCCGCCAGTGACGAGGCGCTGATCGACATGATCCGCAACTGGGCGGCCCGCGGCGGCCAGACCGCGCGGGATTTCTCCGCCGGCACGCCGCTGGTGAACGTCGCGCTCACCGGCGGGGCCAGGATGACCGCAACCATGGCGGTGACGCCCAGGCCGTGCGTGTCGCTGCGCCGGCACGGTCATCTCGACGTGACCCTGGCCAGGCTGGTGGAGCTCGGCACGATCGACCCGGCGCTGGCCGGGTTCCTGGCCGCCGCGGTCAGGAGCCGCTGCAACATCATCGTGACCGGCGGCGTCAGCGCCGGGAAGACCACCCTGCTGCGCGCCCTGGCCGCCGAGATCCCGCCAGGTGAGCGGGTCGCCACCCTGGAGTCCGAGTACGAGCTCTTCCTGCACGACCTGCCCGGCCACCCGGACGTGATCGCATTCGAGGCCAGGGAGCCGAATTCCGAGGGCGTCGGCGGAATCACGCTGCATGACCTGGTCGCGCACGCGCTCCGGCACAACCCGCAGCGGATCCTGGTCGGCGAGGTCCGGCGGTCCGAGATCATGCCGATGCTGGAGGCGATGAACTCGGGCCAGGACGGCTCCATGTGCACGCTGCACGCCAACTCCCCGGCCGAGGCGTTCGACCGCATCCTGATCCTCAGCCTGCGCGGCGGCCTGGCCCTCGCCGAGCGCGCCATCCACGTGCTCGTCGGGATGGCTGTCGACCTGATCGTGCACGTCCGCAAGCGGTACGACGGCAGGCGGACCGTGCGGTACGTGTCCGAGATCCTCGAGGTCATGCCGCCGGGCGACACCGAGCGCCCGTCGGTCAACAGGCTCTTCCTGCCCGAGGGGCCGGGCGGGGTGGCGGCCGTGGCGCACACCCCGTCACCGCGGCTGCTGGCCAGGCTGCAGGCGGCCGGCCTGCCGGCCGCCATGCTCGGGCAGCCGCGCGTCATCGCCAGGGCGGAGGGCTGGCGATGACCGTCATCGCGGCTCTCGGCGGAGCCCTCGTCGCGGCCGGGCTCGTGCTGCTGGCCAGTGAGCTCACCAGGCGCGCCCCGGCGCCCGGCACGCCGCCAGGACCTCGGCCGCTGCGGGCCATCGCGCCGGCGGCGTCCGCGCGGCGCTGGCTGATCGCCGTCGTGGCGTTCCTGGCGGTCCTCGCGATCACCCGGTGGCCGGTGGCGGCCATCGCCGCCTCTGCCGCGGCGATCTTCCTGCCGAAGCTCACCTCGACCAGGCAGCAGCGGCGCCGGACCGAGACGCTGGAGGCGCTGGAGCAGTGGTCGCGGCGGCTGGCCGACATGCTGACCGCCAGCCGGGGCCTGGAAGACGCGCTGGAGGCAAGCGCCCGCACCGCCCCCGCCGCCATCGCCAGGCCGGTCGGCGCGCTCGCCCGCCGGCTGGCCGCCCGCGCGGGCACCGAGGCCGCGCTGCGGTCCTTCGCCGCCGAGATCGACGATCCGGCCGCCGATCGCATCGCCGCCGCGCTCATCATCGCGACCAGCCGCCGCGGCGCGGGGACCCGCGCGGTGCTCACCGCGCTGGCCGAGATGCTCAGCCGGGACGTCGCCGCGCGCAGGGAGATCGAGGCGGAACGGGCGCAGCACCGGACGACGGTCAAGTGGATCACGATCTTCGTCTGCGGCTTCACCGTCTTCGCGGTCTTGAACCGGGCGTACTCCGCGCCGTTCGGGACTGCGGCCGGGCAGGTGGTGCTCGCCCTGGTCGCCGCCATGTACGCGGCGGCGCTGACCTGGCTGCACCGGCTGGGCAGCCTGCCAGCGCCCGGCAGGTTCCTCGACGCTTCCGCCGAGGCCCCGCTCGCCAGCAGCCCGCAGGCGGCCCAGGCTGGCGGCGGGAGGCGACGGTGAACCTGTGGGTGCTGGCCGCCGGAGTCATCGCCGGCCTGGGCGTCTTCCTCCTGGTCCGCGAGATCCTGCCAGCGGGAGCGAGCCTGAACGCCGCGCTGGCCCGGCTGGATCCTGCCCCCGCCGCGCCGGCCGGCGCGGCGTCCCCGCGGCATCTCGCCCGGCGGCTGGCCGAGGCGATGCCGTGGCTGCCGGTGCCGCGGCAGGATCTCGCCATGCTCGGCCAGGACCGCGACACCTGGATCGCCAGCAAGGTCGGCTGCGGGGTGGCCGGCCTGGCTGCGGTGCCCGTCGCGGCCGGGCTCGTGGCGCTGGCGGGCGGCCGCCTGCCGTGGGCGTTCCCGGCAGTGGCCTCGCTGGCGCTCGGCGCGGCGCTGTTCTTCGCCCCCGATCTGGTCACCAGGGTGAACGCGGCCGAGAAACGGGCCGATTTCCGGCACGCGCTCACCAGCTATCTCGACCTCGTGGCGCTCGAGCGCGGTGCCGGGGCCGCGCCGACCGAGGCGCTTGAGGCCGCGGCCGGGCTCGGCGGCGGCTGGGCATTCCAGCGGATCGCCGCCGCCCTCGACGAGGCCCGCAAGGCCGGCGCCGCTCCCTGGGCCGGCCTGGCCAGCCTGGCCAGCGAGACCGGCGTGAGCGAGCTCGCCGACCTGGCCGACATCGCCGGGGTGGCCGGCCAGGAAGGCGCGCGGATCATCGAGACGCTGACCGCGCGCGCGGCGTCGATGCGCGCCCAGGCGCTGGCCGCCGACCGTGCCAAGGCAGGCTCCCGGGGCACCACGATGGTGATCCCGATCGCCCTGCTAGGAGCCGGCTTCCTGCTGCTCATGATCTTCCCGGTTGTCTACCGAACCCTGGGAGCGGGGTAAGCCCGCCCCGGCCTTGAGGAGGCCCCGATGCAGGACCCGCTGTGGACCGTGGTCCGCTACCTGCTGCTCCGTGCCCGCGCGCGCGCCAGCGCCGCCCGTGCCGGGCGGCCAGAGTCCGGCGCGATCACCCTGGAATGGATCGTGATCGCGGGCATCCTCGTGGTCGCGGCCATTGCCGCCGGCCTGGTCTTTACCAGGGATATCAAGAGATACGAGGCGAAGATTCCCTGACGATGCCCGCTAAGCGATACCGACGGCCGGGCCGCGGTGACACTGGTGCCCTGACGCTGAGTTACGTGATCATCGTGCCAGTGTTCATGGCGGCGGTCATGGTCATCGTCCAGACGTCGCTGTGGTACCTGGCCAGGCAGGCGGCCCTCGCCGCCGCCCGCCAGGGAGCCGACGCCGCGCGGGTGCTTGACGCCCCGGCAGGCGCCGGCCAGCGGGCGGCTCTCGGGTTCGCCCGCTCGGCGGCCCCGGGCTACCTGCTCGGGCCGGCCGTCACGACATCGGGAAGCGGTGCCGGGACCGTGCAGATCACAGTGACCGGCCGGGCGCCGTCGCTGGTGCCCGGCCTGGTCATCAGGGTCCGGCAGGTGGCGCGGGCGCCGGTCGAGCAGTTCACCACGCCGTGAGCATTCACGCCGTCAGCAGCAGGGAGCGGACCATGAGACCTGGCCGGGCCGGGCCGGACGACGGCAACGCGGCGCTCGAGCTCGTCGTGCTGGCGCCCGTCATACTGTTCCTGCTCGGGCTGCTGATCGCGGCCGGGCGGACATCGATCGCGCAGGGATCGGTGGACGCCGCCGCTCGGGATGCGGCGCGGCAGGCATCCATCGCCAGGACCCCAGGCGCGGCCCAGGCCGCGGCCCTGGCCAGCGCCCGGTCCGCGCTCGCCCAGGACTCCATCGACTGCGCGCCGGTGGTCACGGTCAGCCTGTCCGGCTTCGGGGTACCGGTCGGCCTGCCCGCCCATGTCTCGGCCCGGGTGGTCTGCCGGGTCTCGCTGTCTGACCTGCTCGTCCCCGGAATGCCAGGAGGCCGGACGCTGATCGGGAGCTTCACCTCGCCGCTCGATCCTTTCCGGGCGAGGTGAATCCCGAGGTGAATGACACCGACGTGAAGGCTGACGTGAGCGCCGAAGTGAATGTCACAGCGACCGTCACAGCCGGTCCCGCACAATCGGGCACCACAGCAGCACTATGTGCACCTGATCGCAGGGAGTGGCCGATGAGCCGGCCGGGCCGGACGTGGCGCGACCGCAGGCGCGGTCGCGCCGGTGCGCGCGTCCGCGGCGCTAGGGCCACGGGAACCGCAGGCGCCAGGGGAACCGCAGGCGCCGGGGGAACCGCAGGCGCCAGGGTAGCCGCGCAGCGCGAGGCCGAGCGTGGCTCGATCACCCTGATGCTGGTCG
>JBEKFH010000031.1:0-22877 GCA_050013415.1 Streptosporangiaceae bacterium | reverse complement strand
AGCCAGACCGAGTCGGGCCCGGCGACGGCCAGGACGTCCCCGCCGGACCGGCGCACCCAGGGCACGATCTTGCCGTAGCCGAACCGCAGCCGGAACACGCACTCCATCTCGACCGCGCCTTCGACGCACTCGACGATCCGGACCAGCACCGGGGGCTCGTGGCCGCGCGGCGGCATGAAGTCGATCAGGCGGACGGTCCCGCCGACGGTGCGCCACTGGGTCTCCAGGATGAGCGTGTCGCCCTGGTAACGCCTGCTCACCTCGCCGCGGCGGGACGGCGGGCCCTGCGATGCCGTCGGCGCGATCAGCCACTGGCCGTTGCGCTCGTCGCCGAGCAGCGCCGCGAAGCACGCTGGCGAGTCGAACCGCGGCAGGCACAGCCACTCGGCCGAGCCGTCCCGCCCGATCAGCGCGGCCGTCTGCATGTCGCCGATGAGCGCGTAGTCCTCGATGAGGCCTGCCACGATCCGCCCTCCCCCCGGCCGGCGTGGGGTCGCCTTGCCGCCGGCTTCCGGATCCAGGTCCTGTGCAGGCCGGCTGATCTGGATCCCGGCGAGTCCGGGCTCCCGGCACGCCGGCTCCTGACGGTACGCTACCCGCCCGTAAGCTGGCGGGCGTGCAAGAATCCCCGCGCCGCGTCCCTCCCCGGCGGCCCGCCGCGCTGGCCGCCGCGGTGGCCGCCGCCGTGCTACTGATGACGGCCGTCGCCGGGTGCGCGAAATTCGATGCCGCGCTCGGCAAGCAGTGGGCCATCGTGAATTTCAAGCCGACCACGACCATCGCCACGCTGCTGAAGGTCAGGGCCGCATGCTCGCACGTGCCGAACGTCCGCCCGGACGCACTGCCGAAGGACCGCAAGGCGCCGTACATGATCTATTCCGTCGAGTTCAGCACAAGCAACGCGAGCGATGCCAATCTTGCGCAGTTGCAGGAGTGCCTGCAGAAATTTCCTGCCGTGGCCGGCATCGACTTCGAGGACACCGGCGACAGCTGAGGGAAAGTCCGCAGCTAGCGCACACAATTTCGCTGAGTTTTCCCGCTGCGCTGAAACTCCCCTGACGGCCGCGATGTGACTCACCGGCGAGGCGTCAATCGCTTTCACACGCGCTTATCCGCGGGCACCGGGTGCGTGCTTCCGCAGGCATTGGGCGCGTGCTTCCGCAGGCATTGGGCGCGCGCTTCCGCGGGCCATGGGCGTGCGTTCCGCGCGCGGATGTGGTATAAATTTATATACCTATCAACTCGATCGGAAAAGGTGGACGATGAAGCGACGGTGGACTATGCAAAATCGAACGTTGAGGCGAGGGCTCATCGCTGCCGGGGCTGCCGCCGCCACCGTGCTGGCGGCCGGATGCGGCTCCTCGGCGGCCAGCTCCCCGAGTACCGGCGGCTCCAGCAGCCCGGCCGCCGCCGCGCCGGTCACCTTGCGGCTCGGGTTCCTGACCAACATCACGCACGCCACCGCCCTGGTGGGGATCAAGCAGGGCATCTTCACCAAGGACCTCGGCAGCGGCGTGACGCTCAAGCTGGTGCCGTTCAGCACCGGGACGCTGGAGGCGACCGCGCTGCTCGCGGGCCAGCTCGACGCGGCCTATGTCGGCCCGAACCCGGCCATCAAGGCATGGCAGACGTCCGGCGGGAAGCTCATCAAGATCATCTCCGGAGCGGCCTCCGGCGGCGCCGAGCTGGTGGTCAAGAAGAGCATTACCAGCGCGGCCCAGCTCAAGGGCCAGTCGCTGGCCACGCCGTCGCTCGGCAACACCCAGGACGTGGCGCTGCGCTACTGGCTGAAGAAGCACGGCCTGACCACCACGCAGACCGGTGGCGGCGACGTCCCGATCAAGCCGACCACGCCGAACTCCGCGGCCGTGCTGGAGTTCCAGTCCGGACAGATCGCCGGCGGATGGGAGCCCGCTCCCTACGACGCCGAGATGGTCGCGGCGGGCGGGCACGTCCTGGTCAACGAAGCCAGCCTGTGGCCGAAGGGGCAGTTCGTCACCACCAACCTGGTCGTGACACAGGCATTCCTCGCCGCCCACCCGAGTGCCGTCAACGGCCTGCTGAAGGGCCAGATCGACGCGAACAACTTTATCAACCAGAACAAGGCGGTCGCCGAGACGGCCGCCAACGCCGAGCTGACCTCGATACTCGGCAAGGGCCTCAAGCCAGCCATCCTGTCGGCGGCGTTCGCCCAGATCACGTTCACCGACGACCCCATTGCGTCGTCGCTGCTCACCGACGCCCAGCACGCAGTCGCTGTCGGCTTGCTGACGCCGGTCAGCAATCTGGCAGGCATCTACGATCTCGGTCCGCTCAATACACTGCTGCAAGCGGCAGGGGAACCCACGGTGAAATCATGAGCATGCGCAGCGGCCGGCTGACGCCCCCGGAGTCATCTCCGGGGGCGTCAGCCTTCCCGAACCTGACTATCGTGGCCGACCGCGAGACGGCCAGCGCACCCGCCGCGGTCCGGCTGACCGATGTCTCCAAGGTCTACGGCCAGGGGCGCAGTGCGCTGCTGGCCCTGGACAAGGTGTCGCTGTCCGTGGCGCCCGGGGAGTTCGTCTGCATTATCGGCGCATCCGGCTGCGGCAAGAGCACCCTGCTCTCGCTGGTGGCGGGCCTGGACGCGCCAACGTCCGGCCTGATTGATACGGCCGGGCTGAAGGTCAGCCTGATGTTCCAGGAGCCCGCCCTGTTCCCGTGGCTCACCGCCGCGCGGAACGTGGAACTCGCGCTGCGCGCCCGCGGCGTGCCAAAGGCGGAGCGGCGCGCCCAGACCCAGGAACTGCTGGAGACCGTGCACCTGGGCGGCTTCGGCGGCAAGCGCCCGCATGAGCTGTCCGGCGGCATGCGGCAGCGGGTCGCGATGGCCCGCGCGCTCGCTCAGGACGCGGACGTGCTGCTGATGGACGAGCCCTTCGGCGCGCTGGACGCCATGACCCGCGACCTGCTGCACGAGGAGCTCGAGCGGATCTGCGCCGAGCGAACCATGACCGTGCTCTTCGTGACGCACAACGTGCGCGAGGCCGCCAGGCTCGGCGACCGCGTGGTGATCTTGTCCAGCCGGCCAGGCCGGGTCATCGAGGAGTACGACGTGCCAAAGGGCGGGGACCGCGCGGAGGACTCCCGCGATGTCGCCGAACTTGCCAGCACCATGACTGACCGGCTTAGGCAGGAGATGAGGCGTCATGGCGATTGAGACGCAGCCCTCAGCCATCGAGGGCCTCGACAACCTGGAACTTGGCGGGGTGCCGCAGGAGCCCAGAGCGCGCCGGATCGCCCGGTCGGCCTGGGCGGCAACGTGGCCGAAGCTGCTCGCCATAGCGATTGTCCTCGCCCTGTGGCAGCTCGTGGTCGCCACCGGCTGGAAGTCCGACGTGCTCAAAGGTCCCACGGTCGTTCTCCCGACCCTCTGGGGACTGATGCATCACCAGCTGCTGTGGCAGGCCGTCGGGATCACGCTGCGCCGGGCGGTCCTCGGATATGGACTCGCGATCGTGATCGGCTCGATCGTCGGGGCCTTGGTGGCGAGAATCCCGCTGCTGCGCGCCGGGGTAGGCTCGATCATCACCGGCCTGCAGGTCATGCCGTCGATCGTCTGGTTCCCGTTCGCGATCATTATCTTCGGACTCACAACGCCGGCCATCCTCTTCGTGATGGTGCTCGGCGCCGCGCCGTCGATCGCCAACGGGCTGATTACCGGAGTGGACTACACGCCGCCGCTGCTGCTGAAGGCCGGCCGGACCATGGGGCTGCGCGGTTATAACCTGTACCGCTACCTGATCCTGCCTGCCTCACTGCCTGCCTACGTGGCCGGCATGAAGCAGGGCTGGGCGTTTGCCTTCCGCGGCCTGATGGCGGGCGAGCTGCTGGTGCTGATCATCGGCCAGCCGTCGATCGGCGTGCTGGAGAACAACTACCAGGATCTGGACTTCTTCGCCGGCGCCACGTCGATACTCATTGTCATCCTGATCATTGGGATCGCCGTCGACACGCTGTTCACCTCGGCTGACAGAGCCGTCCGCCGCCGCCGCGGCCTGCTCGAGCCAGGCCGCGCCGCGTAGCCGCAACGGAGCGCGGCCGCGCAGGAGCGTGGCGGCTCGGCCTTCATAGCCCGAGCCGCTGCGCTCCCGTGTACACGTTCATCGAGCCGCCGCGCAGGAAGCCGACCAGGGTCAGCCCGGACTCCTGCGCCAGCTCGGCGGCCAGCGACGACGGCGCTGACACGGCCGCGAGCACCGGGATGCCGGCCATCACGGCTTTCTGCACCAGCTCGAACGAGGCGCGCCCGCTGACCAGCAGCACGCAGCCGGCCAGCGGCAGCCGCCCCTCCCGCAGCGCCCAGCCGACGACCTTGTCCACCGCGTTGTGCCTGCCCACGTCCTCGCGCACGGCCAGCAGCTCGCCGCCGGCCGTGAACAGCCCGGCCGCGTGCAGCCCGCCGGTACGGTCGAACACCCGCTGGGCGTCCCTGAGCCGGTCCGGCATCCCCGCGAGCACGGCCGGAACCACTGTCGACTGGTCGGCGGAAAGATCATAGGGAGAACGGAGCGCCAGTTCGTCGATGCTTGCCTTACCGCACACGCCGCAGGCGCTGGTCGTCAGGAAGTTCCTGCGGCGGGCCTGCCCGGCACTGGCACCGGGGCTCAGCGTGACGTCCGCGACGTTGCCTGCGGCGTCATGCTCGTCGTGATCGCACTCGCCGCCTGAGCAGATCCTGATCGCGGTCAGGTCGCCGGCCGACCGGATGACCCCTTCGCTGGCCAGGAAGCCAGCGGCCAGGTCGATGTCATCGCCCGGCGTCCGCATGGTCAGGCTGAACGCCGCCCCGCCGATCCGGATGCCGAGCGGCTCCTCCGCCGCGAGCAGGTCAGCCCGCGCCGTGGCGCCGCCCGGCACAGTTACCCGCAGCACCCGCCGCCGTGCCGTCCTGCCGGTCATCGCCCGCGTCCTTCCCGGGCCGGCTGCCGTGTCGGCCTGCGTGCCCCTCCGAGGCTACGGCCGTAACCCGGATCGCGGTGAATCCGGGGCAGGTTCGCCTTGCGGCAGCGCTGATGACGTGGTCACATGCGTTACGGCGGGTTTTTCCTTTCTGGCGGCTCTGGCGGAGGTTCACGGTGACGGACGAGATCCTGCTGCAGCGGGCGGCATTCGAGCAGGCGGTCGCAGGCCGGACGCTCTGCGACCAGCTACTCGCCACCGCGGAGTCCTGGGGCGACCTGCCCGCGTATTCCGACACCGACGGCGGCCCCTGGCAGACCATCACCTGGCGGCAGACCAGGGAGCAGGTGCTGCAGCTCGCCGCCGGGTTCGCCGCACTGGGGCTGCAGCCAGGCGAGCGGGTGGCGCTGATGCTGCCGAACCGGCTGGAGCACGTGCTCGCCGACTTCGGCGCGGTACATGCCGGGGGAGTGCCGGTGACCTTCTACGCCACCCTGGCGGCTGACCAGATCGGCTACATGGCGGCCGACTGCGACGCGCGGATCGCCGTGCTGGACGGCGCCGCCGAGCTGGCCAGATGGCAGCCGGTGCTGGCCAGCCTGCCGGGGCTGCGGAAGATCATCGTGCGCGACGCCGCCGCGTGCCCGGCCGGGGATCTCTACCTGAGCTGGCAGGACTTCGCGGCGCAGGGGGCTGCGCGGCTCGCCGAGGCGCCTGACGAGGTGGCCGGCCGGGTGGCGGGCGTCCGGCCGGCCGACCCGGCCACGCTGCTCTACACATCGGGCACCACCGGCACCCCCAAAGGCGTCATCATCACCCACGCCAGCATCCTGTACGAGGTGATCACCGCGACCGAGTCCGGCAATGCCCGGCCGCATGTCCGGTGGGTGTCCTACCTGCCGCTCGCGCACATCGCCGAGCGGATGTTCACCCTCTACCTCGCGATCTGCAACGGGTGCCACACCTACTTCTGCCACAACGCCGCGACCGAGCTGGTCGCCACCATCGGCGAGGTGAAGCCGACCGCGTTCTTCGGCGTGCCGAGAGTATGGGAGAAGATCCAGGCCGGCCTCCAGTCCCTGCTCGCCGCCGAGCAGGACGAGGGCAGGCGCGCCGCGGTGGCGGCGGCGATGGATACCGGCCTGCGGTACGTGCGCGGCTGCCAGTACGGCCAGGTGATCAGCGGCGAGCTGGCCGCCGAGTTCGCCGGCGCCGAGCAGAGCATGCTGCGGCCGATCCGCTCCCTGCTCGGCCTCGGCGAAGCGGAGGTCGTGGTCAGCGCCGCGGCTCCGCTGCCGCCGGAGGTCGGCGAGTTCTTCGCCGGCCTCGGGCTGCGGATCCTGGACGTGTACGGCATGACGGAGACCACCGGGGCGTTCACCAGCAACACGCTGGCCGCCTTCCGGCTCGGCACGGTCGGCCAGGCGGTGCCCGGCATGGAGCTGCGGATCGCCGGCGACGGGGAGATCCTGGTGCGCGGCCCGCTCAACACGCCCGGGTACCTGAACCTGCCGGACCAGACGGCCGACCTGATCGACGCCGATGGCTGGCTGCACACCGGGGACATCGGGTCGCTGGACGCCGACGGCTTCCTGTCCGTGGTCGACCGGAAGAAGGAGCTGATCATCACTGCCGGGGGCGAGAACATCTCACCGGCGGCGATCGAGAACCTGCTCGTGGCGCACCCGCTGATCGGCCAGGCGCTCGCCTACGGCGACCGGCGCCCGTGCGTGGTGGCGCTGCTCACGCTGGACGGCGACGTCGCCCCGGCATGGGCGAGGGCGCGCGGGATCGAGGCTGGCTCGCTGGCCGCGCTGGCCGACGACCCGGCGGTGCTCGCCGCGGTCGATGAGGCTGTGGCGGCCGCGAATGGCCGCCTTGCCCGCGTTCAGCAGGTAAAGGAATGGCGGCTGCTGCCGGTGGAATGGACGGCGGAAAGCGAGGAGCTGACGCCCACCCTGAAGCTCAAGCGCCGCATCGTGCACGCGAAGTACGCCGACGTCATCGACGCACTGTACAAGGGCTGACCGGGCCGTTACGAGGGCCGGTCCTGGCCGCCGGGCGGCGTGGGCGGGAACTGGCTGATCGTCGGCGGGAACGGGCCGGCGTCATGGGTGAGCGGATCGGAATCCTCGGTGTACGGCTGGCTGCCCGCGGGCGGGAACTGGCTGGTGGCCGCAGGCGGCAGCTGGCCGCCCGGAGAGGTGACGGAAGCCGGCTGGACGGCCTGCTGCCGCGGCTCGACTGCCTGCTGCCGCGGCGGGTACGGATTGCCCGGCGGCGGGGTGGATGGAGCGGGCGGCTCCGGCGACCAAGCCCCGGGCCAGGGCCCGGGCTCAGGCCCAGGCTGAGGCTGAATCCCGGCCTCAGGCTGAGACTCAGGCTCAGGCTCGGCGGCGAGCCCGCCCACGGCCAGCCCCGCGTTGGCCGCGGTGCCGTCGGCTTGCGCGGCGAGGGCGGCGTCCTTGACCCCGACCACGGCGCACCGGCCCAGCGCCAGCGCCGCGAAGAACACGATGACCACGCCGAGGCCGCCGAAGAAGCCGAGTTCCTCCAGCGCCAGCCGGGTGATCGTCCCGCCGGCCGGCACCCCGGCCTGCGGGGTGCTCCCGTTCCAGAACGTGCTCACCAGGTTGCCGACGACGAACCAGGCGCCGCCCAGCGCCGCGAGGAACGCGCCGGTGATGGCCAGCGGCCGCCGTGCGCTCGCCAGCACGACAAGCCCGCCCAGCAGCGCAGCGGCGCCGGGCAGGATCTCCAGCCAGAGCCTGCCGGTGGTGTAGGACCACGCCTTGTCCGGGGTGTAGGCGTAGTGGAAATACGGGCCGACGAACGGAATCAGGCCGCCCCAGGCACCCAGCAAGATCAGCAGCAGTCCGCTGACAGCGCCTCTGCTGCGCGGAATGCGGGTTATCCCGGCCATACAAACTCACATCCTTCGCAAGTGGAGGATTAAGCCTGGCATAAGACGGCTACCCGGCGGGCGCCGCACCATGCAATGCCCCGGCCCCGCCCGCGGCGGCCGCCCGGCCAGCGTGCCCGTGGCCGCCTGGCGGCCGGTATGGTCGCCCTCGTGGATGCCCGCCGGCTGGTGCCGCGCACTGACGCGCTGCTCGCTGATCCGCGCCTGGATGCCGCCCAGCGCCGGATCGGCCGGCCGCTGGTGCTGGCCGCCGTCCGGCAGGCACAGCAGCGAGCCCGCTCGGGCAGCATCGGGGCAGCCGAGGTCGCGGACGCGGCGGTGGCCGCGCTGCCGGCCAGGGCCACCACGCTCACGCCGGTGATCAACGCGACCGGCATCCTGCTGCACACCAACCTCGGCCGGGCGCCGCTGTCGGCGGCGGCGATGGACGCCGTGGCGGCCGCTGCCGCGTGCACCGACCTGGAGTACGACCTGGTCTCCGGCGCCAGGGGCCGCCGCGGCAGCGGCGCACTCGAGGCGCTGGCCATGGCCGTCCCGGCGGCCGAGGCCGTGCATGTGGTGAACAACAACGCGGCCGCCCTGGTGCTCGCGGCGACCGCCCTGGCCGCCGGGCGCGAGATCGTGGTCAGCCGCGGTGAGCTGATCGAGATCGGCGACGGCTTCCGGCTGCCCGAGTTGCTCGAGTCGACCGGGGCCAGGATCCGCGAGGTGGGCACGACCAACCGGACCACGGCGGCGGACTACGCGGCCGCGATCGGCCCGGACACCGGGTTCGTGCTCAAGGTGCACCCGTCCAACTACCGGATCGACGGCTTCACGTCCCAGGCCAGCGTGGCCGAACTAGCCGGGCTCGGCGCTCCCGTCGTCGGCGACATCGGATCCGGGCTGCTCGCCGCGCATCCGCTGCTGCCCGACGAGCCGGACGCCGATTCCTGGCTCCGGGCCGGGGCTGCCCTTGTCACGGCCAGCGGCGACAAGCTTCTCGGCGGCCCGCAGGCGGGCCTGCTGCTCGGCACCGCCGCGCTGGTCGGCGCGCTGGCCAGGCATCCGCTGGCCAGGGCGCTCCGGGTGGGCAAGCTGACCATCGCCGCGCTGGAGGCGACCCTGGCGGGCCCTCCCGTCCCGGTGGCGCGCGCACTGGTCGCCGGCCTGGCAGGGCTCACTAAGCGCGCTGAACGGATATCAGCGGCGCTGGTCGCGGCAGGCCTGGACTCCCGTCCGGTGCGCAGCGAGGCAGCGGTCGGCGGCGGCGGCGGTCCCGGAGTCGCGCTGCCGAGCGCGGCAGTGAGCCTGCCGGCCGGGCTGGCCGTCCCGCTGCGGACTGGCCAGGCGGTGCGGGCCGGCACGGCGCCCGCGGTGGTCGGCCGGATCGAGAACGGGCGGCTGCTACTCGACCTGCGGGCCGTGCAGGACGCCGACGACGAGCCGCTGACCGCCGCCGTCATCGCCGCCGCCACCGCAGCGGCCAGGTAACCCTGCCGTGCAGGTCATCGCCACCGCCGGGCACATCGATCATGGCAAATCGGCCCTAGTCAGGGCCCTGACCGGGATGGAGCCCGACCGCTGGGCGGAGGAGCGCAGGCGCGGCATGACCATCGACCTGGGCTATGCCTGGCTGGCGCTGCCGTCCGGCGAGCGCCTCGCGTTCGTCGACGTGCCCGGGCACGAGCGTTTCGTGCCGAACATGCTGGCCGGTGTCGGCCCGGTGCCGGGCGTGCTCTTCGTTGTCGCTGCGGACGAGGGCTGGATGCCGCAGTCGGCCGAGCATCTCGCGGTCATCGACGCGCTGGGCATCTCCCGTGGCCTGCTGGCCGTCACCCGCGCCGATCTGGCCGATCCGGGCCCGGCGATGGCGCAGGCCGCCGCGCTGATCGCCCGGACCAGCCTCGGCGCGGTGGAGTCATTCGCGGTCAGCGCGGTCACCGGCGCCGGGCTGCCGCAGCTGGTCGCCGGGCTGGACCGGCTTGCCGCGGCCCTGCCGGCGCCGGATCCGCGTTCCGCCGTCCGGCTGTGGGTCGATCGCGCGTTCAGCATCACCGGAAGCGGAACGGTCGTGACGGGGACGCTGCCGGCCGGAACCGTCCGGGCCGGCGACGAGCTGCTGGTGACTCCGTCGATGCAGCCGGTCCGGGTACGCGGGATCGAGTCGCTCGGCGAGCCCGCCGCGCAGGCGAGCGGTGTCGCGAGGGTCGCGCTCAACCTGCGCGGCGCCAGCCTCGCAGGCGCCGGCCGGGGCGGCCTGCGCCGGGGCATGGCGCTGATAACCGGCGGCTGCTGGACGCTGACCGACATGGCCGACGTCCGCCTGTCCTGGCCGGCCGTAACAGGCGGGGCGGCCGGGACAATCGGGGCTAACAGGACAGGCGGGACCGTGCGCCCGCCGCTCCCGCGGCTGCCGCGGGAGATGACGCTGCACGTCGGCTCGGCCCGGACGGTCTGCCGGGTGCGCAGCCTCGGCGACGCGCACGCCAGGCTCACCCTGAGCGAGCCGCTGCCGCTGCATGTGGGGGACCGTGTCCTGCTGCGCGACCCCGGCGCCGCCCGGGCGGACGGCCATCCGGCGGTCGTGGGCGCGATCATCCTGGACGTGGCGCCGCCGCCGCTGACCCGCCACGGCGCCGCTGCCGCAGCGGCGGCGCAGCTCGCGACCTGGCCGGACCGGCCGACCGCCGCGGAACTGCTGCGGCGCCATGGCCTGCTGCGGACCACCGCGCTGCGGGCCATGGGAGTCGACGGGCAGCCGGCCGAGGCCGCCGCGGGATGGCTTGCTGACCCGGCGCACCGGCGTGACCTCGAACGGCGGCTGGCCGGCGCTGTGGCCGCTCATGCGGCCGCCAACCCGCTCGCGCCCGGCATGCCGGCCGAAGCCGCCCGCGCTGCCATCGGCGTGCCTGACCGCCGGCTGGTCGAGGCGCTGGTCCGGCCGCCGCTGACGTTGCGGGCCGGCCTGATAACCGTCGCGGAGCGCGGCGACCGGGAGCCCGATTCCGGCCTGCCGGCGCCGGTTGCCGCCGCGGTGCGGGCCCTTCGCGCCGACCTGAGCGCCGCGCCCTTCGGCGCGCCAGAGGCCGCCAGGCTCCGCGAGCTCGGTCTCGGCAGCCGGGCGATCGCCGCGGCGCAGCGCGCCGGGCTGCTGCTGCGAGTCAGTGATCAGATCGTGCTCGGCCCGGACGCCGCCGCCCTGGCCGCCGCGGTCCTTGCCCGGCTGCCGCAGCCGTTCACGGCGGCGCAGGCCCGCAGCGCGCTGGGCACCACCAGGCGGGTGGCGATTCCGCTGCTGGAGTACCTGGACCGGGCGGGAGCCACCGAGCGGCTGGCCGACGACCGCCGCCTGCTGCGCGGCCCCAGCAGAAACGCCGCTGCGGACGTGGAACGGTACCGCCAGTGATCCTGGTGGACTTCAGCGTCTGGCGCGCGGCGCCCGGTCAGAACCCCGGCAGGTGCTCGCGGCAGGACAGGATGGCTTCCATCGCCGGGTCCCGGTTCTGGCTGTAGGCCTCGAAGGAAGGCGGCGCGTAGAGTTCCGGCGCGATCCAGGGCCGGTAGTCCATGGGCCAGGAGGTCTGCCAGTACAGGTCCGCGACGTTCGCCAGGGCCTTGCTGTAGGGCAGCGTGAACGGGATGGTCTCGCCGATGAAGTTGGGCCGCGAGCCGGTTGGCTCCCCGACGAAGATCGCGTTAGTCTCGCGCTCGATGGCGGTCGCGGTGTTCTGCGCGGCCGAGAAGGTCCCGCGTCCGATGATCACGTACAGGCAACCCCGCTGATTGATCTTCGTGCAGCCGATCAGGCGGTGCAGCAGCGGCTGGACGAGGTAGGTGTTCCCGCCGCCGTTCCAGCGCAGGTCGATGACCAGCTTGCTGACCTGGTGGTTGTCAATGAAGGTGAACAGGCGCTCGCAGAATGCGGCGATCGCCTCGAGTGGCTGATCGCCGACCCCGTTGAACTGGAAGTAGACGACGTCGCCGTCTGCCAGGTACTCGAACCAGTACGGGGCATCGCTGTTGCGCAGGTAGAGCGGCACCGGGGCGCCAGCCGTGTCGGGCAGCGAGATCCACCCGGCCGGACGCGGAGCCGTCAGGCTCGCGTAATGATCCGCGACCGACTCGACCGCCACCGTCCCGGTCGTCTTGTCCCCGAACCGTACGGTCAGCGTGGCCTGGCCGGCATCGCTGATCAGCCCGAGTGCGTGGATCAGCGGCGTCCAGCGGAGCATCTCCGGTCCTATCCAGGTGACCTGCTGGTCGTTGTCACGGCTGATGAGCGGCTCGACCGCGGCCAGCACCTCATCGACCGGGTGACCGTCCACGCTCAGCACCTGCGCTCCGACCAGCTGACGGCAGGCCTCGCTGGCCGCGGTAACGAACAGGCCCTCGGTGAACCGGTAGAACTTGACCGGCAGGGCTAGCTGCGCGTCCTTGCCGTCCTGGGCAGGCAGGACGAACGCATGCCCGTCGCCGAGTGGCCGGAGCAGCCGCATCATGCCGGCCAGGATCTGGAAGTCCGACAGGCCGGGCACGTCCTCGGCGAGCCGGGCGACCGCGGCGTCGAACTCGGGCTCCGATATCTCGCGGAACGGCGCGTACGCCCGTCGCTTGATCTCACGGGCCAGGAACGCCAGGTCGGCGCGCCAGCCCTCGTCGCGTGTCAGGCCCGCCGTGTCGATGATGCCGAGCATCTCCTGCACGGCCTTGTCGCCGAGCAGTGACTCCCAGTGCTCGTCGCCCTTCGGGCGGCCGAGGTCGCGCAAGCCAAGGCGGAGCGCCCGGCGCAGCTCCCGCACCGCGCTCTCGTGATCACCGAGGCGAATGTGACAGGTGGCCATCCGGTAGGCGATCTCGGCGGGGAAGATGGCCTCGATCTCGTCCCGGTATAGCCAGACGCCAACCCCCTGCGCCGCGTCATAGGCGGCCAGCGCGCCGTCGAAGTCACCGAGCTCGTAACGCGCCTCGGCAAGCCTGACCCAGTGACGGCCCACCACCGGGTTGAGCTCTACCACCCGAGCCCACAGCGCCGCGGCATCCGGCCAGCTGGCCGAGCCTGTCCTCGCTTCGGCGCCCGCCAGCGTGCGCACATAGTCACTGACATCTGGCATAGATCTGCTATCGCCCTCTAGCGGCTGGCGCGAGTTGCAAACCTGGACGCGGCCCAGGTGCCGGGCTCGACCGGCGGGCCGCCGCCGCCGATCCAGCGGGCCAGCACCGCCGCCGTCATCGGGGCGTTCAGGATTCCGGTCCGGAAATGACCCGAGGTGAGCCAGGCGTTCTCCAGGCCCGGAACCCGGTCGATCACCGGCCGCCGGTCGGGATGGCGGGGCCGGAAGCAGCACCACTGATAGGCGATCCCGAGGCCGCGCAGGGCCGGCATCGTCGCGGCGAGCCCGGCCATGATCGAGTCGATCACGTCCTGCCGCACGGCCGGGCTCTCGTCGCCGATGTCGAAGGTGCCGCCGGCCAGCAGTCGGCCGTCCTCGATCTGGGTAGCGATCGGGGCGATGATGCCGGGAAGCCGTACCGGCGCTGGCTCGGTGACCAGCAAGTGGCCCTTGACCCGGTCGAACGGCAGCAGGAGCTCCAGGCCGTCGAGGACGGGTGGCAGCCCGGTGGCGAACACCACGGCGCCCGGCTGGATCTCCCCAGCCGACGTGACCACCGAGGTGATCCGGTCGCCTCGGATAGTAACGGCAGTCGCCGCGACCCCGGTCGACACAGCCGGCAGTCCGGCCGCCAGCCTGGCGACGGCCCGCAGCGGGTTGAGCCTGGCCTGGCGGCGGATGAGCGCTCCCTCCATGGGCCGCGCGAGGCCCGGGATGAAGTGCTCGACCTGGCCGGGGCTCAGCCACTCCACGGCGGGCGGCTGATGCGCTGCGAAGCCACCCGGATGCGGCGCAAGGCCGATCCAGTCCAGCTCGATCAGGCCAACGCCGCCCGGTACCGCCTGCTCAAGATCCCGCCAGCGCTCGAGGCTGGCACGCTCAAGATCCACGAACGGCTCGGGGTCGCTCCACTGGTGCGGCTCCGGGATCAGCAGGCCAGTCGCGCCGCCGGTGGCGCCCGCGCCGAGCCTGCCCGTCTCGATCAGCAGCACGGTGCCCAGGCCCGCCCGATGGCAAGCCGCCGCCGTCGCGACGCCGAGGATGCCGCCACCGACTACCAGCACGTCAGGGCGCGGATTGGCGATGGTGCCGTCTCCCCGGCCCAGCGTGGCCCTTTCCCCGTCAGTGAGCTGATCCCGCCAGATGGCGTGGCTAACTGTCATAACCCCATCCTCGGTGATCGCCCGGGCGGCGTCATCCGCTGACTCGGCCAGCAGGCTCGGCTCGCCGGCGGGCCCTGGTGCCGTGAGCTGATGGTAGGTGACATCGGCGTGTCCCGCGAAGCGCGGACCGCGTCATCGGCGTCCCGCCAGGCGCTGACTGCTTCATTCGTAAGGCGCGCACGGACTTCCGCGGGTGATCCGGACATAGGCTGAGGGCCATTGCGGTGGATATGACCGCGTCAACCTGGAGGTGATGCCGTGCTCGCCGACTCCTTCGGCCGGATCGCGACGGACCTCCGGGTGTCCCTCACCGACAAATGCAACCTGCGCTGCACCTACTGCATGCCTGCCGAAGGGCTGGACTGGCTGCCCGGCGGGCAGCTGCTCACCGATGACGAGGTTGTCCGCCTGGTACGGATCGGGGTCGAACTGCTCGGCATCACCGAGGTCCGCTTCACCGGCGGGGAGCCGCTGCTGCGGCGCGGGCTGCCGGAGATCATCGCGCGCACAGCCGGGCTGCGGCCGCGTCCGGAGATCTCGCTCACCACGAACGGCATCGGGCTGGCCAGGCTGGCGGAACCGCTGCGCGCGGCCGGCCTGGACCGCATCAACACCTCGCTTGACACGCTGCGGCCGGACACCTTCAAGCTCCTGGCCAAGCGGGACCGGCTGGCCGACGTGCTGGCTGGCCTCGATGCCGCCGCCGCTGCGGGGATCACGCCGATCAAGGTTAACTCGGTGCTGATGCGCGGGGTCAACGATGACGAGGCGGCACCGCTGCTCAGGTACTGCCTGGCGCGGGGGTACCAGCTTCGCTTCATCGAGCAGATGCCGCTCGACGCGCAGCATGGCTGGCGGCGGGAGAACATGGTGACCGCCGACGAGATCCTGACCAGGCTCGGCGCGGAGTTCTCGCTGACGCCGGACGACCCGCAGCAGCGAGGCTCGGCACCCGCCGAGATCTTCCTGGTCGACGGCGGCCCGGCCCGGGTCGGCGCGATCAGCTCGGTGACCCGGCCGTTCTGCGGTGCCTGTGACCGGGTCCGGCTGACCGCCGACGGCCAGGTGCGCAACTGCCTGTTCGCCCGGGAGGAAAGCGATCTGCGCGGGCCGATGCGATCCGGCGCGACCGACGACGAGCTTGCCGCGCGCTGGGCACGCGCCGTCGCGGCGAAGCTACCCGGGCACGGCATCAACGATCCCGGGTTCCTGCAGCCCGCCAGGCCGATGTCGGCGATCGGCGGCTGATGACGGCCGGACCCCCGGCCCCGGCGCGCCGCGAGCGTTCTCCGCGTGTCCGTCTCGCCGCGATCGTGCTGGCCGGCGGGCGGGCCTCGCGGCTCGGCGGCGCGGACAAGCCGGGCCTGGTGGTCGGCACCCGCTCGCTGCTCGCCGCGGTCGTCTCGGCCGCCGTCGAGGCTGGCGCCGGCCACGTGGTCGTCGTCGGCCCGGCCAGGCCCGGTCTCGGCACCGCCGCGGGTCCGTCCGCCCGGCTGGATTTCGTCCGCGAGGATCCGCCAGGGAGCGGCCCGGTCGCCGCCTTGCGGACCGGCCTTGCCGCGATCTCGGCCCCGGCGGTGGCCGTGCTCGCCGCCGACATGCCCTTCCTCGCTGCTCGTCACCTGCGCGCGCTGCTCGAGGCAGCTGGCCTGCAGCATGACACCCTCGCCGGGCAGGCGCCGCGCGGCGCGGTCCTGCTGGATGATTCCGGCCGTCCGCAGTGGCTCGCGGGCTGCTGGGCAGTCACCGTCCTGCGCGGCCAGCTGGCCGGGTATGACGGCGACTCGCTGCACGGCTTGCTCCGTCCGCTCCAGCCAGTGCGACTCAGCTACCCGCTGGCCGCTGGCGAGCCGCCGCCCTGGCTGGATTGCGACGGGCCGGCCGATCTGAGCCTGGCCCGTGAGTGGCACGGCAGGTTCTAGGCTGGCGGCACATGATCGCTGAGCGCCGCGCCGGCAGTGGCGCCCGCCAGCCAGGTCGAGGCGGAGGCGCGCAGGTGACCACGATCCAGCGATGGCTCGAGGCGGCATGCGCCGAGCTGGGCATCGATCCCGGCACCGTCGACGCGCGGACGATACTTGACCTGGCCCGCGACGTGGCGCACCAGGTCGACCGGCCCGCCGCTCCGCTGACCGCGTACCTGCTCGGCGTCGCCGTTGGCCGCGGCCAGCCGCTGGGGGCGACGGCACAGCGGCTGACGATGCTCGCCAGCAACTGGCCGGCTCCGTCCGGAGATCCCGGTCCGCCGCCCAGCGATCCCGGGTCGCCGAGTCCGAAGCCGCCTGCGCCGAGGTAGGCACTTCTGGTGAATACCGGCGGTCCGCGGCCACATTCTGGCCCCGGACCGCCATTCCGGTTCCCCTCGTCCGCAAATGCGCGCATCCCAGGGTCCCCGTGCTCGCGCGCCACGCGCGCTCCGCCGAGGGTGAGGCGGAGCTGTCTGGCGGGCGGCGGCCGCACCCGGAAACTCCGGGCTTGCCATCCGATGTATAACGATATATCTTTGAGCTACTCGGCTCATCTTAGGAACATCGGCGATGGGTCAGAGTCATCCAGGCAGTAACCCACACGGCGGCCACGAACAGGCAGCCGACAATCAAGGAGCAGGCACAATGCACGAACACGAAGAAGACAGCTGGCGGCACCAGGACGACGAGGAAGCCAGGCGGCACAGGGGAGGCGGCAGGCGAGGCCATGGCCGCGGCCCGGGATTCGGCGGGCGCGGCCCGGGATTCGGCGGGCGGCCGGGATTCGGCGGGCCGCCGGGATTCCCGGGTCTGGGGTCCTGGCTCGGGGATCCGAGGATGATGCGAGGCCCGCGGGCCAAGCGCGGGGATGTCCGCGCCGCTGCGCTGGCGCTGCTCGCCGAGGGGCCGATGAACGGATACCAGATCATCCAGGAGATCAGCGAGCGGAGCGGCGGGGGCTGGCGGCCAAGCCCAGGCTCGGTCTACCCCGCGCTGCAGCAGCTCGAGGACGAGGGGCTGATCCGCGCGGAGACGGGGGAGGGCGGCCGGCGAGCCTACGTGCTCACCGAGGACGGCCGGCAGTACGCCGAGGCGCACCCGGACGAGCTGGACGCGCCATGGGATGCCGTCACCGGGCACGCCGGCGGCGCGGCAGCCGACATGCGGAAGCTGATCGGGCAGGTGGCCATGGCCGCGTCCCAGGTCCTGAGCGCGGGCAGCGATCCCCAGATCGGTCAGGCTCGCCGGATCCTCACCGACGCCCGGCGGGCGCTGTACCGGGTGCTTGCCGCCGACGACGACGAGAGCGCCGCCGGCCGGCCGGGAGAGGCCGCCGGTCAGCCGGGAGAGCCGGACGCCAGTCCCCGCTAGGCTCGGCCGGGACACCGGGATTCGGCCGGGACACCCGGACAGGGAGGCAGTGACAGTGGCATCGCGAACCGGCACCGGCCCGGGCCCGCTCGCCAGCATGGCTGGCGGCGAGCCCGGCGGCCGGCCGGCCGTCATCTCGGTCGCCGGCCTGACCAAGCGGTACGGCGAGATCGAAGCGGTCCGCGGCATCGACTTCGAGGTGGCCCGGGGCGAGACCTTCGGATTCCTCGGGCCGAACGGCGCGGGCAAGACCACCACGATAAAGATCCTCTGCACGCTGGCGAACGCGACATCGGGCACGGCCATCGTGGCCGGGCATGACGCCGCCAGCGAGCGGGACGCCGTGCGCCGCGACATCGGCCTCGTCTTCCAGGACACCACGCTGGACACCTACCTGACCGCCGAGCAGAACCTCCGCTTCCACGCGGAGCTTTACGGCGTGCCCAAGGCCGCGGTGGCGCCGAGAATGCGCCAGGTACTGGACATGGTGGATCTCTGGGATCGCAAGGACAGCCTGGTCAGCACCTTCTCGGGCGGAATGCGGCGGCGACTGGAGATCGCCCGCGGGCTGCTGCACGCTCCCCGGGTGCTCTTCCTCGACGAGCCGACGGTCGGTCTCGACCCGCAGACCAGATCCTCGATCTGGCGGTACATCAACGAGCTCAAGGGCCGCGAGGACATCACCATCTTCCTGACCACCCACTACATGGACGAGGCCGAGAATTGCGACCGGATCGCGATCATCGATCACGGCCAGATCGTCGCGATCGACACCCCGGAGGCGCTGAAGGCGGGCATCGGCGAGGACCGGGTGCAGATCCAGACCGCGGACGACGCGGCCGCCATCGCCGCCCTCGCGGAGACATTCGGCATCGAGGCGGCCCTGCGCGACGGCGCCGTGACCTTCTCGGTGGCCGCGGGGGAGCAGTTCGTGCCCCGGCTGTTCGCCGGATTCCCCGTGCCGATCAAGTCGGTCAGCGTGTCCCGCCCCTCGCTGGACGACGTCTTCATGTCCTACACGGGCACCACGATCCGCGACGCGGAGGCATCGGGCAGCGATGCGATGCGCCAGATGGCCGCGCGATTCAGGGGAGGGAGATAGATATGACGACGGACGTAGCCGCGACGCCGGGCACCGGCGGGCCTGGAACCGGCATGCTTGCCGACCAGATCAGGGTCGCCGTACCGGACCGCGGCATCCGGCATGACCTGCGGGCTGTCAGCATCGTGTGGCGCCGGGAGCTGATCAGGTTCCGCACGGACCGGCTGCGCGCGATCACGGCGCTCATCCAGCCGATTCTGTTCCTTTTCGTGCTCGGCACCGGCCTGTCGTCACTGGCAGGCGCCGGCATGCCGCCGGGAGTGAGCTTCAAGACCTTTATCTATCCGGGCGTCCTGGCGATGTCGGTGCTGTTCACCGCGATATTCTCGGCCGCTTCCATCGTTTGGGACAGGGAGTTCGGATTCCTGCGCGAGATCCTGGTCGCACCAGTGAGCAGGGCCTCGATCGTGATTGGCAAGTGCCTCGGCGGCGCCACGATTGCGACATTCCAGGGCATTGTATTCCTTATCCTGGCAGGCTTCGCCGACGTGCCGTACAACCCGGTACTGATTCTGACGCTCATCGGGGAGCTGCTCCTGCTGTCATTCACGCTCACCGCCTTCGGGGTGATGATGGCGGCGCGAATCAAGCAGTTCCAGGCGTTCATGGCGCTCACCCAGATGCTGGTGATGCCGCTGTTCTTCTTGTCCGGTGCGCTGTATCCGCTGAGCGGCCTGCCCGCCTGGCTGAGCGTGCTGACCCGCATTGACCCGCTGACCTACATTGTCGGGCCGATGCGGCACGCGGTCTTCAGCCACCTCAGCATCTCCCCGCTGTTCAGGCAGCATCTCGCGCCAGGCATCACCTGGGGCGGCTGGCTCGTGCCGCTCTGGCTGTCCGTCGGGATCGTGGCCATCATGGGCCTGGCCATGATGGCCGTGGCGATCGCGGAGTTCCGCAAGACCGAGTAATCGGCTGGCGGAAAAGATAGAGCGACGCCGGGTGGCTACGGGGGCAAACCACCCGGCGTCGCATTCATCGGCGCTCCGACGGGGGCCCGGAACGCCGGCACAGGTGCCCCGGCGGGGGACCAGAGCACCGCTAAGCATGTTACACCGAAACCCCCCCTAGCGCGTCAAGACCGGATTACGAATGATCTCGTCATCAGCACCCGATCAACGGCGCAGATCGGCCGTTTCCTGACGCGCCTGATGAGGCGTTTGTGCTATCGCGTTAATTACGCGCAGCGGCGGAATCAGGGGGTGCGGAATCCAGCCCGATGGCCGCGGGCCCGGCCGCCGGCCCGGCCGCAGCGGGGGAGCCCGAGGGGCCAGCAGTGCCGGAGCGGTCGCCTCGCGGAGCCGGATCATATTCCTGGAATCCGCGCACGCTCGTCGGCTCCCGGCCGCCGTTGGCGAAGACGACAGCGAAGTAAGGAATGATGATCGCGCCCACCGCCGGAATGGCGGTCAGCCAGCCGGCGCCGGTTGCATACAGGACAACCGCGACGATAAAGCAGACCAGCCGGATGCCCATCATGATCAGGTACCGGCGCTGGCGGTAGGCGATGTCCTCCGACATCGGCCGCCGTGCCTCGGTGACCAGATAGGCCTGATCGCGGCGGTTGCCGCTGCTGACTCTCACTCCTCCACGGTATGCCTGCCCGCCGGCCACTGCTACAGCCGCATGCCCGCGACCGCCGCCGCAGCGGCTAATCACCCGGGCCAGGGGCGCCGGCAGGCGGGCCCGGGGCGTCCGCTGGCAAGCCTGGGGCGTCCGCTGGCAAGCCTGGGGCGTCCGCTGGCAAGCCTGGGGCGTCCGCTGGCAGGGCCGCGGCGGGCACCTCGGCCACCGACGCGGCCCCCGCGAGGGCCATCACGTGGGCAAGATCGGCGGTCAGCCCGGTGAGCAGGTCCCGGACGCCTTCCGCGCCGCCGCAGGCGAGCGCCCAGATCACCGGCCGGCCGACGAACACGGCCCGGGCCCCGAGAGCGAGCGCCGCGAGCACGTCAAGCCCGGACCGGATCCCGCCATCGACGTAGACCGGCAGGCCGCCGTGGCTGGCCCGGACGGCCGCCACTACGCCCGGCAGCGCCCAGGCCGTCGGGATCGCGCTGTCAAGCTGCCGGCCGCCGTGGTTGGACACGATGATCGCGGCGGCCCCGGCCGCGGCGCAGGCCAGCGCGTCGTCGGGCCGCAGCACTCCCTTCACGACGACCGGCAGGCCGCTGATGTCCGCGAGCCAGCCGATGTCGGCGGCGGTGACGTCGGCCGCCTGCTCGGCCCGGCCCCGGTCCGCCAGCGGTCCTAGGTTGACCAGGAAGTCCGCCTCGCCGACTACCGCCCGGCCGAGACCGGCCCGCCGCTTGCGGCCGACGACGGGTGTGTCGGCGGTGAGCACGAGCGCCGCCGCGCCCGCCGCGGCGGCGCGGCGCACCAGGCCGACGGTCAGCTCCCGGTCGCGCATCACGTACACCTGGAACCACCAGGCCCCGCCGCCGGCCGCGACGACCCCGGCGACGTCCTCGATCCGCCGGGCGCTGCGCGTGCTCAGCACGAAAAGCGCGCCCGCCCGGGCGGCGCCCGCGGCCGTGGCCAGCTCGGCCTCGTCGTGGGCCATGTGGTGGTAGGCGGTCGGCGCCACGCCGACCGGCGTCGCCACCGCGGTGCCGAGCAGCGACACCGCGGTATCCACTACCGACACGTCGCGCAGCACCCGGGGCGCCAGCCAGACCCGCCGCCAGGCCTTAAGGTTGGCGCGCAGTGTCACCTCGCGGCCCGACCCGCCCGCGTAATAGTCGTAGACCTCCGGAGGCAGCAGCTTCCTGGCACGGCCTTGCAGCGACGCGGCGTCGGGGACCATATCTCTATCCTGGAGGGAAGATGACCGAGCGCACCTATCGTGTCACCGAGATCGTGGGTACCTCCCCGGATGGCATCGAGCCGGCCATCCGGGGCGCCCTGCAGCGGGCCGCCCAGACCCTGCGGCACCTGGACTGGTTCGAGGTCACCCAGATCCGCGGCCAGATCGTCGACGGGGACGTGGCGCACTTCCAGGTCGGGCTCAAGCTCGGCTTCCGCCTGGAGGACAGCTAGCTGGCCCTCATTAGCTGGCCTGGCTGACCGACGACATGTTGAAGCCGTCCACGCGCAGCGGCGGCATCGCGGCGCGGGTGAAGTAGTCGCCCCACTCGCGCGGCAGCGTCGCCGTCGTCGCGCCCGCCTCGGCGATCCGGCCGAGCAGGGCGACCGGGCTCTCGTTGAACCGGAAGTTGTTCACCGCCGCGGTCACCTCGCCGTTCTCGACGAGGTACACCCCGTCCCTGGTCAGGCCAGTCAGCAGCAGGGATTGCGGGTCCACGGCGCGGATGTACCACAGACAGGTCAGCAGCAGGCCGCGGCCGGTGCCCGCGATCATGTCGTCGAGCGACGCGGCGCCGCCGGGCGCCTGCAGCGTCAGGTTGCCGATCTCCGGCGTGACCGCCATCCCGGACAGCCCGGCCGAGTAGCGGGTCTGGGTGAGTGCCGCCAGCTCTCCGGCCCGGATCCAGTCGGTCGGCGCCAGCGCGAGCCCGTTGTCGAAGACGGAGGAGTCCCGGCTGGAGGCACGCGAGATCACGAACGGCGCGCTCTCCAGGCCCGGCGCCGCCGGATCGCTCCGCAGCGTCAGCGGGACGCTGGCCAGCCGGTCGCCGACCCGGGTGCCGCCACCGGGCTTGCTGAACACGCTCCGTCCGTCCAGCGCATCCCTCGCCCCGGCCGACCAGTACAGGTAGATCATCAGGTCGGCCACGGCGGAGGGCGGCAGCACCACCTCGTAACGGCCGGCCGGCAGCTCGGTGCGGCGCGCCGCCCAGTCCAGCCTGCGGGCCAGCCCGGCCTCAAGCCCGGTCACGTCGACATCGGCGAAATCCCTGGTCGCTGTGCCCGCCCAGGCGGATCTGCCCAGGTCAGCGGACTTCGCGTTGATCTCCAGATAGCCGGCCGGCTGGTCGTGCCGCAGCCGCAGCCCGCTGGAACTGCCGAGGAAGGCGGACGTCAGCGAGTGCTCAGCGAAGCCATACAGCTTCCTGCCTCCGGCCGCTGCCATGCTGAACGCATCGCCGAGTGCCGGTGCCAGGGATCCGAAGACTCCGATCCCGGTGCTGGTCACCGGATCGTCCCAGCCGTTGCTCGCTGCCGCCAGGCCGTCGCCCGGCGCCAGCAGCGGCCGCGCGTCCTGGGCCGGCGATCCGCCGGCGGCGGCTTGCTCGGCCGCGCGCACCACGCCGGCGACCTGATCGTCGCGGACTCCTGCCCGGGACATCACGCCGACGGTCGCCTCGTCGCCGTCGCGGCGGATCGCGATGACCGTGAGCTGACGGGACCGGGAGA
>JBEKFH010000030.1:0-23107 GCA_050013415.1 Streptosporangiaceae bacterium | reverse complement strand
GATGCCGCGGAAGATGGCGGGCATGGAGATGATCACGATGGACGCGTCGATCGTCGCCATGGTGATGCCGAGCGTGGTGTTCGACAGCGCTATCCACTTGTAGCGGTCACTGGCCAGGCCGGTGCCGTTCCGCTGGTCCCGCTGAAGCTGCTGAGCCCGCTGGTCCTGCCCGGAGAATCGCCGCACGTCTGCCAACTTTACCGGCAGTCAGTTGCTTGATGGCAACTACCTACTGCGGTAGGCGTCAGGCGGCAGCCGATGCGGCTGGCCTCAGACGGCGCGCCGGGCCAGCGCGATCAGGCGGTCGAGGACCTGGCCGTTGCTGACCCGCAGCCCGTCGTGCTGGTGCTCGTTCGTCACCCATGGCTGCAGCCCCCTGATCGCGGCGGCCGTCCGCGCCGAGTACTGCAGCGGCACGTACATGTCGTCGTAGTAGACGGCGGCAGCGGCCGGGACATCGTTGGCCGCCAGCCTGGCCGGGTCATAGAGCGGCGGCCAGGAGTCCCGCTCCGCGAGCAGGTTCGCCGCCCGGCGGAGCGGCCGGAGCACCGGATCAGCCTCGAACATCCACGGGTAGATCATCTCGCCGGTGAAGAACAGCGGGTCATCGCCGCTGATCGCCGCCTCCGCGCTGAACTCGGGGAACTCCTCCCGGATCCGCTCGGCCGCCCAGCCGGTCGGGCCGGTGCCGGCGTGACAGGCCTCGTGCAGGACGGCGTAGAGCGGCGCGCCCGCGAAGGTCAGCCGGGACTGCACCTGGTAGAGGAAGTCGTCGGAGAGCTCGCCGGCCGCGAACGGGTCCTCCAGCAGGTAGTGCAGCTCGTGGCTGCCGGTCGACGAGCCGAGCGCCTGCCCGAGTGACTGGAACGCCCGGACGGTCAGCTGGGCCCCGCTGGGCAGCAGCGTCTCGTTGCCGGCGAGGTGCCGGGCGACCTGCCTGGCCCGCTTGACGTCCTGCGGGTAACGGTCGTAGTGCGCGCGATTGCGCGCCGCCACGATCGGGTAGGTCCCCCGGTACACGTCGTCGGGGGTGGTGTCCAGGCCGGGCAGGCCGCCGGCCACCAGCGCCTCGCGGACGCCGTCGGGCGCGAACGACAGGTAGGTCACCACGCAGAAGCCGCCGAAGCTCTGCCCGAGCACGGTCCAGGGCCGCCCGCCGGTGAGCTGCTTCCTGATCAGCTCGGCGTCGGCGACGATCGAGTCGGCGCGGAAGTGCGCGAGATAGTCCGCCTGCTCCCGGACCGTGCCGAACCTGGCCAGCGTCTGGCGGGTGGCGGGGGAGGACCTGCCGGTGCCGCGCTGGTCGAGCAGCAGCACCCGGTACTCGTTCAGCGCCCGGCCGAGCCAGCCGTCCCGCCCGATCGGCCTGTTCGCGCCGAACCCCGGGCCGCCCTGCAGGTAGAGCAGCCACGGCAGGTCCGACGCCAGCTTGTCGGCGGCGACGACCTCGCGGGCGAACAGCTTGAGCTGCTCGCCGCCGGGCTTGGAATGATCAAGCGGGACGGTGAACGTGAGGTCGCTCAGCACGGTCCCTGGCTGCCGGTAGGAGAGCATGGTCCTACCGTAGTGGCGGATATCCGTCCGTAGTAGCGGATGATCCGCCCGTCTTCCGCGGAAACGCGCTGTCCGGCCAGCGACACCGCGCTGGCCGGAGTTCGAGCGGGAGCTTCGCGCCGGGCTACCCGGCGCGTGCGGCCGCCACGGCGGCGGAGATTGCGCGGGCGTCGGGCGCGGCCGGCCTGCCCGCCACGAGCACCGTCGGCGTCGCGCTGACCCCGCGGGCCGCGGCCTGCTCGGTAACGAACGGCGGCCAGTCCAGGTAGCGGCCCGCGAGCACGCACGGCCCGAACTCGGCGCGGGCCAGCCCGGCCGAGACGCCAAGCTCGGTCAGCTCGGCGTCGGTGAGACCCGGGCCGCCCTCGGGCGGCTGGGCGCCGAACAGCGCGCTGACGTACCCGGGGAACTTCCCGCCGTCGGACGCGCATCCCGACGCGGCGGCCGCGCGGGAGGAGTAGCGCGTCGTCGATGCCTCGTCGAGGAACGACATCGGGTGGTAGACCAGGCTGATCAGCCCTTCGGTGATCATGTCGCCGAGCGCGGGTCCGGCCGCGGCCTCGAACCGCCGGCAGTACGGGCACAGGAAGTCGATGTAGGCGTCGACCGTCACCGGGCCGTCGCCCAGGACGATGCCGTCGCCCGCCGCCGTCGCGCCGGCCGGAACGCTGCGGGGCGGCTGGCCCGCGGCCATCGTCAGGCCTGCCCGTGCCGCTGGACCTGCGGCTGATGGCCCGAGCGCCTGGACTTCTCGTCGTCGATCAGGCGGATCAGCTCCTTGCGGGCATCGATCAGGGCGTGGTCCAGGTCGCGGTGGGCCGAGGTGACCACGAGCGGCGACCAGCCGGGCAGCTGGGCCTCCAGGGTGACCTTCTGCTCGGGTCCGCCGCGGTCCTTGACCGAGATCTCCAGGTCCACCTTGCTGGGATTCCACCGGGCCAGGTGCCGGGAGAGGGCCGACAGCAGTTCCAGCACGTGCTGGTGATCGGCGGCGCCGAGGCCGGCGCCGAGCCGCAGCCGCTCGTCCAGAGTCCGCGTGGAGCTGTCCCAGGTATCTGTCATGTACCCACCCTCGCACAGCCCCCGGCCGGTCGCTCACGGGTCATCCGGCGGTGTACGCATCGGCGGCAGGCGCTGCGGCTGGCTGCACTGTCACCGCGGTCCCGTAGGCGACCACCTCGGACATGATGCCGCCGATCTCGTTGCAGTCGAAGCGCATCGCCACGACAGCGTTGGCGCCCCGGGCGCGCGCTTCGCGCCACATGCGCTCACGAGCCTGGTTGCGGCTGTCCGTCAGCAGCCTTGTGTAACCGGTGACCTCTCCGCCGGCAACTGTCGTGAGCTGCGCCCCGAGGTTGCTGAAATAGTTGCGGGCCCGCACGACCAGCCCGAACACGTCCCCGTGAACCTCGGTGATCCGGTAGCCAGGAATCTCGTTCATCGTCACGATGAGGACAGGCAGGGTGTCGGTGAAGCTCGCGGCGCTCGGGATCCTGGTCGCGCTCCGGCCGTCTGCACCGCAGTGAGTGCAGAATTCCTCACCGGAATCGTTCGCGGCGCCGCACCGCCCGCATAGCCAGGACTCGGACGCGACCTGCCGCGCGTGCGCGATCACGTATTCGCGTGCGATGTCAGCCTGGGGCTTCTTCCCGCCGCCTTGACTCATGGCCACCTTCTTGCGTCCGACCCGTCAAGCTTGCCCGACCCGTCACGGCTCGAACGCTACCAGCGCGAGCAGCGGTCCGTTCTCGCTGCTCGCGCCATTGCCGTCAGGGGTGCGTCGATGAGCCGAGCAGCTATCCGGCGGTCAGGATCATTGCAGGCAGAACTCGTTACCCTCGGGGTCCGCGAGCACCGCCCAGAACTCGCCCAGCCGTTCGTCCGTCTGCGGCGGCCGCAGGACTGCCGCGCCGCGCTCCACGAGCCGCAGCAGCGTCGCCTCGACCGCGTCGCGGCCGACGTTCACGTCAAGGTGGACACGGTTCTTGGCGGCCTTGCCCTCCGGCACCCGCTGGAAGTACAGCCGCGGGCCGTTCCCGTCCGGGTCGACGGCAGCCGATGCGTCATTCCACTGTTCCTTCGGCACGCCATTCTCGCGCAGCCATTCCGGCCACGACGCGTAGCCGTCTGGCGGTTCCTGAAGCCTGTACCCGAGTGCCTCGCACCAGAAGTCCGCAAGCGCGTCAGGGTTCGCGCAGTCGAACGTCACCTGAATCCGGTTACTCACCTGCCGAACCTTATCGCAGGCCCACCGAATCACGTCCTCCTCAGGCAGCAGAAGCGGGCTATAGAATCACGGCATGCTCCTGCTGCTGATTTGGCTGGCGATCGGCGGACTGATCATCGGCGGGCTGGGGCGTCTCCTTGTGCCCGGCCCGAACCGGATCGGCCTGATCCGGACCGCCGTGATTGGCCTGGCCGGGTCGTTCCTGGGCGGGCTGGTCGCCCGTTATGCCATCGGGCTGCACTACCGCTTCTCGTTGCTGGCGGGATTCATCCTCGCCGTGATCTTCGCGGCGATCATCGTCGCGGCGATAGACCGCCGCCCGTCAGCGAGGCGATAGAGCGTCCTTTCTGCCGCTGGTCGCGCGGTCCAGGGCATGAGTCCGGGTGCGGGCCGAGCGGTCCCGTTCGCGCAGTGATCAGGCCGGCGCGGCAGGGGGGCTTTCTCCGGGGTTCTCGTCGGCGTGCGCGATGTGCAGCAGGGAACGCCAGATCACCGCGAGGATGACCGCCGATCCGGCAAAGGCGAACCAGAATGGCGCAGTGATGCCCCACACGGAGGCGACAAGCCCGCCGAGTACCGACCCGATCACGATGCCACCGACCACGCCAGTGAGATAGACACTGCCGACCCGACCCCGGAACTCGGCGGGCACGGCCCGCTGCCGCACGCTCGTCGAGGTCGTTCCCCAGATGAACTCGTGCGCGCCGAAGACCACGAAGACGATGAGCGCGAGCCAGGCCCAGCGGGTCAGCGCGAGCGCCAGGTGGGTCAGCGTCTCGATGATCAGCCCGCCGCGCATGATGACACCCAGCCGGACGTGCCGCTCGAGCCAGCCGTAGGACGCGGTACCCAGCAGGCCGCCGACCGCTATCGCCGTGGTGATGAGCCCGAAGCCGAGCGGGCCCATGCCCAGCCGCTCGCGGGCGTAGAGAACCAGGACCGACCAGGCGGCGCCGAAGGTGACATTGAAGGTGAAAATCGTGATCGCCAGCGTCCGCAGAGCGGCGTGCGCCCAGAGCCAGTTCCACCCCTCGCGGATGTCATCGCGCACCCTGGACTGCCCGCGCGAGCCCTGCGCCGGCAGCCGAACCCGCGAGATCAGCAGTACGCCGGCGAGCACGCAGACGCTCTCGCTGGCGAACGGCAGCGCCATCCCGGCCGCGAAAAGCGCGGCGCCGACCGGCGGGCCGGCCATCTGGTTCCACACGACCACCCCGGTCATCGCACGCGCGTTCGCGATGCCCAGGTCCGCCTTGCCGACCAGCATCGGCAGCAGCGTGGCGGTCGTGGTGTCGCCGAAGGTCTCGTTCACCCCGAACAGGAACAGCGCTGCCAGGACGACCGCCACGTCGACCCGGTGCGTCAGGATCGACGCCGTCAGCAGCAGCAGGATCGCCACCCGCACCAGGCCGGTGATCATGACGATCGCGCGCCGGTTCAGCCGGTCGGCGACCGCCCCGGCATACAGGCCGAACATCAGCCAGGGCACCCGCTGCAGGAACACGGCCATCGCCACCGTCAGCGGATTGTGCGTCTGGGACGCTATCAGCAGCGGGCCCGCCGCGAGAGTGATCCCGTCGCCGAGGTTCGTCACCCACGATGAAGCCAGCAGCCAGCGGAAACCGCGGCCAAGGCGCGACGGCGCGATGAGTTCGGCGAGCCGGCGCATGACGACTGCCCATCCGATCGGTGCCTTCAGTGCGGCCGCAAATGTAGCAGCCGGCTAGTGGAATTCAGCCGGGAGTCTGGCGAGGTCAGGAGATGGCTGCCTGTACCAGCTCGATGACCCTTTTCTCCACTGCGGGGCTCCATTTTTGGAGCGCGTACGATACTGGCCAGATGTCGCCGTCGTCGAGGTTCGCCGCCTCCTGGAAGCCCAGGGTGGAGTACCGGTACTTGAACTTGCCGGCGTCCTGGAAGAAGACGACGACCTTGCCGCCGGAGTCTGTGTAGGCGGGCATACCGTACCAGGTCTTCGGCGAGAGCTCCGGGGCGGCCGCGGTCACCGTCACGTGCACGCGCTCGGCGAGCGCACGATCCTCCGGCGCCATCTCCGCGATCTTGTCGAGGACCGCCTGCAGGCCGTCGGCTTTTTTGGCGCCCTGCTTGCCCTCGGCGCGCAACTCGGCGGCACGCTCCTTCATCGCGGCGCGCTCCTCGGCGCTGAAGCCGCCGGACTCGGCGCTGGCATTCTTCTCAGGCATTCGCGGGCTTCCTTTCCTGGTGCGCGGGACCCCGGCGTCATGCCGGTCCACCGTCGAAGGCTAGTCCCGGCCGCACCGGGGCGCTTCTCGATCCCTGACCGCGGCGACAATGGGGGAGTGCAGGCCGCGGCGATCGTCTTCGACTTCGATGGCCTGCTGATGGACACCGAGGCCACGATGCTGGAGAGCTGGCAGCAGGAGTGGCGGCACCACGGGCTGGAGCTCGACCTCGGAACCTTCTTCGCGCCGCATGGCGGAGACATGACGGAGCAGCGCTACGAGCGGCTGGCGGCTGCGGTCGGATCGTCCTACGACCGGGAGCGGAGTCACGCGCGGCGCATCGCTCACCGCGACGAGCTGCACCGGCGGCTTGGCCTGCGCGAGGGGATCGGCGCATGGCTGCGGCAGGCGCGCGCCGCCGGGATTCGGCTGGCCGTGGCCAGCAGCTCGCCGCTGTCCTGGGTACGGGGTCACCTGACCGCGGTCGGCCGGCTGGATGACTTCGAGCTCATCGCGGGCGGCGACGAGGTGGCGCTGCCGAAGCCGGCGCCGGACGTATACCTGCTCGCCCTGGACCGGCTGGGGCTGGACGCCGGCCAGGCGGTCGCGGTGGAGGACTCGGCGCACGGCGTGGCCGCCGCCCGAGACGCTGGCCTACGCTGCATCGCCATACCCGGGTCGCACGCCGATCTCGCCTGGTTCGGCCGGGCGAACCTGGTCCTGGCGAGCGCCGCCGAGCTGAGCCTCGCGGAGGCGCTCTCCCGGCTGGACGGCTGATCGTCAACTGGCCAGCCCGTCGTAGACCAGCCCGTGGTAGAGAGGAGAGGGCGATGGGGCGCCGCAGAATCATCAGCATGTGCATTCCGGCGCTTGGCGTCGCGCTCAGCACTGTCACTGCATGCGGCTCGATTGCGCCTGGCGGCCCGCTGCGGACAGTAACCGAAGGGGGCCTGCCCAACTTCGGCGTCAGCTCGACCATGCTGGCGCCCGGCCAGCCCGCTGACATGACTGCCTTCGTCGTCAACTCCGCGCAGGACCCCGTGACGCTCGTCTCCGCGTCGCTCATCCCGATCGGCGGGCATCCGACTGGCCGGCTCATTGACCTGGCCGTGGCCAGGGATCATGACGGCCTCGTCGGGCACGGGTGGCCGCCGGGGATCCCTATCCGTCCCTTTCGCGGCGCCCGGCTCCCGCACGGCCAGAGCAACATCATCTTCGGCTTCGAGGGGCCCGTGGCCGGCCGCGATTACCTGACGGCGGGGGTGAAGATCCGCTACCGATACCACGGCCATCTCTACACCATGCTGGCCTGGTCATCGGCGACAGCGTGCGTGACCAGGGACAAGAACGCGAGCCAGCGGCCGTGTGAGCAGGCGAGCAAGGTGGCCCGGCTGGCGACGCAGAAGCTGGCCGGAGGATAGGACCCCGGCGTGTCCAGCGGAAAGCCGGGAGGTTGTCAGCGAATCAGCCAGGGACCATTTACTTAACATAATGCTCATTATCGGCACTCTGGCTACCGGGCTTCGAGCATCGTCCTGCCACCCGCCGCCATGGGGCCCGGGCGAGCCGATCAGGTGATCCACGGCCAGGCGAACCCGCTGATACGCCCCGCGGCCTCCGGCCTGGACGGCCCGGCCTGGCTCCGGTACCGTCGCATTCGGGGCAAGTGATTATGCAGGGGCTGCTCATGGCTGGCGCGGGCTTTTCAGACAGGGCACGGAAAGCGGCGCGCAGGCAGGCCCGGTCGCGGGCGGCACCGTTAGGCGCCGTATTCCTACCGGCCGTCCTCAGCGCCGCCCTCTTGGCCGGCCTGGGCTTAATAGGGCTGACCATCCACGCGTCGCCGGCAGGCGCTGACGCTGCCTCAGGTATTGTCGTGCAGGGGAATCAGTTTTACGTGAATGGCCAGTTATTCATTCCGCACGGCTTCAATGTAACCGCCCTGCTGAACTCGAGTTGGTGTGATAAGGCGCCGAAGGCGGCCGGCAATTACGGGCCGGCTGAGCTGGCCGCGGCCATGAGCACGTGGAACGCGAACACCCTGCGCTTCCAGGTAAGCCAGCCGGTGCTGGCCGGGCCCGACGGCGCCGCCTACGCGCAGCAGATCCAGGCCGCAGTGGAGATGGCGCGGAGCGCGGGCTTCATCGCCGACGTCTCGATGCAGGACCAGTCCCAGGCGTGCGGGCCCGCCGAGCCATTGCCCAGCCCGGAAACCGAGAGCGCCTGGACGACGCTGATCACCGACACATCCCTGGCGAGTGATCCGGGCGTTATGTTCGAGCTCTTCAATGAGCCGCAGAACTCGGCGACCACGATGCCGACGACCAGCCCGTATCAGCAGACCTGGGCTGACTGGCTCAGCGGCGGCCGGCTGATAGAGCCCACGGCATCGCAGTCCTGGCAGGCATACACGCCGGTCGGCTTCCAGGATCTTGTCAACTACATACGCGAGACGCTGGACGTGACCAACGTGCTGATAGCGGATGGGGCCGCCCATGCTGAGCAGCTGGAGGCAATGCCGATTCTCAGTGATCCGGGCAGCAGCTACCAGATCGCTTACGCCGTGCACCCATATGATTACGCCGATACGGACGACAACACGGTCAGCGACTGGAATGCGCGCTGGGGATATCTGGCCGGTACCTACACGGTCATCGCGACAGAGTGGAATTACACGTCGCAAGACTGCGGCCAGGCAGCGCAGGCCGAGGCACCGCAGTTCCTCAGCTATATGCGTGACACAACAGGCATCGGCGTTCTTGGCCAGGCTCTCGATATCTTCTCCGGCGACCTGATGGCCGACACCGCTCTTGACCCCACCCAGTGCGGAACCGTACACGGGGGCGGCGGATATGACTTCCTGAACGATTACATGGATACGTTCCCGGCTGCTGGCACCCCTCCGGACACGACGCCGCCGTCGGTGCCGGGTGACGTGACGGCGACGCTGTCGGCGGACGGGGGCTCGGTCGATGTGTCCTGGTCGGCGTCGGCGGACAACGTCGGGGTGACCGGGTATGACGTGTACCGCGACGGCTCGCAGATCGCCACGGTGGGCGGCTCAGTGACGTCGTACGCGGACAGCGGTGTGGCGGATCCGATGGGTGATTCCTATGCGGTGGACGCGTTCGACGCGGCGGGGAATGTCAGCGCGCAGAGCGAGCCGGCCGCGGTCGCGGACGTCACGCCGCCGTCGGTGCCGGGCGGCGTGACGGCGACGCTGTCGGCGGACGGGGAGTCGGTGGATGTGTCGTGGTCGGCGTCGGCGGACAACGTCGGGGTGACCGGGTATGACGTGTACCGCGACGGGACCGAGATCGCCACGGTCGGCGGGACCGCGACCTCGTACGCGGACAGCGGTGTGGCGGATCCGATGGGTGATTCCTACTCGGTGGACGCGTTCGACGCGGCGGGGAATGTCAGCGCGCAGAGCGAGCCGGCCGCGGTCGCGGACGTCACGCCGCCGACGGTACCGACAGGACTGACCCTGCAGTCAGCCACCGTGACGTCGATCAGCTTCCGCTGGAGCCCCTCGACCGACAATGTTGGCGTGGCCGGGTACTACATATACCGTGACGGCTCCATGGTGGGCACATCTGCCACCAGCAGCTACACCGACACCAGCCTGAATAATGGCACTGCCTATACCTACGAGGTGTCCGCCTATGACGCCGCCGGTAACGTCTCCGGCACCTCGGCTCCGGCCTCATTCTCGACCCTGCCCGGCGACAGCGCCCCCACCACCCCGGCCAGCGTGAAAGCCGCCGCCACAGTGCCCTACCGGGTGAAACTGTCCTGGTCGGCATCGACTGACGCCGGCGGTTCCGGGCTGGCCGGCTATCGCATCTATCGCAGTGACGCGCCCGGCACCATCCTGGCCACCGTCGGGCCCAGCGTCACCAGCTACGCCGACACCAGGGTGAAGGCCAAGACGGCCTATACCTACACCGTGGTGGCCTTCGACGCCGCAGATGACCAGAGCGGCGCCGGAAAGTCCAATTCTGTTACCACCCCGGTCGGCAAGACCACTAAGGCTCCTACCGCGCCCAGCAAGCTCAGGGTCTCGGCCACGACAGCCACCAGCGTGACCTTCACCTGGGCGGCCTCGACCGACGCGGACGGGATAGCCGGCTACCACGTTTATCGCGACGGCGCCTACATCGGTGACACCGCCGGTCCTGGCACCACCAGATTCGCCGATACCGGGCTGACCGGGTCCACCACCTACACCTACACGGTGGTGGCCTTCGACGACTCGGCCAACGTGTCGGCCGGCTCCCCCGCGCTGAAGGTGACCACAAAGGCGCCCTGAGCTAGTCGGCCTCGGCCAGGGCCCGGGGCGAACTGCGGCGCGTACAGCGCGTACGCGCGGCCGGCCGCCAGCAGGCCGGCCTACGTGCCCTGCTCCCGCCCTGACCGTAGCCGATAGCTCGGCCTCGCTAAGCGTCCCGCCGCTTAAGCACCCAGAACGTGACGCCGAGCAGGACGGCGGCGAGTACCAGGAAAATGCCGGTCTCGATGCCCTGGAAGGCCCAGAACCTGCTGGCCGGCTGGTAGGTCACATACCCCCGGTAGCCGTGCGCCGCCAGGCAGGACAACACCCTGCCCGGGTCGTTGCCGTTGCCCATGAAATGCCGGCAGGCGGGCGGGACCGGCAGCCCGTTGAACGCGATGCTGTAGAGGCCGGCTGGCATGGACTTGGCGTCCGGGCCGACGTCGCCCTGGCTGATGCCCAGGTACGAACCGGCCGGCACGAAAGGCGCCGTGAGCTTGTAGTACACGGTGACCGGGGTCATGTAGTGCAGCCGGAGCCATTGCGAGGTCAGCACCCTGAGCGCGGCGAAGCCGGCCAGCGTGACGGCCATCGCGGGCAGGGTGCGCCGCAGCAGCAGGCCGGCGCAGATGCCGAGGGCCATCGCGAAGATCGCGTAGCCGACTGGCACGATGTCGGTGACGTCGAACCGGTTGGCCTGGAAGGCGTCGGCCGTCAGAGCGTTGTCCGGGCCAGACCACCAGGTGACCACGGCTGAGACCGCCCCGGCGAGGGCGGCCGCGGCGAGCAGCAGCCATCCGGTCCTGACCGCCAGCCAGCGCCGCCTGGTGATGCTCTGGGTCCAGGCGAACTGGTTCGTTCCGGTCTCCAGCTCGCTCGCCACCATCGGGGCGCCCCAGAACAGCCCGGGCAGCAGCGGAACCGCGGACGTCGCGACGACGAGCGTCGCGATGGTGCTGCTGCCGAGGGAAAGATTGGAGCCGGCCAGGCTGGCGCAGGAGCCGTCCCTCGCGCACCCGGCGAGGGCGGAGTGCCATACCTGCGCAGCGTGCAGCCCAGTGATCAGCAGCAGGACGGCCAGCGCGGCGAGCAGCGCGGCGGCGAGCGCGCCCTGGTAACGGTACTGCCGCCAGGTGACCCAGGTCATCAGCCTTCTCCGACCGCTGACAGGCGGGCGGCCTCGGGGCCGGCGGCGTGTCCGGCCCGGTCCTGGCTCATGTAGCCGAGCACGATCTCCTCCAGGTTCGGTTCTTCGACGGTCCAGGAGGGATCGATCACCGGGCCGTTCAGCTTGACCAGCAGCGTGGTCTGCCGCGCGGTGGTGCCCTCTCCCACGATGGCATGCGTCCGCGCGATCGCCGTCGTGTCCCTGCGCGGGCCGGTCAGGATGCGGTGCTGCGCGAGCAGCGTCTCGATGTCGCCGCATAGCTGCATCCGGGAGCCGGCCAGCAGGATCAGGTGGTCGCAGACCCGCTCGAGGTCGGCCATCAGGTGCGAGGACAGCATGATGGTCAGATCGCCGCCCGCCGACGCCTCGGCCAGCGCCGCGAGAAAGTCCCGCCTGGCCAGCGGGTCGAGCGCGGCGAGCGGCTCGTCGAGCAGCAGCACCCTCGGCCGTTTGGCCAGCGTGAGCGTGAGCGCGACCTGGGCCCGCTGGCCGCCCGACAGCGCGCCCACCGCCCGGTCCAGCGGTATCCTCAGGGCGCCGAGCCGGGCCAGCGCCCACTCGCTATCCCAGCGCGGGTTAAGGTGCGCGCCGATGCCGACGTGGTCGCGGGCGGTCCGCCGCCGGTACAGCGGGATCTCCTGCGCCAGAAAGCCGATCTCCGCCAGGTACGCGGGGTCCTGGCGCGCCGGGCCGCCGAGCACCACGGCCTGGCCCGCGGTCGGCGCAGCGAGCCCGGCAAGCAGCCGCAGCAGCGTGGTCTTGCCCGCGCCGTTCGGCCCGACGAGCGCGGATATCCGGCCCTCGGGAACGCCGATCGTGCAGTCGCACAGCGCAGTGACCCGGCGGTACCGCTTGGCCAGCCCGATGGTCTCGATCACCGCAGTCACGCGATGTCCTCCTCGGCGGCCGCCTGCAGCGTGACCCGCAGCAGCGACTCGATCGACTCGTCGTCCAGCCCGGCGGCGCGCGCCTCGCTCACCCATGCCGCCAGCTTGTGGCCCAGCCGCGAGTGCGTGCCAGGCGGCGGTCCCGGCGGCAGGCCCCGTACGAACGTGCCGTGCCCGGCACGCGCCTCGACCAGGCCCTCGCGCTCCAGGTCGCGGTAGGCCTTCAGCACCGTGTTGGGGTTGATCGCCGTCGCCGCGACCACCTCCCGCACGCTGGGGAGCTGGTCGCCCACGGCGACCACGCCCATCCTCAGCGCATGCCGTACCTGCTGCACGATCTGCAGGTAGGGCGGCACTCCGGACCGCCCGTCCACCCGGAATCTGATCATGCCGATGCTCCAATTATTTAGGCGGGTAAGACACTAAGACGCGTCATCGTCCGCGTCAAGTGATCCGGGCCAGGCGCGTGTCTCACAAAGAGCGAAGGCCCGCACAGTCCTTGGACAACCGCGCACCGGTAGCGGGTAGTCGGGAAACTACATAGAGTGATATCAGGGATTCGCCGGGCGACAGCGCCGATCGATCGGGCCGACAGGTGTCCCTGTGACGCCGTATCCGCTTTCGACGAGGAGCGTGCAGCCCTGAACGAGACAGTCCTGGATCCGGTGAGCGCGGAATGGCCCGGGTCCTTACCCGGCCGCCGGCCGGGACGTCCGCGGCCAGCGGCAGGACTCACCGGCCCGCGCGGGCCGGTGCCGCCGCCCGTCGTGGCATCACCAGGTGGCTCAGGGCCCGCTGCCGGTCGCGGGCCGGCCTGGCGGTCCTCGGCCTCCAGATCGCGACCGGCATCCTGGTCGCGATTTATCTCGCTTCGACGGTCTTCAGGGCGCGCAACACGGCCAGCTCCTTCTATGACGGCTGGATCGGCAATCTCGGGTACGGCGGGTGCGCCGTGCTGTGCGCCTGGCGGGCGGTCAGCGACCGGCGGCAGCGGCTCGCCTGGGGGGCGATCGCGCTCAGCCTTGGCCTGTTCACGGTAGGTGCGGTGCTCTGGACGACCACCGTGCAGTTCTGGAACCCGGTACCGTACCCGTCGATCTCCGATGTCCTCTTCCTGGCGTTCTACCCGGTTGCCTACACAGGCGTCGGACTGCTCGTCCGCGCCAGCGCCCCCCGGAAGTCCGGCACGATCTGGCTGGATGGCCTCATCGCCGCGCTGGGCGTGGCAGCGCTGGCATCCGTCCTGGTCCTTGTTCACATCGCCCGTGGCAGCCGGGGCAGCTTCGCGGTGATCGCGACCAACCTGGCCTATCCCATCGGTGACCTCGTGCTCGTCATGATGCTGGTCGTCGTCTTCGTGATGCGGGGCTGGCGGCCGGGAGCTCCCTGGTGGGCGCTCGGGGCGGGGTTTGGCATCTTCGCGATCGCGGACACGGTGTACGTGCTGCGGGTCACGTCGGGTACCTACGTCACCGGTACCCCGCTGGACAGTCTGTGGCTGATCGGCACTTTCCTCGTCTCGATCGCCGCCTGGCAGCGCGGCGACATCCACCGCGACCCGGCTAGCCGGCGGCAGCCCGTCGTCGTCCCGGCCCTGTTCCTGATCAGCTCGCTCAGCATCGTCGCCGTCGACGGGGTCTGGGTAAAACTGCTGCCGCTCGGCGTCATGCTCGCGGTGCTGACCCTGCTCGTCGCCGTCGCCCGGCTCGGGCACGCCTACCGGCAGCTGCGTGTCCTCGCCGACACCAGGCGCGAGGCCCGCACGGACGAGCTCACGGGGCTCGCGAATCGCCGGCTCTTCTACGAAACCCTGCAGGCCTGCATCGAGGGGGAAAGCGGATCGGAGCAGATCGCTGTCCTCATTGTCGATCTCGACCGGTTCAAGGAGATCAATGACAGCCTCGGTCACCAGGCCGGCGACGACGTGCTGCGCCAGCTCGCGCCCCGCCTCAGCGCGATCGTGGGGACGGCCGGAACACTCGCCAGGCTGGGCGGAGACGAATTCGGCGTGATCGTTGCGCCGCTGTGCTGCGCCGTCGAAGCGACCCGGCTGGCGGACCGGATAGCCGGCGTGCTCGGGCGGCCGATGCCGATTGCCGGCATGAGCCTGCGCATAGACGCCAGCATCGGTATCGCGGTGTGCCCCGAGCACGGCACCACGGCCGAGATCCTGCTGCGGAAGGCCGACGTGGCCATGTACGAAGCAAAGCGGAACCATCATCGCTGGGAGCTGTACGCCTCCGATCGCGACATCCATACCCGGCAGCGGTTCGAGCTGCTGGCCGACCTGCCCGGCGCGCTGACGCGGGGCGAACTGGTCGTGCACTACCAGCCGAAGCTCGACCTGGCGACCGGCACGGTGCCGGGAGTCGAGGCACTCGTCCGGTGGCAGCACCCCGTGTACGGGCTGGTCGGCCCGGACCGCTTCATCGGGCTGGCCGAGCACGCCGGCCTTATCGATACGCTCACCATGACCATTCTTGACCTGGCCCTGACACAGCAGGCTCAATGGTGGCGCGACGGCCTGGACCTCAACGTAGCGGTCAACGTGTCGGCGACCAGCCTGCGCGACGAGGGCCTGCCTGGCAAGATTGCCGCGCAGCTGCTCCGGCACGGCGTGCCGCCATCGCGCCTCACCATCGAAATCACCGAGAGCTCCCTGATGGCTGACCCCGATCTCGCCATCCGCCTGCTCGGGCGCCTCAGGCAGCTCGGCGTGCTGATCTCGGTGGATGACTACGGCACCGGATTCGCATCGCTGACCTACCTCCGGGAGCTCCCGGTCGATGAGCTGAAACTCGACCGGAGCTTCCTGGTCGGCGTCCCGGGGGACGCCAGGGCATTGTCGATCGTGCGCTCGACTATTGAGCTCGCCCACGCGCTCGGCCTGCGGATCGTGACCGAGGGGGTAGAAACGCAGGACGCCCTCGACCTCGTCACCGCGCTCGGCTGCGACGCCGCCCAGGGCTACTTGATCGGCCATCCGGTTCCTGCCGCCGAGCTGTATGGCGCCGTGGGCAGGCTCGCCGCCAGGCCCTCACTCCGTGTCCCGTGTCAGGGTGCGACTGCCCAGGGCGAGGTCTATCGGGGGTCGTGAGGGACGGCTTTCGACCCGGTGTCCTCCGGGCCGATACCCCCGGGAGCCGTTCCCTCGCGGCAACGGCCGGGAACTGCAGGCAATGGACACCTACGCCGACATCGCGCCGAAGGAGTCGTCCGCCTGGCTGGACCTGGCCGCGCCCATGCAGGGCGAACTCGAAGAAAACCTGCTGGCCAGGCTCACGGCCCTGCTCAGCGCCCATACCAGCACCCCCGGCCGCTGCACGTTCCTGTTCCACGGCAGCTGGTTCAACCAGCCCCTCCCCCACGGCGCAGCGGAGATCACCTTCTGGAACGCGTCCTACATCGCGGTCGCCGGCGACCCCGCCGAGCTGCTCTCGTTCCCGGTCAGCGCCGAACTGTGGTGGCCTGCCGACCACTCCTGGCTGGTCGTCACTTCCCTGGATAGAGAGTCATCCTTCATCGGCTGCGGCCTCGCCACCGCCCGTGCGGTCCTCGACGATGACGGCGTGGAAGCCCTGCCGGTCAGCCCCGCCGACAGCTTCCTGGGCCTTTGAGCGGGGCACGCTCAAGTCCGCCTCGCCCAGGAGGACACCGCCAGCCTCACTCACGCTGTCTCAAGGTCCCTGGCGGAAAGGTAAACGCCATGCTTGCGGAAGGCCGCCGGCGCCCAGACCAGGGCATCGCCCGCTGGATTTTCAGTTCCGCAGGGAACCACGGACGGCGCAGCACGCGCAGGTCAGCCCAGTCCGGCGGGGCCAGGTCGTGCTGCGCGGCGAGACGCTCGGCCAGCGCCGCCAGCAGTGTGTCCCATCGCTCATCCCCGGTGAGGGACGGCTCAGCACCCAGCAGCGACGGCTGGACGTCGGCCGGCTCCCACCGATACTCCTCCAGGAACTCCCACACACGAGCTTCCACCCGCACCTTGGCATCGGCGGTCCGCGCCAGGCGGCCGGCAAGATCGGCGAGCGTCATGGACGGTAGCCCGCCGCGCGCACCTCCCGTTGCCTGCGAGCGGAGTCCTGCGTCCGGGCGTACGGTGCCTGCGCCGGAGAGATGAATGTAGCGGTTAGCTTTTGTCCGGCGGGAACCGGCTTTTTCCTAACCGCTGAGCCGGGCGACGCCAAAGGAAGCGCCAAGAAGCAGGGGCCTGGGCTAATCGACCTCGGCGAGGGCCGGGCTCGTGGACTTCGGCGAGGGCCGGACAGGCCCTAGTCGACCTCGGCCAGGGCACGGGCGAACTGCGCCGCGTACAGCCGCGCGTACGCGCCGCCGGCGGCCAGCAGCCCGGCGTGCGTGCCCTGCTCCACGATGCTGCCGGACTCCATCACCAGGATCAGGTCGGCGTCGCGGATCGTGGACAGCCGGTGCGCGATCACGAAGCTCGTCCTGCCTCGGCGCAGCGAGTTCATTGCCCGCTGGATGAGGACCTCGGTGCGGGTGTCGACCGAGCTGGTGGCCTCGTCCAGGATGAGGATGGCCGGGCGCGCGAGGAACGCCCGGGCGATGGTGATCAGCTGCCGCTCCCCCATGCTGACGCTCGAGCCCTCGTCGTCCAGCACGGTGTCGTAGCCGCCGGGCAGCGTGCGCGCGAACCGGTCCACGTAGGTCGCCCGGGCCGCCTCGGTGATCTGCTCGCGGGACGCCCCGTCAGCGCCGTAGCCGATGTTGTCCGCGATGCTGCCGCCGAACAGCCAGGCGTCCTGCAGCACCATCCCGGTCCTTGACCGCAGGTCGTCGCGGGTCATCGCGGTGATGTCGATGCCGTCGACGGTGATCTGCCCGCTGCTGACCTCGTAGAAGCGCATCAGCAGGTTGACCAGCGTCGTCTTGCCCGCGCCCGTCGGGCCGACGATGGCGACCGTCTGGCCTGGCTCGACGGTCAGCGACAGATCCTCGATCAGCGGCACGTCCGGCGCATACCGGAAGCTGACGTGGCGGAACTCGACCCGGCCCCGGACCGTCGCCGGCACCAGCGGCTCGGCCGGGTCGGGCCGCTGCTCGTCCGCGTCCAGCAGCGCGAAGACCCGCTCCGCCGAGGCGACCCCGGACTGCAGCAGGTTCGCCATGCTGGCCACCTGGGTCAGCGGCTGGCTGAACTGCCGCGAGTACTGGATGAATGCCTGCACGTCACCCAGCGACAGCTGGCCCGAGGCGACCCGCAGTGCCCCGACCACGGCTACCAGGACGTAATTCAGGTTGCCGACAAACGTCATCACCGGCTGGATCGTGCCGGAGATGAACTGCGCCCTGAAGCTCGCGCCGAACAGCCTGTCGTTGTGCTCGGTGAAGGTGCTCATGGCCTGCTCGCCCTGGCCGAAGACCTTCACCAGCGAGTGCCCGGTGTACATCTCCTCGATGTGGCCGTTGAGCTTGCCGGTCACCGACCACTGCCGGACGAACTGCGGCTGGGCCCGCTTGCCGATCCGCGCGACGAGGAGCACCGACACCGGCACGGTCACCACCGCGATCAGCGCGAGCAGCGGCGAGATCAGCAGCATGATGCTCAGCACGCCGGCGATGGTCAGCACCGACGTCACCATCTGGCTCAGCGTCTGCTGCATCGACTGGCCGAGGTTGTCGATGTCGTTCGTCACCCGGCTGAGGATCTCGCCCCGCGGCTGGCCGTCGAAGTAGCTCAGCGGCAGCCGGGACAGCTTGGCCTGGACCTGCTCGCGCATCCGGAACACCGCGCGCTGCACCAGCGTGGTGGTCACCCGGAACTGCAGCAGGCTGCCGATCGCGGAGGCAGCGTAGATCACCACGACCGTCAGCAGCACGCGCCCGACCTGGCCGAAGTCGATGCCGCGCCCGGCCGTCAGGTGGATCGAGCCGATCAGGTCGGCGAGCGTGCCATTGCCCTCGCGGCGCAGCCGGGCGACCTCCTGGGCCTTGGTCACCCCGGCCGGGACGTGCTGGCTGATCAGGCCGGAGAAGATCAGGTCCGTGGCGTGGCCGAGGATCCTCGGCCCGAGCACCGACAGCGTGACGCTGGCGGTGGCCAGCGCCAGGGCCAGAGCGGCGAGCGGCCGCTCCGGCCGCAGCGTGCCCAGCAGCCTGCGGCTGGAGCCACGGAAGTCCAGCGACTTCTCCGTGGACATGCCGCCCATGAAGGCGCCGGGCCCGCGCCCGCCGCCCGGCACCGTGCCCGGCGCCGGCCCGGGACCGCGCCGCGGCACCGCCCGCTCCCCCGGCACCGCCGGCACCGGCTGCTCGCCGGGCCGGCCCGGCTCCTCCGGTTCCCCCGGCACGCCGGCGGGCCCGGTCACGCCGCAGCCTCCTGCTCGGTGAGCTGGGACAGCACGATCTCCCGGTAGGTCTCGTTGCTGCCCATCAGCTCGTCATGCGTGCCGGTCGCGACCACCCGTCCCGCGTCGAGCACCACGATGCGGTCGGCCCGCCGGATCGTGCTGACCCGCTGTGCCACGATAACGACGGTCGCGTCGCCGGTCTCGGCCGCCAGAGCCGCGCGCAGCGCCGCGTCGGTCGCGTAGTCCAGCGCGGAGAAGGAGTCGTCGAAGAGGTAGATCCGCGGGCGGTGCACGAGAGCGCGGGCGATGGCCAGCCGCTGCCGCTGGCCGCCGGAGACGCTGGTGCCGCCCTGCGCGATCGGCGCGTCCAGGCCGCCGGGCATCCGCTCGACGAACTCGCGTGCCTGCGCGGTCTCCAGCGCCCGCCAGAGCTCCTCGTCGGTGGCGTCCGGCTTGCCGTACCGCAGGTTCGACGCGACGGTGCCGGAGAACAGGTACGGCCGCTGCGGAACGAGGCCGACGGCGCCGGACAGCACCGCCGGACCCAGCTCCCGCACGTCCGTCCCGTCGATGAGGACGCTGCCGCCGGTGACGTCCATCAACCGCGGGATGAGGCTGAGTAGCGTCGTCTTGCCGCTGCCGGTGCCGCCGATGATCGCGGTGATCTCGCCGGGCCGCGCCGCCAGGCTGACGTCGTGCAGCACCGGCTGCTCCGCGCCGGGAAAGCGGAACTCCACGTCCCGCAGCTCAAGGCGGCCCTGCAGGTCCGGCACCTGCACCGGGTTCGCCGGCTGGACGATGTCGGGCTCGGTGTCGAGCACCTCCACGATCCGCTCGGCGCACACCTCGGCGCGCGGCACCATCATGAACATGAACGTCGCCATCATGACGGACATCAAGATCAGCAGCAGGTACGTCAGGAACGCAGTCAGCGAGCCGATCTGCATCGAGCCCTCGGCTACCAGGTGCCCGCCGAACCACAGCACGGCGACGCTGGAGAGGTTCAGCACCAGCATCACGGACGGGAACATCAGCGCCATCAGCCGGCCGGTGCCGAGCGAGACGTCGAGCAGCTCGTTGCTGGCCGCGGCGAAGCGATCCCGCTCGCGGTCCTCGCGGACGAAGGCCCGGACGACCCGGACCCCGGTGATCTGCTCGCGCAGCACGCTGTTGATCCGGTCGATGCGCTGCTGCATGAGCCGGAACAGCGGCCGCATCCGCGAGATGATGAGGCCGACGATGATGGCCAGCAGCGGGACGGCGACCAGCAGCAGCGACGACAGCTTGACGTCCTGGTTGAGCGCCAGCAGGATCCCGCCGACGCACATGATGGGCGCCGCCACCATGAGCGTGAACGTCATCAGCGCCAGCATCTGGACCTGCTGCACGTCGTTGGTCGTCCTGGTGATCAGCGACGGGGTGCCGAACCTTCCGACCTCGCGGGCGGAGAAGCCCATCACCCGGCCGAACACCGCCTGGCGCAGGTCCCGGCCCAGGGCCATCGAGGTCCGCGCGCCGAGGTAGACGGCGCCGACGGCGCACACGATCTGCACGAGCGCCACGCCCAGCATGAGCCCGCCGGTGTGCATGATGTAGCTGGTGTCGCCCTTGATCACCCCGTTGTCGATGATGTCGGCGTTCAGGGTCGGCAGGAAGAGCGTCGCCAGCGTCTGCACGAGCTGCAGCAGCACCACCAGGGCCAGCGGCCGGCGGTAGGGCCGCAGGTAGTCGCGCAGCAGCCGGATCAGCACGTGAGCTCGCTAGCGGTCAGCAGGTCGTCGATCCGGCAACTCTAGCCGAGCCGAGCCAGCACCAGGTTCAGCCCAGCGGCGCCAGGACCAGGCTGATCATGGCTCCCTTGCCGCTGGCGGTGGCGCCGACGGACGCGGTCTGCGCCGGGTAGGTGCCGGGGGGCAGCCCGGTGCCGCTGTCCGCGATGGCCGCCGTGACGCGCGTGGAGCCCGTGCCGATCGTCTGGTTGCGCTGGGTCACGCCGGCGGGCAGCGTCCACGCGGTGGTGGTGGACGACTTGTCGGACCAGAACGACACCACCCACGAGCCGCCGTCGGCCACCGCCACCGCCGGCGCGGCGTGCGAGGCGACGCCGGAGTCGGACGCCCCGGCCGTGACCGGAGCCGCCGAGCTCACGCCGGCGTAGTCGACTAGCTGGACAGCGACCGGGCCGGCGCTCGTCACCGACGCGGTCACCGTCGATCCGGCGTCCGCGGAGGTGGCCGTCTTCTCGAACACCTCGGCCTGCAGCGGCGCGGAGTCCTGCGTCGCCACCGCGGTCCACCCGGCGGGCGTCATGATCGCGTTCGCGGCGCTGCTGGTCGTGGTGACGTAGAGCAGTTCCTGGTCCCCTGCGCTGACCACGCCTGGCGTGGTGACCGAGGCACTGGTGCCGGACTTGACGTAGCCGCCGGCCGCCGCCGTGTAGGAGATGGGGGGCCCGGCAGCGGCGGCCGCGAACAGGCCGCGCGCGCGCCAGTCGTTGCCGTCGATCGCCGGGCCGGAGACCGTCGTGTCGGTCGCCGGGTTGACCGACGGGTCAAGGCCGTTGGTGCCGCCGTTGCTGAACGACACCGAGTGCAGCGTGCCGTCTGCGCCGTTGGCGTAGTACAGCGTGCCGCCGGACAGGAACATGCCGGCGATGTTGGAGAAGTTGCCGCCGGTGGCGGTGAACTCCTGGCCGCCGACGACGCCGCTGTCCGGGCTGAAGTAGCGCCAGTACAGGCTGCTCTGGCCGAGCATGCTGTAGTACAGCCTGCCGTCGGAGTAGAACGCGCCCGTCACGTTCGGGAGCTCCGCGTAGTACCCGGTCGTGACGCCCTGATAGGTCTGCCCCGAGCCGGTCTGCACGTTGTCCCAGGCGGGGTCGTCGTACGGGTCGATCGCGACCGGCGTGCCCACGGTCGTGCCGTCGAAGCTGGCCTTCCAGAAGTTTCCGCTGCTGTCGCCGTAGAAGATGGTCGACCCGACCATGAAAGCTCCGCGCGTCGAGCCCCAGGCGATGCCGGTGTCCGGCACCGTGGTCAGCGCGCCGATCGTGGTCTGCCCGCCGATCGTGGTCCCGGACACCGGCCGGTAGGCCAGCGAGTCCTCGGGGTCGCCGCCCGTCGTGATCACGCTGGAGCCGTCCCTGACGATCTCGATGCCGTCGATCAGCGGGTTCTCGACCTCGTGGTCGAAGACGATGTCCACGTCGCCGGCGTAGTTGCCGGAGGCTGGCACGGTGATGTCGAACGCCTGCATGGTGCCGGTCTGGTCCCCGGCGCTGGCGACGATGTCGTAGTGGGCGAGTACCTCAGTGCCGTTGAGGTAGACGTCGAACACCCGCTGGCCCGGCTGGCTGGTGCCGGGCCAGCGGTTGGCGAAGTACAGCCGGACCTCCACCTGCGTGCCGCCGGGGACCGGGAAGTCCCAGGTCATCGGCGGGCTGTCGGTGAGGCTGTACCGCTCCGTGTCGAAGATCGCGCTCGGCGTGCTGGCAGGAACCGTGGCGTCGACGCTGCTGACCGGGCCGTAGCTGGCCGTGTTGCTCTGGTCGTTGCGGTACGCCGCGCCCGGATCGGTGTTGCTCTGGTCGGCCATCCAGTTCGGCCCGTTGTCGGTCGCCGCGATTTCCGGGCCGCCGGCGTCGATCCGGTAAAGGACGTTGGTGTTGCTGGAGTCCGGCGGCTGGCCGGCCTCGTACACGTTCGCCGGCAGCGACGCCGTCGCGGTCGAGGCCGGCGCGTACCCCCCGGCCAGCGGGAAGAAGGCGAGCTCGTCGCGCTTGTAGGTGAAGTCGCCGATGTAGTTCGTGTCGCTGCCGACATAGAGGCCGCTGGAGGTGGCGAGCAGCGCGTACGCGCCGGCGCCGCGCGGGTTGCGGCCGGGGTTCCAGGCCAGCGGCAGGCCGCTGGCCGGATCGAGCGCCGCCATCCCGGGCCGCGGCGTCGCGCCCGCGGCGGGATAGTCCGACCCGTTCGGGTTGTTGACCCACCGCTCGTGCCCGCCGACGTAGATGGCCGTCCCGGTCGCGGCGACCGACCAGAAGCTGTCGTTGCCGGTGTAGTCCACCCAGGTCGGCTGCACGTCGGTGCCGGTGTCGGTGGTCGACCAGCGGGACGCCGAGTCGCACAGCGACCGGGTGCCGTCGGTGTTGTCGCTGATGCCGCCGCCGCCGGTCGTGGCGATCGCGAAGTAGGAGCCGTCCGGGGAGAAGTCCACGTCCTCGACGTAGGTGTCGAAGGCCCCCGAGTCGCAGGCGCCGCTGAAGGCGTCGGTGTTCCAGTTCGGGTCCACGACGGCTGAGGAGCCGGTGAGGTCGAGCATCACGATCTGGTCGTGCACGGCCCCGTTGGCGTCCTTGAAGTCGCCGACCACGATGGCGCGCGTGCCGTCGGGGCTGATGTCCATCGCGCGCCCGCCGACCGGCCCGTCCGCTCCGGTGCCGTTGTAGCTGTGGTGCCCGGTCAGCTGCACGTCCATGAACGGG
>JBEKFH010000029.1:0-23373 GCA_050013415.1 Streptosporangiaceae bacterium | reverse complement strand
AGCGGGGCGAAGATGAACCCGATCACGACGATGATGACCGGCGCCGACGGCCCGAGCGCGACGACGAACAGGAGCGCGACGATCACCAGCGGCAGCGCGAGCACGGCCTCGACGACGCGCCCGACGACCATGTCGACCACCCCGCCGAGATAGCCCATGACGAGGCCGAGCGCGGTACCGATGACGACGCCGATCAGCGTGGCGAGCGGGGTGATGATCAGGATGCTCCTGGCCCCGACGATGACCCGGGAGAGCACGTCGCGGCCGAGCATGTCGGTCCCGAACAGGTGCGCGTGCGAGGGGGCGTTGTTGGTGGCCAGCAGCTGCTGGGCGAGCGGATTGTCCGGGGCGATCGCATTGCCGAAGAGGGCGCAGACGATCCAGAACGCCAGGATGAGCGCCCCGGCGATGAACGTCGGCCTGCGCAGGATCAGCCGCCACGTGGCCGATTCGCCGCGGGGCGCGCTGACGACCGCGATTGCGGCGGCCGGCGCCCCCGCGGTGCTGCCGATCATCCGGTTCCGCCGAGGCGCAGCCGCGGGTTGAGCAGCGTGGAGAGCAGGTCGGCGATGAGCGTGGCCACCATGTACACGACCCCGATGGTGAGCACGCCCGCCTCCAGCATCGGGAAGTCCTTGTCCCCGGCCGCGTGGAAGATCAGCAGGCCGATGCCCTGGTAGTTGAACAGTGTCTCCACCACCACCAGGCCGCCGATCAGGTACCCGGTCTGGGTGGCGATCACGGTGATCGTCGGGAGCAGCGAGTTTCGCAGGATGTGCCGCCGGATCACCACCGATCGTTTCAGCCCCTTCAAGGTCGCGGTGCGCGCGTAGTCGGACTCGAGCGCCTCGATCGTGCCGGCCCTGGCCATCCGGGCGATATAGCCGAACAGGACGAAGACGAGCGGGACCGCCGGGAGGATCAGATGATCGAGCTGGCTCAGCGCGGATGCGCCCTGGCCGGCCGAGGCCGAGACGGGGAACCATTTCAGCTCGACGCCGAAAATGACGATGACGACGATTCCGGATACAAACTCGGGCACCGTCGCAGCGGACAGGCCCGTCACCGAGATGACCCGGTCGGGAAGCCGTCCGACGTTGAGGGCCGCGATCACCCCGCCGAGGATGCCGAGCGGCACGACCACGACAAAGGCCAGCGCCCCCAGCTTGGCCGAGTTGACCAGCGCCGCAGAAATGAAGGGCTCGACCGGCGTGCGGAACGTATAGGAGGTGCCCATGTTGCCGTGCAGCAGCCCGCCGATCCAGCTGACGTACTGAGTCAGCAGCGGCCGGTCCACGCCGAGTTCGTGATCGAGTGCCCGCACCGCGCTCGGCGCGGCCAGCGGGCCAAGGACTGCCCGGCCGGGATCGCCGGGCAGTATCTGCCCGGCGAAAAAGACGATCATGCTGAGGATCCAGAGCGTGATGACAGCCAGCCCGAGGCGCCGGAGGAGGTACGTCGTCACGTTGCCCCTCCCCTTGACGACTTCCGACCATGTCGATCGGAAATACTGGCCGCGGATCCCAGTTTGGCGCGAAACCGCCGCCCGGTGCGGTCAACGATGCGAATTCACAACAGAAGTGTTTCCCTGCTGAGGCCGGGACGCCAGCGTCGCGCGGACCGCACCGGGCTTGTCGCCATGATGCCGGACCTGTCGCCGGGCTGCCAGGCCGCTGCGGCTAGTCTCCTGGGTCATGCGAGACAGCGGGCCGTGAGGATAACCGCCATCCGGCTCGACCGGATGCGGCTTCCCCTGCAGCCGCCGTTCCTGGCCGCCTGGGACCCGGCGCCGCGCCATTACTTCGACGCCACCCTGGTCCGGGTCGAGACCGACGAGGGCATCACCGGCTTCGGCTCGGGCGACACCATGGATGGCTTCGCCGCCTACCAGGACCTGTTCATCGGCCAGGATCCGCGCCAGATCGCCCGTCATGTCCAGGTGATCGAGACGATCAGCTTCCACGCCGGCCGGTACTGGCCGCTGGAGGCGGCGCTCTGGGACATCATCGGGAAAGCATCCGGGCAGCCGGTGTCCGCGCTGTTCGGCGGAGCAGGCACCCGCATTTCCGCGTACGCGTCGTTTGGCGAGGCCAGGAGCCCGGCTGAGCGGGCGGAAGCGGCGCTCTGCGCGAAGGCGGCCGGGTTCCGCGCGGTCAAGATCCGCATCGGCCGGGCGGACCCCGCGGCCGGGCTGGCGGCGGTGCGGGCCACCCGGGATGCCGTCGGCGACGACCTGGAGATCATGGTCGACCTGAACCAGTGGTGGCGGATGGCCGGTGACATCTCCGCCCCGCTTGACCTCGCCGCGGTCCGCCGGATCGCCGCCGAACTGCGCGAGCTTGGCGTGCTGTGGCTGGAGGAGCCGCTGCCCGGGGCCGACCTCGAGGGCATGCGGACGCTCAGGGAGCAGACTGGGATCCGGGTCGCGGGCGGGGAGATGGCGCGTAGCCCGGCGGAGCTGATCGACGCGCTCGAGGCGGGCGCGCTGGACGTGGTCCAGCCTGACGCGGTGCTCGCGGTGGGCATGCTCCGCGCCCGGACCGTGGCCGAGGTAACGCGGCTCCGCCATCGCTGGTTTACCCCGCACACCTGGACGAACGGGCTCGGCCTGCTGGCCAATCTGCACGTCGTCACAGGCGTCGGCGGCGGGCCCTACCTGGAGTTTCCTTACGATCCGCCGGGCTGGACCGAGCAGCGACGCGACTTCTTTCTCGCCCGCCCGGTGCTCGCGGACGCCGACGGGTACCTGACCGTGCCGGCGGCGCCCGGCCTGGGCGCGGAGATCGACGAGGCCGCTGTCGCCCGGTGGGCGCTGGCCTAGCCGGTGCGCTTCGACCATTCCCGGCCATCCCGGCTATCCTTGCCCGGATCCGGACAAGCCCCTCACTCACCCCGGGCCCCCATCGGCTCGAACTCCTTCACCCCTGACCCCCCCATCCCACCTCGGGCCTCCCTCACCCCGGGCCCTCCATCACCCCGAATAACTGGAGCACCCATGAAGGTAGGTTTCGTGGGCCTTGGCCACATGGGCGCGCCGATGAGCAGCAACCTGCTCGCGGCGGGCCACGACCTCGTGGTCCACGACCTGCGCGCCGACGCTGCCGCCGAGCTGCTCGCGGACGGGGCCGCGTGGGCCGCGTCGCTGCGTGAGGTCGGCGCGGGCCGCGAGGTGGTCATCACCATGCTGCCGGCGCCGCAGCATGTGGAGCAGGTCCTGCTCGGCCCCGGAGGGCTGCTGGATGCCATGCCACGCGGCGCGGTCTGGGTGGACATGTCCACCAGCGTCCCCGCCCTCGCCGACCGGATCCGCGCGCTGGCCAGCCCGCGGGGCATCGAGGTCCTCGACGCACCGGTCAGCGGCATGACCAGCGGCGCCCGCGCGGGAACCCTGCAGATCTTCGTCGGCGGTGACGAAGGGACTTACCAGCGAGTGCGGCCGCTGCTCACGGCCATGGGCGATCCCTGGCGGATCCTGCACGTGGGCGGCCACGGCGCCGGCTACACGGTCAAGCTGATGATCAGCTTGCTCAGGTTTGCCCATCTGACCGCAACGGCCGAGGTGCTGACCATCGGCGCGTCCGCCGGCGTGGACCTGGCCACCCTGCGCAACTGCCTGCTGGCCAGCCCGGCGGCCAGCAACTTCCTTGAGCATGACGTGCTGTCGGTGCTGCACCACGGTGACTACGACGAGTCGTTCGCGCTCGCGCTCGCCTGCAAGGACCTCGGCCTGGCGGTCGATCTCGCCCGCGAGACGGGGGTGCCGGCCGAGGTGAGCGCGGTCGTCGAGCAGATTTACCGGCGCGCCCGCGCTCAGTACGGCGATGACGGTGGTGAGATGCTGCCGATCAAGTTGCTGGAGGAGCTCACGATGACCAAGCTCCGCATCTCCACGCCGTTACCGAGCTACGCCTGACCTGCTGCCCAGCATCATCGCACCGCGGGAGCGACCATGTCCTCAGCCATCGCCGACGCCGAGATCACCATCACCCCGGCGCCCGTCGCGTACTTCGGCGCTGGCGCCGTTGGCAAGCTTCCCGGCATCGTCCGCGCGGCCGGCGCCGACACCGCGGTCGTGGTCACGGACGCCGGGCTGGCGGCGACGCCGGTGATCAGCGCAGTCACCGGCGTGCTCTCGGCCGCGGGCCTCATCGTGACCGTGTTCAGCGGCGTCCATCCCAACCCGACAACCGACGACGTGGCCGCCGGCGCCGAGGCCGTGGTTGCGGCCAGGCCGGCGCGCGAGGCGGGGGCGGCGCGCGAGGCGGGGGCGGCGCGCGAGGCGGGGGCGGGGCGTGAAGCGGGGGCGGGGCGAAGCGGGTCAGGCCGCGTCGTGCTGGTCGCCGTCGGCGGCGGGTCGCCGATCGACGCCGCCAAGGGCATCGCCCTTGCGGCCGTCAACCCGCAGCGCGGCCGGGACCTGGATTACCGCGGCGACTTCCGCGTTCCCGCCCTGCCGATCGTGGCGGTGCCCACCACGGCGGGAACCGGCGCGGAGACGAACGCGTTCGGCGTGGTGACTGACCCGCTGACGCACCGGAAGTTCTACGTCGGGCACGCCAGCTCCCTGCCCGTCGCCGCGGTGCTCGATCCGGACCTCACCGCGGGCCTGCCGCCGCACGCGACCGCCGCCACCGGCATGGACGCGCTGACCCACGCGCTGGAGTCCTACCTGTCGATCCGGGCCAATCCCTGGTCCGACGGCATCGCGTTGCAGGTCATCCGCATGATCGCGGCGAACCTGCCGCGCGCTTGCGCCGACGGGGCGGACCGGGAGGCCAGGTCGCAGATGCTGCTCGCCGGGCACATGGCCGGCGTCGGCATGGCCACCACCGGCCTGGGCCTCTGCCACGCGATCGGCCACGCGATCGGCGGGCGGTTCGGCGTCGCGCACGGCGTGACGCTCACTATGGTGCTGCCGCAGGTGCTGGAGTTCAACGCCGCCGTCAGCACGGACAGGCTGGCCGACATCGCCTTCGCGCTTGGCGTCGGCGACACCGGCAGCACCGCCGGGCGGAACGCGGCCGAGGCCATCACCGCCATTGCGAGCCTGGCGGACCGAGTCGGCATGACGCACACGATGGCCGACTTCGGCATCGGCATTGCGGACTTCGATCAGATCGCGGCGGACGCCCTCGACGACGAGGTGCTGGCTAACACGCCGCGCAGGCCGGCCGCGGCCGATATCCAGTCGATCCTCGTCGCCGCCCAGGGCGACCAGGGCTTATCCCTGCCTTGTCAGGCCGGCTGATCAGGCCGCGTCAGGATGGCGGATCAGGCCGCGTCAGGATGGCGGATCAGGCCGCTCCGGCTGGCGTCTCATTCCGTCTCCGTCCCGCGCCCGGCCAGGCCCGCTGCCGTCCGGATCTCCGCCGCGAACACGCCCGGTGCCTCCAGTGGCGAGAAATGACCCGCGGACGGCAGCAGCCGCAGTCGCGCATCGTCGAAGAAGTCATCAAGCCGGTCCGACCACGCGACCGGGAACAGTGGATCGTGCCCGGGCCAGAGCACCGTCACCGGCACGTGCACCCGGTCCGCGGGCGGCGGCGGCTGTTCGGCGAGTGAACGGGCAACCGAGCCGGCACCTGCCCGGTACCAGCCAATCGAGGCGGTGAACGCCCCCGGCCGACCGTAGCGCTCGACCAGGTGGTCAAGGTCCGCGTCGGCAAGGCTGAACGACGGCCCCGACCAGTGTGACCAGAAGTGCGCCAGGTAGGCGCGCACTGCGCCGGGTCTCCCGTCGATGAGCTCCTCCGCCAGGGCGAGCTGGTGAAAGGACTGATACCAGAACTCGCGCTGCGCGCCGGCACCAAGGATCCGGGCGCCGATGCCGGGCAGCGGCGGGGCGACGACCAGGCCGCGGAGCAGGTCGGGCCGGTCTGCCGCGACCATCTGGCCGATCCGGCTGCCGATGTCATAACCGGCGATGACGATGTCCCGCAGGCCAAGTTCCTCGATCAGCGCGACCACGCTGCGTGCCTGGGCGGCAGCCGAATAGGCAGCGGCCGGGTCAACCAGATGCTTGTCCGATTCACCGAACCCGCGCAGGTCGGGAACGACGACGTGAAGCCCGGTAAGCAGGGGGATCACCAGCCGGTAATCCCGCCGGTCCCCTGGCCAGCCGTGCAGCAGCACGGCCGGCGGCCCCGCACCGCCGCGGTCATACGCCAGCCGGAAGCCGTCCGTCACCTCACTTACAGGCACTCCAGGAGCCTAGCCCCGGCACCTGACGGACGCCCTGCTGCCTGACGAACGCCCCGCTGCCTGACGAACCGGCCCCGAGCGGGGATGATGAGGCGATGACAGCGGCGAGACCCGCCGCGCATCCCGGCCACTGACCCGACGAGGAGCCAGCGTTGACCGCCTCGCCCCCGCCCGCCGCGCCACCCCCGCCCGCCGCGCCACCCCCGCCCGCCGCGCCCGGCCCGCCTGCCGCGCCCGGCCGGCCCGCCGCGGCACCATCCGGCCCGCGTCCGGTACGGGCGCCCCGCGGCACCAGCCTGTCCTGCAAGGGCTGGCCGCAGGAGGCCGCGCTGCGGATGCTGATGAACAACCTCGACCCCGAGGTCGCCGAACATCCCGACCAGCTCATCGTGTACGGAGGCTCCGGCCGGGCGGCGCGCAGCTGGGACGCCTTCGACGGGATCGTCCGCTCGCTCCGGGACCTGGCGGACGACGAGACGCTACTGGTCCAGTCCGGCAAGCCGGTCGGCGTCTTCCGCACCCACGAGTGGGCGCCCCGAGTGCTGATCGCCAACTCCAACCTCGTCCCGCAGTGGGCGACCTGGGAGGAGTTCCGTCGGCTTGAGGCGCTCGGGCTGACCATGTTCGGCCAGATGACGGCAGGCTCCTGGATCTACATCGGCACCCAGGGCATCCTGCAGGGCACTTACGAGACCTTCGCTGCGGTCGCGGCCAGGCGGTTTGGCGGCTCGCTGGCCGGGACGATCACGCTGACCGCCGGCCTGGGCGGGATGGGCGGCGCGCAGCCGCTCGCCGTCACGATGAACGGCGGCGTGGCGATCTGCGTCGACTGCGACCCCACCAGGATCGCCCGCCGGATCGAGCACGGGTACCTGGACGTGTCCGCCGACGGCATCGACGACGCGGTGCGCCGCGCGGTCGCCGCCAGGGATGCCGTCCAGCCGCTCTCGATCGGCCTGCTCGGCAACGCCGCCGAGGTCGTGCCGGAGCTGCTGGCGATGAACGCGCCCGCCGACATCGTCACCGACCAGACGTCGGCGCACGATCCGCTGAGCTACCTGCCCCGCGGCGTCGCGTTCGAGGACATGGGCGCGCTGCGCGCCGAGGATCCGGCCGGGTTCACCCGCCGGGCACGGGAGTCGATGGCAGCGCACGTCGAGGCAATGGTCGGGTTCCTCGATCGCGGCGCCGAGGTCTTCGACTACGGCAACTCGATCAGGGGCGAGGCCGAGCTGGCCGGGTACCAGCGGGCGTTCGCGTTCCCCGGCTTCGTCCCCGCGTACATCAGGCCGCTGTTCTGCGAGGGCAGGGGCCCGTTCCGGTGGGCGGCGCTATCCGGCGACCCGGCGGACATCGCCGCCACCGACGCGGCGATGCTCGACCTCTTCCCGGCCAACGAGCCGCTGGCCCGGTGGATCCAGATGGCCCAGCAGAAGGTCCGCTTCCAGGGGCTGCCAGCCAGGATCTGCTGGCTTGGCTATGGCGAACGCCACCTAGCCGGACTCCGCTTCAACGAGCTGGTCGGCCGCGGCGACGTGCAGGCGCCGATCGTGATCGGCCGCGACCACCTGGACTGCGGGTCGGTCGCCTCGCCCTACCGGGAGACCGAGGCGATGGCCGACGGCTCAGACGCGATCGCCGACTGGCCGCTGCTCAACGCCCTGGTCGCCGCCTCATCGGGGGCGTCCTGGGTGAGCATCCACCACGGCGGCGGCGTCGGCATCGGCCGGTCGATCCACGCCGGGCAGGTGTGCGTGGCCGACGGCACCGCGCTGGCCGCGCAGAAGCTGGAACGGGTGCTCACCAACGACCCGGGGATGGGCGTCATCAGGCACGCTGACGCCGGGTACGACGAGGCCAGCCGGGTGGCCGCCGCGCGCGGCGTCCGGGTGCCGATGTCCGAGTCGGCGCCCGCCGCGCCGTGACCGCGTTCGCCGCGCTCTGGGACTCGCTGCTGCCGGCCGGCCGTGACCCGCGGACCGGCGGCTACCGGCGTTTCTCCTGGACAGAGGCGGACGCGGCCTGCCGCCAGTGGTTTTCCGAACAAGCGGCGGAACGCAGCCTGCGCGCCACTTGCGATCGCAACGGCAACCTATGGGCCTGGTGGGACTGCCCGGGCTCGCCGCACCGGGCGATCGTCACCGGCAGCCACCTGGACTCGGTGCCGGACGGTGGCGCCTTCGACGGCCCGCTCGGCATCGTCTCCGCCTTCGCCGCGATTGACCTGCTCCGCGCGGCCGGTCACGTCCCCGTCAGGCCGATCGCGGTCGCGGCGTTCTGCGAGGAGGAGGGCGCCAGGTTCGGCCTGGCCTGCCTGGGCACCCGGCTGCTCACCGGCGCCATCGAGCCGGAGGCGGCGCGGCGGCTGGCCGACGGCGCGGGGGTGAGCCTGGCCGACGCGATGACCGCGGCCGGCTTCGACCCTGGCGGCATCGGCCCGGACGAGGAACTGCTGGACGGCCTCGGCGCGTTCGTGGAGCTGCACATCGAGCAGGGCAGCGCGCTGGCCGGCTGGCGGGCGGCGATCGGGATCGCCGACGGCATCTGGCCGCACGGCCGCTGGCGGCTCGATTTCACCGGCCGGGCCGACCACGCGGGCACGACCAGGATCGCGGACCGGCGCGATCCGATGCTGCCCTACGCGGCGACCGTGCTCGCGGCCAGGCAGGCGGCGGCCCGGCACGACGCCCTGGCCACCTTCGGGAAGGTCAGCGCGGAGCCGGGCGCCGCCAACGCGATCTGCTCGGCGGTCCGTGCCTGGCTGGACGCCCGCGCGCCGGACGAGGCGGCGCTGGGGCGGCTAGTTGACGAGGTCACCGCGGCCGCGCGCGAGGCCGCCGCGGCGCACGGAGTGCAGGTCAGCGTGCACGCCGAGTCACTCTCCCCGCTGGTGGCGTTCGACGCCGGGCTGCGGGGCCGGCTGGCTGAGTCGCTGCGAGCCCGCGGGATCCCTGCGCCGGTGCTCGCGACCGGCGCCGGCCACGACGCCGGAGTGCTGGCCGCCAGGCTCCCCACGGCGATGCTCTTCGTGCGCAACCCCTCCGGCGTCTCCCATTCGCCCGCCGAGCGGGCCGAGCCAGCGGACTGCGAGGCCGGCGTCGTGGCCCTGGCCGCCGTCCTCGAGGACCTGGCCTGCCAGTGACCGGCCCTACGGCGCCGTCCGCACCAGGTGGCCCAGCCGGGCGGGCCAGGCGGTGGCACGCCGAGCTGGCCTGGCTGCCCGGGCTCGGCGTCATGCCGGACGTGCTGATCGAGGCGTCCGGGGACCGGTTCACCGCGGTAACGCCGGGGGTCAGCGGAGCGGACGTCGCGACCGCGAGCCGGCTGCCCGGCCTCACCCTGCCCGGCCTGGCGAACGCGCACTCGCACGCCTTCCACCGCGCGCTGCGCGGGATCACCCAGGCGGGCCGCGGCACGTTCTGGACCTGGCGGGACCGGATGTACCAGGTCGCCGCCGCCCTGGATCCGGCCAGCTACCTGGCCCTGGCCAGGGCGGTCTACGCCGAGATGGCGCTGGCCGGCATCACCTGCGTGGGAGAGTTCCACTACCTGCACCACGGCCCCGGCGGCACCCCCTACGCCGATCCGAACGAGATGGGCAGGGTCATGATCAGGGCGGCGGCGCAAGCCGGGATCCGGATCACCCTGATCGACACCTGCTACCTGGCCGGCGGCCTGGAACCTGGCGGCGGCGTCGCAGCGCTGGCGGGCCCGCAGCTGCGGTTCGGCGACGGCGACGCCGGTGGGTGGGCGGCCAGGGCCGAGGCGCTCGGCCCCGGCCCCGGCGGCAGGCTCGGCTCCCTGGCCAGGGCCGGCGCCGCGATCCACTCGGTGCGGGCGGTGCCGCGGGATCAGCTGCGGCCGGTGATCGACTGGGCGGCAGGCCATGACGCGCCGCTGCACGCGCACCTGTCCGAGCAGACCGCGGAGAACCTCGCCTGCCAGGCCGCCTATGGCGCGACCCCGGCCGAAGTGCTCTTCGCGGCCGGGGCGCTCGGCCCGCGCAGCACGATGGTGCACGCTACGCACCTGACCGGGCGGGACGTCGAGCTGCTGGGCGGGAGCCGGGGCTTCGCCTGCTTCTGCCCGACCACGGAGGCCGACCTGGCCGACGGGATCGGGCCGGCCAGGGCACTGGCGTCCGCCGGGGCCCGGCTCAGCCTCGGCAGTGACAGCCAGGCCGTCATCGACCTGTTCGAGGAGGCCAGGCGGGTCGAGCTCGGCGAGCGGCTGGCCACCCAGCGGCGCGGCCATTTCACCGCCGCCGAGCTGGCAGGCGCGGCCACGGCCGGCGGCCACGCCTGCCTCGGCTGGCCGGACGCCGGCGAGATCGCGCCAGGAGCGCTCGCCGACCTGGTGACGGTCGGGCTGGACAGCCCACGGCTGGCCGGGACAGTGCCGACCACCGCGCTCGACTCGGTGATCTTCGCGGCGGCCGCCGCCGACGTCCGCAGCGTCGTGGTCGGCGGCCGGGACGTGGTGCGGGACGGGCGGCACCTGCTGATCGACGACGTCCCGGCCGCGCTGGCCCGCGCCATCCGCGCCGTCCTGGCCTGACCCCCGCCCAGGTCCGCCCCCACGCCCCCGGCCCGCCCCACCCCGGCCCGCCCCACCCCGGCCCGCCCCACCCCGGCCCGCCCCACCCCGGCCCGCCTCGCACTGCCCGCCCCGTCCCGGTCCGCGTGGCGGGCCTGGTGTGGGATCATGCGCCGGGTGAGCGTGCTGATCACCAACATTGGCGAGCTGGTCACGAATGCGCCGGCCGGTGGCGCAGGGCCGCAGGGCGCAGGGCCGCAAGGCGACGGGCAGCGGGGCGACCGGCCGCAGGGCGCTGGCCCGTTCGCGGCCCTCGCTGACGCGGCGGTCGTGATCGAGGCCGGGCAGGTGGCCTGGACGGGGCCGGCGTCGCACGCGCCGTCCGCCGACGAGGTCATCGACGCCGCCGGCCGTGCGGTGCTGCCCGGCTTCGTGGACTCGCACGCCCACCTCGTCTTCGCCGGGGAGCGCGGCGCCGAGTTCGCCGCCCGGATGGCCGGCCTGCCCTATCAGGCGGGCGGCATCCGGGCGACGGTCGCGGCGACCAGGGCCGCCACCGACGACCAGTTGCGGGCGAACCTGCGGAAGCTGGCTGCCGAGATGGTCTCCCAGGGCACCACCACGTTCGAGTGCAAGTCCGGGTACGGGCTCACGGTCCGGGACGAGGCGCGCAGCGTGGCCCTCGCGGCCGAGTTCACCCCGGAGGTGACCTACCTGGGCGCGCACGTGGTCCCGGCGGAGTTCGAGCACGATCCTGGCGGCTACGTCGACCTGGTCCGCGGCCCGATGCTCGCCGCGTGCGCGCCGCATGCGCGCTGGGTGGACGTGTTCTGCGAGCGGGGCGCGTTCGGCCGGGACGAGGCGGCGGCGGTGCTCGCCGCCGGGACCGCGGCCGGCCTGCAGCCGCGGGTGCATGCCAACCAGCTTGGCCCCGGGCCCGGCGTGCGGCTCGCCGTGGAGTCCGGCGCCGCCTCCGCTGATCACTGCACCTACCTCGACGGCGCCGACATCGACGCGCTCGCGTCCTCGGCGACCGTGGCCACGCTGCTGCCCGGCGTGGAGTTCTGCACCCGCCAGCCGTATCCGGACGCCAGGCGGCTGCTCGGCGCGGGCGTCACGGTGGCGATCGCCACGGACTGCAACCCTGGCTCGTGCTTCACCTCCAGCATGCCGTTGTGCGTCGCGCTCGCGGTGCGCGAGATGGGAATGACGACCCAGGAAGCGGTGTGGGCCGCGACGGCGGGCGGGGCCCGCGCGCTGCGCCGGGCCGACGTCGGCCACCTTGGCGTGGGCGCGCGGGCCGACCTGATCATGCTCGACGCGCCGTCACACGCCTACCTGGCCTACCGGCCGGGCGTCCCGCTGATCGCGGCAGTCTGGCAGGCCGGGGAACGTGCCGCCACCTAGGCTAGAGCTCTCTGGCGAACTCCTGGTAATGCCGGCTGATCCGTTCGCTGGTGCCGTAAAAGGCGTGCTTACTCATATCCGCGCTGAACCGGCTCGCCGGCGGCGTGCGGCCGAGTGCTTCGGCCATCGCCCGGACGTGATGGGGTGCGCAGCCGCAGCAGATGCCGAAGTAGTTGACTCCGAGCGCAGCCGCTGCCGTCGTGAACGCGCCCATCTCGTAGCGGTTGGCGAGGAACGGGTCTAGCGCGGTCGGGAATGGCCGCCCGCCCGGGATCAGGTCACGATCTGGGCCGGTGAGCGACTGCATCGTCGGCTCGGCTTCTGTCGTGCGGTACGGCACCGGCAAGGCGGCGATGTAGCCGTCGCAGGCGGCGCGGATTTCACCGAGCAGCGGCAGCATCGTGGCGGGCCCGCGGGCGCAGTTCAGCCCGACCACATCGGCCCCGGCATCCTGCAGGCGACGGCATGCCTCGGCGATCGGGTCGCCCCCGCGGAGGATGGGCTGGCGATGAACAGTGAGCGTGACCACCGCATCGAGGCCGTGCGCCTTGATTGCTTCCAGCGCGAGCAATGCCTCGCCGGGATAGTCGATGGTCTCGGCGATCACGAAGTCCACGCCAGCCTCGGCGGCCCACCCGACCTGCTCGGCGAACATGCCGCGGACGGCCTCATGCGTCGTGGGATCGTCCGGGTTGTAAACGTTGGTGTTGCAGATATTGCCGGCCACCAGGGATTCGTGCTCGGCGCCGACCTCCTTGGCGATACGCAGCGCCTGCCGGTTTAGCGGCTCGAGGTCGCCCTCGCGGCCGATCACCGCCAGCTTCTCGCGGTGGGCGTAGTAGGTGAATGCCTCAACCACGTCCGATCCGGCATGCACGTACTCTCGGTGCAGCCCCGCAACCATATCGGGCTCCTCGAGCACCACCTCTGGTACGTACGCCCCGGCCTGCAGGTAGCCGCGGCGCTCGAACTCGAACAAATACCCCTCGGCGCAGATCACCGGTCCGGCCGCGAGCCGATCGAGAAGCTTACCCATGCACGACACCTCCAGGGTCCTATAGTCGGAACGACTGTACCGGGAAAATTTAGACGCAGGGATGCCTCGATGAAGTCTTCCGCGCAGGTGGTCGTCATTGGCGGCGGTGTGGTTGGCGCCTCGGTCCTGTACCACCTCACCGAGCTGGGCTGGACGGATGTCGTGCTCGTCGAGCGCAAGGAGCTCACCGCCGGCTCGACCTGGCACGCTGCGGGCGGCATGCACACGCTCAACGGAGACCCAAATATCGCGAAGCTGCAGCAGTACACCGTCGGGCTGTATCGCGAGATCGAGCAGCGCTCCGGCCAGAATTGCTCCATCCACATGCCGGGCGGGCTGATGCTGGCCGGCGACCGGGAGCGGATGGACTGGTTGCGGATGGCCCAGGCCCGCGGCCGCTACCTCGGCATGGATATGGAGATCATCTCGGCGGCCGAGGCAAAGCGGATGTTCCCGCTTCTGGAGGAGCAGTACTTCATCGGTGCGCTCTTCGACCCGGCCGAGGGTCACGTCGACCCGACCGGGGTCACCCGGGCCTATGCCGGCTGCGCGCGGCAGGCCGGCGCCGAGATCTGCCAGCACACCTGGGTGAGCGACCTTCGTCAGCGCCCCGACGGCACGTGGGACGTCATCACCGACTCCGGCGAGATCCATGCCGAGCACATCGTCAATGCCGGCGGCCTGTGGGCACGTGAGGTGGGCCGGATGATCGGCCTGGAGCTGCCCGTCCTCGCGATGGAGCACATGTACTTGATCACCGAGGACATGGCTGAGGTGGCCGAGTACAACGCGGCCACCGGACACGAGCTGCCGATGGGCCTGGACTTCGACGGCGAGCTCTACATCCGCCAGGAGGGCGGCGGAATGCTGCTCGGCACGTACGAGCAGGCGTGCGTGCCCTGGTCGCCCCGCGAGACGCCGTGGACCTTCGACCAGCAGCTGCTGGCCCCCGACCTCGACCGGATCGCCCCGTCGCTGGAGATCGCGTTCAAGCACTATCCGGCGCTGGCTGACGTGGGGATCAAGAAGGTGGTCAATGGGCCGTTCACCTTCGCGCCGGACGGCAATCCGCTGGTCGGCCCGGTGCCCGGCGTGCGCAACTGCTGGGTGGCCTGCGCGGTGATGGCCGGGCTGTCGCAGGGCGGCGGTGTCGGCCTCACCCTCGCGCGCTGGATGGTCGACGGCGATCCGGGTGAAGACATCTGGGCGATGGACGTGGCCCGCTTCGGCACCTGGGCGAGCCTCGCCTACACCAATGCCAGGGTGCGGGAGACCTACAGCCGCCGGTTCCGTATCACCTTCCCCAACGAGGAGCTCCCGGCCGGCCGGGCACTGCATACCACGCCGGTCTATGACCGGCTCACCGCCCATAACGCGGTATGGGGCGCGAGCTTCGGGCTTGAGCATCCCCTGTGGTTCCAGCGGCCCGGGCAGGCGCCGCGCGAGGACGTGACGTTCCGCCGCTCCAACGCCTACCCGGTCATCGCTGAAGAATGCACCGCCGTGCGCGAACGCGTGGGGCTCACCGAGTGCTCCAATTTCGCCAAGTACCGCGTGACCGGCGCCGGCAGCGCCGACTGGCTGCAGCGGCTGTTCACCAACCGGCTGCCGCGAGTCGGCCGGATCAACCTCACCGCTGCCCTGGATCGGGGCGGGCACATCGTCGGGGAGTTTTCCGTGGCGCGGGTCGGTAGAGACGACTTCTTCCTGTTCGGCTCGCAGATCGCCGAAGCGCATCACTCGCGCTGGTTCCTTGGCCACCTCGCTGATGGTGTGCGGTTCGACGTGCTGGGCTTGTCCCTGGTGGGCCTTTCGCTGGCCGGTCCGGGCGCTCGCGACGTGCTGCAATCGGTCACCGCCGCTTCTCTGGCCACCGAGAATTACCCGTTTATGACGTTCCGCCGGATCGACGTGGGGATGATCCCCGCTTACGTCGGCCGGATGACCTATACCGGGGATCTCGGCTACGAGATCTGGGTCGCACCGGAGTACCAGCGAGCATTGTTCGATCTGCTGTGGCAGGCCGGGAAGCCATACGGCATCGGCCTGTTCGGGTTCCGGGCACTGATGTCGCTGCGCATGGAGAAGATGTTCGGTACGTGGGCGCGCGAGTACCGTCCGATCTACACGCCGGTGCAGGCGCGAATGAACCGGTCGCTCAAGCTCGATCACGACTTCATCGGCCGCGCGGCGGTGGAGGCGGAACTGGCGCGCGGCCCGGCTCGGACGCTCGGCTACTTCGACATCACCCCCGATCCGGCAGAACCGGCCGACGTCGTCGGCGACGAGCCGATCTGGCACGACGGCGCGGTGGTGGGCTGGGTGACGTCCGGCGCTTATGCCCATTACAGCCGCCGCTCACTAGCGTTTGGCTACGTGCCGAGCGAGCTCGCGGTGCCCGGCACGATGTTCGAGGTGGAGATCATCGGCCAGCGCCGCCCGGCGAGACTGCTCCCCGAACCGGTGCTCGACCCGGCGGGCCAGCGCATGCGCGTCTGATGGGACGCCATCCTGACCCGCAGCGACGGGCCGAGCTGCTGGACGAGGTCGTCGGCTACCTCGGCCGGCACGGCATCGCCGGAGTGTCCCTGCGGCCAGTAGCCCGCGCACTGGGTGTGTCGGTCAACGCGCTGGTGCACCATTTCGGCAGCAAGGACGAACTGGTCGTCGCCGCATTGCGGCGGGCCGCCGAGATTCAGCGAGGAGTCGAAGGGCGGTGGCGGCGGCAAGTACCTCACCTCTCCACGGCGGAGATGCAGCGGCGCTGGTGGCGGTGGATCAACCGCAGCCCGCAGCACTTGGCGCTGGTGCGACTGGGTCTCGAAGCCGCCACGCTGGACGCCACGGTCAGCGGTCTGCCCGGTGATGTGCGTGCGGAGCAGATCTCGTTCTGGCGCGAGGACATCGCCGACGGCCTGATCGCTGACGGCATCAAGCCTGAGGACGCCGAACGGGAGGCGTCGCTGGTCAAGGCGACGTTCACCGGCCTGGTGCTTGACCTGCTGGCCACCGGTCACCGCAAGCGGCTCACCGACGCACTTGAATGCGCACTCAGTCGCCTCGACGACCTGAGGCAGACGGCCCAGTGAGGGTGGCGGCCCCGTCCGCAGGCAAACGGTTGGCGATCGGGCGGTGAACGTTCGCTGACGACTGCGCCGCAGATCTCTGGCAGGCGGCATGCGGATATTTATCGTTGTCTGTGCAACGGCGCACTGGCCCGGGTCAGCCAGCGCCGAGGCACCGGCGGGAAGCGGCAGGAGGATGCCCGTGCGCGGCGGTTGGCTGGTCGCCATGTTCCTGGCACTGGTCATCGTCGGCTCGGCATGCTCCAGCGCCCCGGCCGGGAGTAATCGCGTTGCCGTGTCGACTGGTGCGTGCGGCGGCCGCTGGCAGCCCAGCGCGCCGGGATGGCGCACCTTCGAGGTCTACAACGCCTCGACGGCCGGCGCGGAGGTCGAGCTCATCAACCCGGCCAACGGCGCGATCTACGCGCTGATCGAGGGCATGGGGCCCGCCACCACCCGGCCGATGCGGATCGACCTGGGCTCCGGCTCGTACGCGTTCCGGTGCCTGATCGAGGACACCGACGCCATCACCGGGCCGGTAACCCGGATCCCCGGTCACCGTCGCGGCGCCAGCGCCATCGTTCCCGTCACGACCGCCGACCTGATCGGACCGGCCCATGAGTACCACGCATACGTCACGGCCGGGCTGCGGGTGCTTGCCAAGCGGACCGGGACCCTGGTGCTGGACATCCAGCGCGGCGACCTCGCCGCGGCCCGGGCCGCCTGGCTCCCCGCGCACCTGACCTATGAGCGCCTCGGCGCCGCCTACGGGACGTTCGGCAACTTCGACGGCGAGATCGACGGCCGGGCCGACGGCCTGGCCGGCGGCGTGGCGAGCCCTCACTTCACCGGGTTCTACCGCCTTGAGTACGGGCTCTGGCACGGGCAGAGCGCGGCTGAGCTGCGCGGCCCGGCCCGCCGCCTGGCCCGGGCGGTCCGCGCGCTGCGCGCGGCGTTCCCGCAGATGGAGATCGACTTGCTCGATCTCGGGCTGCGCACCCACGAGATCCTGGAGAACGCAGTGCAGTTCCAGCTCACCGGACATGACGACTACGGCAGCGGGACCACTCTGGCGACCACGGCGGCGAACATCACCGGCACCAGGGAACTGGTGCGCATCCTGCATCCGCTGCTGATCACGAGATACCGCAACCTGCCGGCCGTCTACAGCTCGCTGGACCTGCTGCAGCGCCTCGTCGATGCCCAGCGGACGCCGGGCGGCCGCTGGATCCCGGTGCGCAAGCTCGGGACCATCACCAGGGAACGGATCGACGCAGCGGCCGGCCAGGCGCTCCAGGTGCTCGCCCCGATTGCCGTCATATTCGAACCGCGGCGGACACAATGACCGACGGACCGGACGCACGCCGCCCGCGGGACCTGCCGCGCGCGCCGGACGCATCCCTCGCGCCGGACGCATCCCTCGCGCCGGACGGGCGGGAGCCGGGCGCGCCGCATGCATCGGCCGAGACGGGCCCCGGCGGCGCGGGCGCCGGCCAGCCGGGCGGGCCGGCGCGGCGCTCGTTCCTGCGCGGGGCGATCGGCGCGGGCGTGGCCGGGATCGCCGCCGGCGGCGCCGGCGGCGCCGCGGCCGGCTACGCCTACCGCTCCTCGCGGCCCGTCCCGGCGGCCGACGCGGCGGCCCTGGCCGCGGCGCAGGGCCGCCTGCCGCCGGTCGCCTTCCAGGGCAGTCACCAGGCCGGCATCCTGCGGCCCCCGGCCCCGCAGACGGCGGTCGTCTCGTTCGACGTCGTGGCGCAGGACCGCGCGGAGCTGACCGACCTGCTGCGGACGATCACCAGCCGGGCCAGGTTCCTCACCCGCGGCGGCCCGCCGCCGCCGGTCGGGATCAGCGCGCCGCCGTCGGACTCCGGGATCCTCGGGCCGACCGTCGTGCCGGACGGCCTCACCATCACGGCCGCGGTCGGCGCGTCGCTCTTCGACGGCCGCTACGGCCTGGGCCCGCAGCGTCCCGCCGGGCTCACCACCATGCTTCCCTTCCCCAACGACGCCCTGGACGAGGCGCAGTGCCAGGGCGACCTGGTCCTGCAGATCAGCGGCGGCCACACTGACGTGCTCCTGCACGCGCTGCGTGACATCACCCGCCATACCCGCGGCGGGATGCAGGTGCGCTGGCGCATCGACGGGTTCCTCAGCCCGGGCCGGCCGGCCGGCACCACCCCGCGCAACCTGCTCGGGTTCATGGACGGGATCGCGAATCCCGGCGTTACGGACGTCGCCCAGATGAACAGGCTGGTCTGGGTGCAGCCGGGCCAGGCCGGCCAGCCGGGCTGGACGGCGGGCGGCAGCTACCTGGTCGTGCGGCTGATCAGGATGTTCACCGAATTCTGGGATCGCGTCGCCATCACCGAGCAGGAGAACATGATCGGGCGGCGGCGCGACACCGGGGCGCCGCTGGACGGCAACAACGAGTTCGACATCCCCGACTACACAGCCGACCCGACCGGCGATGTGATCCCGCTGGCCGCCCACATGCGGCTGGCGAATCCGCGGACCCCGCAGACGGCCTCGAGCCGTATCCTGCGCCGCGCCCACAACTACGACCGCGGCATCGACGAGGTCGGCGACCTGGACATGGGCCTCATCTTCACCTGCTACCAGCAGGACATCAAGCGCCAGTTCGAGGCGGTGCAGAAACGGCTGATCGGCGAGCCGCTGGTGGATTACATCAGCCCGTTCGGCGGCGGCTACTTCTTCGCCCTGCCGGGAATAACGGACAATTCCGACTTTCTCGGCAGGGGAATGCTGGCATGACCGCCGGGGCCGTGCCAGCCATTGTTTCGCCAGGAATTTCCATTCTCGTAACCCAGTAGATACGACTTGTCACCTCGGTAAAGAAAGGGTTATGCGGGCGGTGGCAGGTCCTGCTAGCGGGCCGGTCCGGAAGCCCGGCCCGTGACGCAGTGCAGGTAGTGACGCAGTGCAGGTAGTGACGTGACGCCGAACATGAACGAGGAGGGTGACATGGCCGACAGCCTCAAAGAAGGCATGGCCGGAAGGTGGCATGGGCTCCGAAGGCCCCGGTTCCTGATAGTCCTGGGCGCGGTGGGCGTCCTCGGCGTCAGCGTGGCGGTGAGTACCGCGTCGCTTGCCAGCACCTCGCCGGTCAGGTACACGGTGGCCACGCCGCCGGTTCCAGCCACGGTCCCGGCGAAGGACTACCCCGCGGCGTCCACCAGCACGCCCATCAAGCACCTCGTAGTGATCTTCGATGAGAACGTTTCCTTCGACCACTACTTCGGCACGTACCCGAATGCCGCCAACACTGACGGCTCGCCTTTCACCGCGAAGCCAGGCACGCCGTCCGTGCGTGGGCTGACCCCCCATTTGCTCTTGCACAACCCGAACGGCTACAACCCTGAGCGACTGAGTCACTCCGAGGCGCTGACCTGCGACCAGAACCACGGCTACACGCCCGAGGAGGAGGCGTTCGACGGCGGTCTGATGGACAAGTTCGTCCAGTACACCCAGGTGGACACCTGCTCGCCCCCGCTGTATGAAGCGCCCGGCCTGGTGATGGACTACTACGACGGCAACACGGTCACCGCGCTGTGGAACTACGCGCAGAACTACGCGATGAGCGACAACAACTACGACACCAACTTCGGGCCGTCCACCCCCGGCGCGCTGAACCTGGCCTCCGGCGATGACGGCGGCGGCTTCGCGGTCAACCCGACCACGGGCGTCGAGGAATCCGACCCGGGTAGCATCGGCTCCCCTAACGCCGAGGGCGTCGGGACCATCTACGGCGACATGGACCCGGCGTTTGACGACTGCGCAGACTCTAGCCACACCTCCACCAACCCGGTGGGCGTGATGACCGGGCAGAACATCGGCGACCTGCTGAACACCAAGCACATCACCTGGGGCTGGTTCCAGGGCGGTTTCGCGCCGACCAGCACCAGCAACGGCTACGAGGTGTGCGGCTCCAGTCACGACAACATCGGCGGCATCGCCGTGCAGGACTACGTGCCGCACCACGACCCGTTCCAGTTCTACGCGTCGACCGCCAACCCCAAGCACCTGCCGCCGACCTCGGAGGCGGCGATCGGCCGCACCGACCAGGCCAACCACCAGTACGACCTGTCCGACTTCTACACCACCCTGACCAGCGGCAACATGCCGGCGGTGAGCTTCCTCAAGCCGCCCGCGTACGAGAACGGGCACCCGGGGTATTCCGACCCGCTGGACGAGCAGACCTTCCTGGTGAACACGATCAACCAGATCGAGCAGTCACCGGACTGGAGGTCCACGGCCATCGTCATCACCTACGACGACTCTGACGGCTGGTATGACAGCAAGAACGGGCCGAAAGTGAATGGCTCGGATGACCCGACGCTGGACAGCACCGTGTGCACCGTCGCGCCCGTGCGCACGTCCTTCGGCGAGGACCGGTGCGGTTACGGTCCCCGGCTGCCGCTGGTGGTGATCTCGCCCTACACCGTCCCCAACTCGGTCAGCCACAACATCACCGACCAGAGCTCGATCATCAAGTTCATCGAGGAAAACTGGCTCGGCGGCGAGCGGATCGGCGACGGCTCGTTCGACCTGATGGCAGGAAAGCTGGACGCGCCGGGCGGCGTGCTGAACTTCTCCGTCACGCCGCATTACACGCCGGTCCTGCTGGATCCGACCACCGGCGAGGTGACCAGCTCGGGCCCGCGAAAGTAGCACCAACCAGGCGGGCGCGCCGCGCCCGATGACGCTGGCTGCCCGGGCGGACACCATGTCCGCCCGGGCAGTCTCGCGTCGCGGGGTAGGCGCACGCCTACCCTGCAGTAGGCGCCGGCCCATGGCGGCCAGCGCGCCGGCCAGCCACGATGGAGACCAGCGGCCAGCACGCAGGGCCAGCACCCACGGGCAGCACCCACGGGCAGCACCCACGGGCAGCGACGCCGAAGGAGCCAGGCATGGTGGAATCAACGGTCCTGCTGATCGCCTATATCGCCGGATGCCTCGCCCTTGCCTTCCGCAGGCAGCGGGCGCACGGCGGGACCGAGAGCACCCTGGCGGGGCAACTTCGCGCGCTCGGCCCGGGAGCACTCCTGCTCCCCGTCGCGCTGGCCGGATTCGGCATATCCGTCTCGGTCTACTGGCCCGCGATCGCAGCACTGATAGCGGCCGGGATCATGGTGGTATTCGCGCCGGGCCTCGCAGCGCGGGTACTGCCCGCCGCCCTGATCGCGCTCGGCCTCTACGGCTTCGTGCTGGTGCGAGGATTCGAGCGGGGAAGCCAGACTCCCGTCCTGTACGGCGCGGTTCCGGCTGGTCCCGGCGGGTGGGCAACTTACCTGATCCTGCCCCAGGCCTACGCGTTCCTTGCGGTCGGCCTGTGGCTGGCCTGGCGCACGACGGGCCGGAGTTCCCGGCTGGCCAGCGCGGTGCTCTGGCGGGCGCCCGAAGCTGCCGGCGGCCAGCGGCGGCCGCGCTGGGGCTTGCTGCTTCTGCCTGCGGTCGTCGTGGCGATGGAACTGCTCGGCTTCAGCTGGTGGTTCAGCGGCAACGGCTGGGCGGTCCGGTCGACCGTCGTCGTGGTGCTCGCCACGGTGCTCCTCGTGATCCTGGCCCCGGCCTTGGCCGCGGATCTGGCCGTGGTCGCGGTGTTTGCCCTGGGGATATACGGGATCGCACTGGGCGCACTGTGGCCGCTGCACCTGCCGCTGCCCTCGGCATTTACGGATCAGGTGAGATACGGCGCAATCTGGGTCTACGACCGGCCGACTGCGCTGCTCGCCGGGTTGCAGGGCGCCGGGCTGCTGGCGTTCGGCCTGTGGCTGGTGCCGCGGGCGCTGGATGCCCGGACCAGGGCGCTGTTCTGGCCGGCCCCGATGCCAGCGGCGGAGCTTGCGGGCCGGGTGCGGCAGCTCACCCAGACCCGGGCCGACGCGGTGGACACCGCCGCCGCCGAGCTCAGGCGGGTGGAGCGGGATCTGCACGACGGGGCGCAGGCGCGACTGGTCGCGCTCGGGATGAGCCTGCGCGCGGCGGAGCGGCTCATCGGCAGCAGCCCGCAGGCCGCCGCCCCGCTCGTCGCCGAGGCCATCCAGACGTCGTCGAAGGCGCTGACCGAGCTCCGCGATCTGGTCCGGGGCATCCATCCGCCGGTGCTGGCCGACCGCGGTCTCGGCGACGCCGTCCGGGCGCTCGCCCTGGACACCCCGCTGCACACGGTGACGGACATCGACGTGCCGGGGCGGCTCGACGCCCCGGTCGAGTCAGCCTGCTACTTCGCGGTCGCCGAGGCGCTGACGAACGCCGTCAAGCACTCGGGTGCGCGGCACGTGCAGATCCGGATGCAGCATGCCGGCGGCCTGCTCCGGATCGAGGTCACCGACGACGGTGCCGGCGGCGCGGACCCGCTGAAAGGCTCCGGCCTGCGCGGGCTTGAGCGGCGGCTGGGTACATTCGACGGCATCCTCGCGGTGAGCAGCCCGCCCGGGGGACCGACGATGGTCGTCATCGAGGTGCCATGCGCGTTGTCATCGCCGAAGACCTCTTCCTGCTGAGAGAAGGGCTGGCCCGGCTGCTGCGGGCGCACGACTTCGAGATCGCCGCGGCCGTGGACAACCCCGCTGACCTGCTGCGCGCGCTCCTTGAGCAGCGGCCGGACATCGCGATCGTGGACGTCCGGCTGCCCCCGACCTTCACCGACGAGGGACTGCGGGCCGCGCTGGAGGCCAGGCGGCAAGCGCCCGGCCTGCCGGTCCTCGTGCTCTCCCAGTACGTCGAGCAGCTGTACGCCCGCGAACTGCTGGCCGACCAGGCCGGCGCGGTCGGCTACCTGCTGAAGGACCGCGTGTTCAGCGACGATCAGTTCATCGACGCGCTCCGCACGGTGGCCGGCGGCGGCACCGTCCTCGACCCGGAGGTGATCTCCAAGCTGCTCGGCCGGCGCTCGGCAGACGAGCCCATGGCGCAGCTGTCACCCCGGGAGCGCGAGGTCCTTGCCCTGATGGCGGAGGGACGCTCGAACAGCGCGATCGCGCAGCGCCTGTTCGTCTCGGAGAAGGCGGTCAGCAAGCACAGCACGAGCATCTTCATCAAGCTCGGCCTGGCGCCATCGGATGACGACAACCGGCGGGTGCTCGCCGTGCTGGCCTACCTGAGCGC
>JBEKFH010000028.1:0-23621 GCA_050013415.1 Streptosporangiaceae bacterium | reverse complement strand
CGTGGACCGGCTGGTCGATCCGCTGCTCGGCGGCGTCTACGCGGGCCGGTCTGAGCAGCTGTCGTTCGAGGCGACGCTGCCCGGGCTCGCCGCCGCGTCGCGGCGGTACGCCTCGCTGGCCGCTGCCGCCCGCTCCGTGCTCGACACCCCGCGACCCGACCGCCCGTCGCCGGATCACCCCGCGCCGGATCACCCCGCGCCGGATCACCCCGCGCCGGATCACCCCGCGCCGGATCACCCCGCGCCGGATCACCCCGCGCCGGGCCACCCGGGGCCGGGTCGCCCTGCGCTGGGCGACGCCGCACCGGCCAGCCCCGAGCCGGGCGGCGCCGGGCCGGGCGGGCCCGTGCCGGATCCTCACGGGTCAGCCGGTCCTGCGCGGCCGGTATTCACCACGCTGGCCGGCGGCCTTGCCACCCTGGTCCCGGCGGTCGCCGCCGCGTCCGGCGCGACGATCCGGACCGGCGCGATGGTGCGCGGGCTAGCCCGCACGGCGGGCGGGTGGCGGCTCACGATCGGGTCAGCTCACGCGCCGTGGCAGCTCGACGCGGACGCTGTCGTCCTCGCGCTGCCGGCCGCACCGGCCAGCCGGCTGCTGGCCGGCGTGCCCGGCGGGGAGGCGGCCGCGGCGGGGCTTGCCGAGATCACTAGTGCGAGCATGGCGATCGTCACACTGGCCTTCCCCGACGACGCGTTCCCGGCCGTGCCGGTGGGCAGCGGCTACCTAGTGCCCGCAGTCGATGGCCGGGCCGTCAAGGCGGTCACCTTCAGCACCGTCAAATGGCCGCACCTGCGCGAGCCCGACCGGCACGTTCACCTCGTCCGGTGCTCTGTCGGGCGGCTCGGCGAGGAGGCGCTGCTGCAGCGTGATGACGGCGAGCTCGCGGCGCTGGCGGTCGCTGACCTGGCGGCGGCCACCGGCGTTCGCGGCAGCCCGGTCGACACCCGGGTCAGCCGCTGGGGCGGCGGCCTGCCGCAGTACAACGTCGGCCATCTGGACCGGGTGGCTCGGATCCGCGCGGCAATCGCCGCCCAGCCGGGCCTGGCCGTCTGCGGCGCGAGCTACGACGGGATCGGCATCCCCGCCTGCATCGCCTCAGCGCGCACCGCCGCGGACCAGGTCATCTCCAGCCTGCCGACGCCCGCCGGGATCATCCCCACCATTTCTTGATCACGGAAATAGGTGGTTGCTCCAGCAGCCCCGAGTTACCGTGATCAAGAAATCGTCCGGCCACCGCGCGGCCGGCCACCGCGCGGCCGGCCGCGGCGGGACCGCTCAAGGCGCTGGGGGACAATGAAGGCATGGCTGGCAACGAGACCGGGCAGCGGCCCGAGATGGAGCACGCCGGGCTGCGCCCGGTCACGGACCAGCCCGGGGCGGAGCAGTCCGGCGGCAGGCCGGCCGGCACCGAGCCGACCGGGGACTTCCGGCAGCGGCTGAAGGCGCGGGAGCTGAACGAGCTGATCCGGTACACGATGTGGTCGGTGTTCCGGGTATCCGACAGCGCCGAGCTGGCCGGCGGCAGCGCCGCGGAGGCGGAGACCAGGGATGCGATCGCCGGCGAGGTGGACGAACTGCTCGGCCAGGCCGAGGGCAAGGGCATCGTCACCCGCGGCTGCTACGACTTGCAGGGCATGCGCGCCGACGCCGACTACATGTTCTGGTGGGTGGCGCCGTCGTCCGACGACCTGCAGGAGATCTACGCCCGGTTCCGCGCCACCCGGCTGGGCCGGGCCAGCGAGCCGGTCTGGTCGGCGATGGCCCTGCACCGGCCGGCTGAGTTCAACAAGAGCCATGTGCCCGCGTTCCTGGCCGGCGAGGAGCCCGGTGCGTACGTGTCCGTCTACCCGTTCGTGCGGTCCTACGACTGGTACCTGCTCGAGGACGAGGAACGCCGGGCGATGCTGGCCGAGCACGGGATGATGGCGCGCGAGTACCCGGACGTCCGGGCCAACACCGTCTCCTGCTTCTCGCTGAACGACTACGAGTGGATGCTCGCCTTCGAGGCCGACGAGCTGCACAGGATCGTCGACCTGATGCGGCACCTGCGGGGAGCGCAGGCCAGGCGGCACACCCGGGTGGAGATCCCGTTCTACACCGGCAGGCGTAAGCCGGTCCGCGAGCTGGTGGCCGCGCTGCCGTGAGAGCGCTGTTCGGCGGCGAGCGGTACACCGCCGAGCTGGCCTGGGCCGACCTGGCGGCCGTGCTGCCCGGCTGGGAGATCATTGCCTGCCCGCCGGACCAGGTCAGCAAGCACCTGGACGGTGTCGACGCGATCTGCCCAGTCGGCGCGCGGATCGACGCCGCGGTGCTGGAAGCAGGCACCTTCGGGCTGGTGCACCAGTTCGGAGTCGGCCTGGAGAGGGTGGACGTCGCCCGCGCGACCGAGCTCGGCGTGCTGGTCGCCCGCGTCCCCGGCGACGCGGGCGGCAATGCCGACAGCGTCGCGGAGATCGCCGTGCTGCACCTGCTCGCCCTGTCCCGGCGGCTGGAAGAGGCGCGGGCAGCGCTGCAGGAGGGGCGCTGGCCGGCCCGGCCGACCGGCAGCTCGCTGCAGGAGGCCACGGTCGTGATCGTCGGCCTTGGCGCCACCGGCGTCGCTGTCGCGCGCCGGCTCGCCCCGTTCGGCAGCCGGCTGCTCGGCGTCCGTGCCCATCCCGGCCTCGGCGGCCCGCCCGAGGTCGAGCGGGTGACCGGCCCGGACGAGCTGCCCGGCCTGCTCGCCATGGCCGACGCCGTGATCTGCTGCGCTATGTTTACCGGCGATAACGCGGAAATGTTCGGTACTGCCGCCTTCAGAGCCATGAAGCCGGACGCGCTATTCGTGAACGTCGCCCGCGGCGGGCTCGTTGACGAGGATGCGCTGCTGGCGGCGCTGGAGTCAGGCCGCCTCGGCGGGGCCGGCCTCGACGTGTACGCCAGTGAGCCCGCCGACCCGTCATCGGCCCTGCTCAGGCACCCGCTGGTGCTCGCCACTCCGCACGTCGGCGGGCTGACCGGGTACATGTTCCGCCGCACCGGGCAGGTCTTCGCCGCGAACCTGCAGCGGTGGGCCCGCGGTGATGCACCGGACTGGGCGGTGAACTCGCCGGCCTTCCGCCGCTGGCCGCCCGGCCAGGACTGACAGATTAATTTTCGCGCTTCTCGAACAGGCTGACCGCGATCAGCCCGGCGACGAACACCGCCACCATGGCGATCAGCAGCGCTAGCTGCGCGTTGGTGACCTTGGTGTCCTGGCCGGGCGAAAGCACGAGCAGGATCTTCCTGATCACCGCGATGAGGCCCACCACGATGAAGGGCTGGGCCACCAGCCGGTGCGACTGCAACGACAGCACCACCGTGTAGACGATCTCGACCAGGATCAGCACGAGCAGGACGCGGTCCAGCAGGACCGGGGCCGCCGCTGAGATCGATCCGGAGGATCCGTCCAGGAAGTCGACAATCCCGGAGACCAGCAGCACGGCGGCCAGCGCGATGAGGACGATGCCGACGCTGGCCGTGACAACGTCCTGCGCGTGCTCCAGGATCCAGACCGGGCGTGTGACGATGGTCGCGCTACGCCACCTGGCCGAAACATCCAGGGCATTCGCCAGGGTGTCCGCCGGCGAGCCGCCATCGGACGCCGGCAACGGGCCTCCCGGCTCGCCGCAGGGATCATCGCTGGAAGCAGGCATGCCAGTGATTGTTCCACCTGCGGGCCGCACTGAACCCAGCGCTCCGTCCGCGGCGGGCGCCTGCGGTCACGCCGGCGGCTAGTGCCAGCCCCGCGGCGGGCGCGGCCAGCCCCCTGGCCCGATGGCGGCAGCGCCGTCATTGGCAGCCCTGCGGAGTTCCTCGTCGGGATCCTCGCTGTCGCGGAGCCAGGTGATGAGCATGCCGAAGATGACCGGCAGGAAGCACAGCGCCGGGACCGCCCACATAATGCCGACCGCGAGCTGCTGGTCGGCGGCGTTGCTGAGGCCGTGCCCGGGGGCGTGGCCATAGGCGGTGAACCAGCCCGCGCTGGACATGCCCATGATGTAGGCGAGCACCCAGATCGTCCACATGGCCAGCGCCGCGAGCGCGGCGCGCTGCGGGCGGGAGAGCCCGGGCAGCGAGGGCGGGGACTCCACCAGCTCGAGCCAGACGCCTGATCCGCAGGCCACCAGCGTCACCATCTCGGCAACCGCCAGACCGGGATCCCTGGCCAGCGCGTTCCCCGTGGCAGGCAGCCGCCAGGCGATCGCCAGCGCGATGAACGCGACCAGCAAGGCGCCAGCGCGCACGACACTGGGCCGGCCGGAGCGCGGGAGCCGGCCGGAGCGCGGGAGCCGGCCGGAGCGCGGGAGCCGACTGGAGCGGGCGAGCCGACCGGAGCGGACGAACCGGCCGGCGGGGCTGGGCGGGCGGGACTCCGGGCCCGGGCGGCGTGCCAGGCGAAGCAGCCGCCACGGCGCGCCGAGCACGAGCAGCGCGGGCGCGGCGACCCCGAAGATCACGAACTGCAGCGACTCGGCGAACGCGTAGTGCCGGGCATAGCTTCCCGCCGGCGGCAGCAGCATCCCCAGGATGAGGACGACCGCGCCCAGGGCGAGCCAGGGCCGGGCGCGCGCAAGCCAAGTCGGCACTGGCGACCCCAATCAGTCTGTTGCAGTCTCTTGCCCGGCAACGGCCGCTGCCGCTCGCCCGGCAACGGCCGCTGCCTATCATCGGCCATCACGTGCCGCGCGCGCCAGGCGGGCGGCACTGGGGTGACCGGGCTGGCGGCTGGCAGTGGGTGCCCGAGCGGGTGACCGGGGTAGAAGCGGCCGGCTGAGGGTGACCGGGCTGGCGGCTGGCAGTGGGTGCCCGAGCGGGTGACCGGGGTAGAAGCGGCCGGCTGAGGGTGACCGGGCGCTGGGCGGCTGGCAGTGGGTGCCCGAGCGGGTGACTGGGCGCCGGCTGGGTGACGGGCCGCGACGGCCGCGTTCATGCTGTTAATGATCTTTGCGCAGGAACTCGCGCAGCCGGGGGAGCGGCCAGGTGTTGATCACGTCGTCGGGGGTGAGCCAGCCGCGCTGCGCCTGGCCGATGCCGTACCGCAGGTTGGCCAAGTCGGCGGTGGAGTGCGCGTCACTGTCGATGGCGAACCTGACGCCGGCGTCCCTGGCTGCCCTTATGTGCGCGGCGGGCAGGTCGAGCCGGTCCGGGTGGGAGTTCACCTCCAGCGCCGTGCCGGTCCTGGCACACGCCCGGAACAGCTCGGCGAAGTCGACGTCCACCGGCGGCCGGCGGCCGATCTTGCGGGCGGTCGGGTGGCCGATCACGTGCACGAACGGGTTCTCGCAGGCCCGGATGAACCTGGCGGTCATCTCCTTCATCGGCTGGTCGAAGTGCGAGTGCACCGAGGCGACGCAGATGTCGAAGCCGTCGAGGAACTCCGCCGGCCAGTCCACGGTCCCGTCGGGCGCGATGTTGAGCTCTGTCCCGTGCAGCAGCTCCATCGGCCGCCCGCCGCCCGGGCGGGCCGCCGCCGTTTCGGCCAGCTCGGCGGCGAGGTCGCGGACCTGGTCACGCTGGGCGAGCATCTTCTCGGTGGTCATCCGCTGCATGGAGAGGTTCGGCGCGTGATCGGTGACCGCGTAGTACTCATATCCCCGCCGGGCCGCCTCGGCCACCATGTCCCCGAGCGAGGCGACGCCGTCGGTCAGGCTGGTGTGGGTGTGCAGGTCGCCGCGGATGTGCTGCTCGGTCACCAGCTCCGGCAACTCGCCGCGCAGCGCCGCCTGGACCTCGCCGGAGTCCTCGCGCAGCGTCGGCGGGATCCAGTCCATGCCGAGCCGCCGGTAGACCTCCTCCTCGGTCCGCGACACGATCAGGTCGCCTGACTCGGTGTCGAACAGGCCGTACTCCGACAGCCGGAGCTTCTTCCTGACCGCGATCTCGCGGACGGCGACGTTGTGCTCCTTCGAGCCGGTGAAGTACTGCAGCGCGGCGCCCCAGCAGTCGGGCTGCACCACGCGCAGGTCCACCTGGAGCCCGGCGGCGGTGCGGATCGAGGTCTTGGCCGGGCCGGACGCGATGACCTCGGCAGCCTCGGGCAGGCCGGCGAAGGCCGCCATCAGCGGCGCGCTGTCCGGCGCCGCGGCCAGGATGTCGATGTCGCCGATGGTCTCGCGCATCCGGCGCAGCGAGCCCGCCCAAGTGCACCGCGCAGTGCCGGTGACCGCGCTGATCGCGGCGACCAAGGCGGTGGCCGCGTCCGTGGCGACGTCCAGCAGCACCCGGCCGCCGCTGCTGCGCAGCAGCTCGATGCCGCGCAGCAGCTTCTCCTCGCTCCTGGCGCCGAACCCCTTCAGATCCGCCAGCCGGCCGGCCTTGACGGCGTCCTCAAGCTCGCCGACGGAGCTGATGCCCAGCTCCTGGTAGAGCTGCGCGGCGCGTTTCGGGCCGAGGGCGGGGATCCTCGTCAGCTCGAGCACGCCCGGCGGGATCCGGGCGCGCAGGTCCTCGACGGCGCTGATCGCGCCGGTCCGCTGGTACTCGCCGATCTTGCTCGCGATCGAGGCGCCCACGCCGGGTACCTGCCGGAGCCCGGCGGCGTCAAGCCCGGCCAGGTCGCCGGGGTAGCCAGCGACGGCCCGCGCCGCCTTCTCGTAGTTGCGCGCGCGGAATGCGTCGTCGCCGCTGATCTGCAGCAGGCCGGCATACTCCCGGAGCAGCGCGGCGACTTCCTCGTTGACCCGGCTCACCGGACCATTCTGCCCGGCCGCCCGGCTCGGCCGCTGGCATCGCCCGGAGCGTCGGCCTGACCGGCCCGGCGGCCTATGCCCGGCGGACGGCGGATGCGTGAGCCTGGCCTATGGGGGAGGATCGGCGGATGAGGACGAGCCGGCTCGGGCGCAGCGCGGTCGAGGTCACGGAACTGGGCTTCGGCGGCGGGCCGCTCGGCGGCCTGTTCGTGCCGCTGGACGATGACACCGCTGCCGGAGCGCTGGCGGCAGCCTGGGACTGCGGGATCCGCTACTTTGACACCGCGCCGCACTACGGCATCGGGCAGTCCGAGCGGCGAACCGGTGACTTGCTGCGCGGGAAGCCACGTGCGGAGTTCACGCTGTCGACGAAGGTCGGCAGGGTGCTCGTCCCGCAGGATCCGGCCGGACGCACCGACGAGAGCTTCGAGGTGCCGGCGACGCACCGCCGGGTCTGGGACTTCTCCCGCGAGGGCGTCATGCGCAGCGTCGGCGACTCGCTCGACCGGATGGGCACCGGCCGTATCGACGTGCTGTTCCTGCACGACGCTGAGCACCATTTCGAGACCGCGCTCCGCGACGGCTATCCGGCGCTCGCCGAGCTCCGCGCCCGCGGCGTGGTGGGCGCCATCGGCGCGGGCATGTACCACACTGCCATGCTGACCAGGCTTGTCCGGGAGACCGACATCGATGTGGTGATGCTGGCCGGCCGCTACACGCTGCTCGACCACAGCGCCCTCGACGACCTGCTGCCCGCGTGCGCCGAGCGCGGCGTCTCCGTGCTCGCGGCGTCCGTCTTCAACTCGGGCCTGCTCGCCACGCCGCGGCCCGCGGCCGGGGCGCATTTTGACTATGAGCCCGCCGCACCGGAACTTGTGCGGCGTGCGCATCGCATCGCGGATGTCTGCGAGGCGCACGGCGTGACGCTTCCGCAGGCGGCGATGGCATTCCCGCTGCGTCACCCCGTTGTCGCCGGCATCGTGGTCGGTATGCGCTCCGCTGACGAGACGCGGCGCAACGTCGAGTTGCTCGGGACCGCCGTGCCGGCGCAGGTGTGGGCGGACCTGCGCGGCGAAGGACTCCTCGACGAGCGCGCACCGTGAGCGGCGCGGCTGCACTTGACATGCCCGTCCGGCGACTCTGACGATGCAGGTGCAGGTCGGCTTCCTGATCAGCCGGATTTCCCCTGCCGCGCGGATCCGCCGACCGCTCTAGTCTCGCCGGCCGCACGTAGTTTCGACCGCATGGAGGAACTGGCCATGACCACAGTTGACGGGCTCATCACTAGCAGGGAACTCGGCGCGGCCGGTCAGCCGGTCTTCGCCTCGGTCGCCGATGAACGGCTGCACCGGAAGCAGGAACTAGCCGCAGCATTCCGCGTCTTCGGCCGGTTCGGCTTCTCGGAGGGAGTGGCCGGGCATATCACCGCTCGCGATCCGGAATACCCGGACCGGTTCTGGGTCAACCCGTTCGGCATGAGCTTCAGCCAGATCAAGGTCTCCGACCTGATCCTGGTAGACCATACCGGCGAGGTCGTCGAGGGCGACCGGCCGGTCAACCGGGCCGCGTTCTGCATCCACTCCGAGGTCCACAAGGCGCGGCCGGAAGTGGTCGCTGCCGCGCACGCGCATTCCCTGCACGGCAAGGCGTTCTCCAGCCTGGGCATCAGGCTGGACCCGCTGACCCAGGACGCCTGCGCGTTCTTCGAGGACCACGGGCTCTATGACGACTATCGCGGTGTGGCTTACGACGTAGAGGAAGGCCGCCGGATCGGCGTCGCGCTGGGCGCGGCCAAGGCATGCATCCTGCAGAACCATGGCCTGCTCACCGTCGGGGAGTCGGTGGCGGAGGCGGCCTGGTGGTTCGTGACAATGGAGCGCTCGTGCCAGGCCCAGTTGCTGGCGATGGCGGCCGGGACGCCGAAGCACATCGACAGGGATACGGCGCTACTGGTGCGCGAGCAGATCGGTCATCACCTGGCCGGCTGGTTCCAATTCCGGCCGCTGTGGGACCAGGTCATCGCCGCCGAGCCCGATCTGTTCGGCTGAGCGGGCGGCGGGTGGTGGATCAGCCGCTTGAGACATATCAGGATGAGATCTACCTGGCCGGGCTCGACGGGGTGACCCCGGATCTGCCGGCTGACCTGGACGAACTCGAACGGGTGGCGGCAGGCCGGCTTGCCCCGCAGGTGCACGGTTACATCGCGGGCAGTGCGGGCTCGGGTGACACGGCCAGGGAGAACCGGGCGGCGTTCCGCCGCTGGCGGATCGTGCCGCGGCTGCTCACCGACGTCAGCAGCCCGTCGTACTCGAGCACCGTGCTGGGCGCCGAGCTTCCCGTGCCGTTGCTGCTCGGGCCAGTCGGCGCCCTTGGCATCGCGCATCCCGACGGCGAGATCGCGGTGGCCAGGGCGGCCGCCGCGGCCGGCCTGCCGATGGTCCTGAGCACGGTGTCGTCGACGCCGATGGAGGAGGTCGCCGAGGCAAGCGGGGGCGGCCAGCGCTGGTATCAGCTCTACTGGCCGAGGGACCGGGCGGTGGCCGCCAGCTTCCTCGCCCGCGCGAAAGCAGCGGGCTTCACCGCGCTGGTCATCACGCTCGACACCCGCATGCTGGGCTGGCGCCCGCGCGACCTCGACCAGGCTTACCAGCCCTCTCTGCGCGGCACCGGGGTGCAGAACTACCTGGCCGACCCGGCGTTCCAGGCAAGCCTGCCGGTGCCGGCTTCCGCCGATCCGCGCGCAGCCATCCGGCAGTACGCGCGCATCTTCGGTGACCCTTCGCTGACCTGGGACGACCTGCCGTTCGCGCGCGATCACTGGGACGGGCCGATCGTCCTGAAAGGCATTTTGTCCGTCGCGGACGCGCAGCGCGCGGCGGACGCCGGGATGGACGGGATCGTGGTGTCCAACCACGGCGGCCGGCAGGTCGACGGGGCGGTCGCGGCGCTGGACGCGCTGCCGGGCATCGCCGCTGCCGTCGGCGGCCGGGTCACGGTGCTGTTCGACAGCGGCATCCGCGGCGGCGCGGACATGCTCAAGGCGCTGGCACTCGGCGCCAGGGCGGTGCTGATCGGGCGGCCGCAGGCGTTCGGGCTGGCCCTGGGCGGCGAGGCCGGCGTCCGGCACGTGCTCCGCTCGCTGCGCAACGACTTCGAGATCACCATGCGGCTGTCCGGCTACGCGAGCCTGGGCGAGCTCGGCCCGCACTCGATCGTGAGGAGGCCATGACGTGTCGCGGCCAGCGTTAGTGGAACCGCTGCGCAGGTGGGATCCCGAGCAGGTGGGCGGCTACGTGCTGATCGGCCGGCTGGGCGCTGGCGCGATGGGACGGGTCTACCTCGGGCGGTCGGCCGCCGGGCGGCTTGTCGCGGTCAAGACCATCAAGGTCGAGCTTGCCGAAGAGCCAGACTTCCGTACCCGTTTTGCCCAGGAGGTGGCGGCGGCCAGGCGGGTCAGCGGGGCCTTCACCGCGGCGGTGGTCGCCGCCGACCCGGAGGCGGACATTCCCTGGCTGGCCACCGCCTACGTGCCCGCCCCGTCACTCAGCACGCTGATACGCACCTGCGGCCCGCTGCCGGTGTTAGCGGTTCGGTGGCTGGCGGCTGGATGCGCCGAGGCGCTGGAATCGATCCACGGAGCCGGCCTTGTCCACCGGGATCTGAAGCCATCCAACGTCCTTGTCTCGCTGGACGGGCCCCGGGTCATCGACTTCGGCGTGGCCCGGGCAGCGGAGCGGATCCAGCTCACCGTGACCCGCGGCGCGGTGGGCACCCCTGCGTACATGGCGCCCGAGCAGGCACGGGACACCCGGCAGGCCACGATGGCCAGCGACGTCTTCTCCCTCGGCGGCACGATGCTCTACGCCGCCACCGGCCATGCGCCCTACCAGGGTGAGACAGTCATGGACGTGCTGGTCAGGCTCGCCACGGAGGCACCTGACCTAAGCGGGCTGCCGCCAGGCCTGGCCGGGATCGTAGTTGCGTGCCTGGACCGTGATCCCCGCAAGCGCCCGGACTCCGCCGCGGTCCTCGCCGACATGGCGCCCTACATCGGCGCTGGCGGCGAGGGCGGCGAGGCTGGCGCCACCTCGTTGCCGGCCGCCGCGCTGGCCCTGATGGCTGACTACCGGCAGGAACCGAGGCCGGCGGCGGCCGCGAGCGCGGAGGCTGGCGAGGACGCGACGCTCGGCTCGCAGCCGGCGGGCGCGGCGGGCCAGGTGGGCGCCTCGGGGCAGGCGGTCCAGGTGGGGCAATTGGGCCAGCTGGTGCCGGTAGGCCAAGGAGGACAGGTAGGCCACATAGGCCAGGTGGGCCCCGCGGGCAAGTCGCTGGCGCGGCGCCGGGCAGCGCGGGGACTGGCTGGCGCGCATCATGGGCACGGCGGGGAAACCCGTGCGAGCGGCGTGCCCGGGCTGGGGCGGCCGCGCTGGCGGCGGCGCCTGCTGCTCCTCGCGTCGGCAGTGGGGGCGGCGGCCGTGCTGATGGCAGCGGGCGCTGCGATCGGCCTTATCGTCAACGGCGGCCGCGCTCCGCGCGCACCTGCGTTACTGCCGCCTCCGCTGCCACCGCCGGCAACGGCGGCGTCGGCGGCGTCGGCGCGGCATCCGGGACAGCCAGAGATCACCATGAGCCAGCCTGCCGGTGACAGCTGGACTTCGTTCGTGGTCACTGGCCGGGGCTGGCCCCCCGGGCGCTCCGTGACGGTGGCGCTGGCCGGAGTGGGAGCCTCACCCGACCGGGTCCGGGCGGACGGGGCGGGCACCTTCAGTTACAGGATCAACCAGGACAACGAGTTCTTCCCCGGCGCGATGCCGCTCCGGGTCTACCACGTGGTGGTCACGGCCCCCGGCGGCGCCAGGGCGGTGGCCAGCTTCACCGTCAACCGGCGCTAGGCCGCGGGAGACCGTCCTCGGCCCGGCGCGAGCCTGACCAGGCCGGGAAGGCGGGCAGCCGGCGCGAGCCCGGCAGCGGCCGGCGGGCCGCCAGCCCTCAGCTCGCCTGCGTCCACCAGAGATCCTCCTGCCGGGAGCACCATGCCGGGTCGCTGAGCCTGGCGAGGTCACTGGCCGCGATGGTGCCGTTCTCGATCAGCACGCCGACCGCGACCTCATCGGACAGCCGGATTTCCGGCCGTACCAGCCCGCGCTCGGTGATCTTGCGACGCAGCACCTTGAGATGCTCGCCGACCCGGGCGGACAGCCGGTCGCGGAAGGCCGGGTCGCTGTCGAAGCGCTCGATCTCGTGATGGGCGTCGGTGGCCTCCAGCGCGGCGCGGGCTATCTCGGGCGTCCGGGGCAGCGGCGTGCCCCGGGCCGGGTCGATGAGCCAGGGCCGGCACCACATCAGGGCCACCAGGAAGAGCTTGGTATTCGGGTCGAGGTAGAGCGGGAGCAGCGTCGCGTCGCCGTCCGCCCGCCCGCGCGCGCCGCCGGTGTTATCGTCGCCGAATTCGGCGGATCTGGAGACGACCACGAGGCGCAGCGGCAGGCCCTCGTCGAGCATTGCGCGGGATCCGACTAGCGCGGTTCCCTGCCGCACGAACCACCCCGCTGACGGCTCACCCTCCCCGTCCATCCGCGGCAGCCTTATCCGGTACCCGTCACCCTCGGCGTACAGCGCGTGCGTGCTGCTGAGATTGGCCACCCAGGCCCCGCCGGCCACCGCGCTGATGGCGCCGGCCCGCCTGGACAGCCCGCGGCCCGCCGGGATCACCAGGTCCGCGTCGGCGCTGCGGCCGAAGACCAGCCGGGAGCCGTCCCGGAGGCCGATCACGCGCCCGTCCGGCGTGGTGACGTGCGCCGTGACTAGAACCGAATCGAGCGCCATGGCCGTCCTGCCGTGCCTTCTCTGCCCGCCTGCCCGCCTGCCCGCCTGCCCGCCTGCCCGCCTGCCCGCCCGGGCATCGTGCCCGCCGGCCGGGACCATCTGCTTGCAGTAGCGGAGTCTAGTTATGCCCGCGCGGCCATGGTGCCCGCCGGCCGGGGCCATCCGCCTGCGGTAGCGCGGATTCTAAAGCCGGCGCCCGCGCGCGAGCATCCCCGAGTTAGGGGATGGCGGCCCTAGCCGACTGGCAGTTGGCTTTGGCTAGCCAGGGCGAGGCGGCGCCGCGCGGGGGGGAAGATCGGCCGCAGGTATCCGGTTCGTGCCATCGCTCCCCCGCGATGACACGAACCGGCGGGTTCGCGCGAAGGGGACGGCTTCCCGTAGCGCGAAGCCGTGGGGGGACCTGCGGTCCTGCGCGGCCCGCCCTCGCCCTGGGCGGCCCTCGCCCCGGCCGGGCGCGCCCGCTCAGCCGCGGCAGACGTGCCTGGCCACCGACCGTGCCTGGCCACCGACGCCAGCCCAGCTCCCCGTCACTCCGGGCCTGGCTGGCGGTCAGAGACTGGTGACGTTGACCACGATGGCTTCCTGGGTGGACCGGGCGATCACCACCACCGCGTCGGTGCCGGCGGAGTGGTTCTCCTCGCGGTGCGGGATGTGCGGCGGCACCCAGATATAGTCGCCTGGCTGCGGCTCGAGCCGGACAACCTCGCCGGACGCCGGGTCGCGGAACACGAAGACCGGGCTGCCCGATACCACGAAGATGCCGGTCTCGGACTCGCCGTGGTGATGGTCGCCGGACGACACCCCGGCCGGCAGCACGGTCCGGCCCATCCAGAGTGACTGGGCACCCACCAGGTCGCCGGAGATCGCGGCCGCCCGGACCATCCCGCTGGTCTGCGCCGTGGCGCCGGACAGCTCACCGGCCCTGATCAGCCGCAGCCGCGGGGCCTCGTCGCCGCTGGTCATCAGCCGGCGGCCGATTCGGCGCCGTCCTTGGCCGGCTCCAGCGTGAGGGACACCGAGTTGATGCACCAGCGCTGGTCGGTGGGGACCTGGTAGCCCTCGCCCTCGAACACGTGGCCCAGGTGCGAGCCGCAGTTGGCGCAGCGCACCTCGGTCCGGACCGAGCCCATCGAGCGGTCCTCGATGAGCACCACGGCGTCGTCAGCGGTCGGCTGGTAGAAGCTCGGCCAGCCGCAGTGCGATTCGAACTTCGCCGCGGACCTGAAAAGCTCGGCGCCGCAGGCCCGGCAGCGGTAAACGCCCTCGGTCTTAGTGTCGGTGTACTCGCCCGTGAACGGCGCCTCGGTGCCCGCCTGCCGCAGCACGCGGTACTCGGCGGGGGTCAGCCGCTGGCGCCATTCCTCATCTGTCAGCTCGACTTTCTCCATGCGTCTGAGGATACCCGGATCACCTCATTTCACAGGCTCACCTGGTAGCCAGGCTCCGCTGCCGCGACCGCCCGCAGCTCCACCCTGGCCACCTGGCCCGCCGCCCGCACGTCCGGCAGCACGGCGGTGAGCGCGGCGAGGTCGGCGGTGCTTGCCGACACCACCAGCCCGCTGACCGGCGCCCGCATGGACAGCCGGGCAGCCGACTTGGCCGCCCTGATCGCGGCGATCGCGCCCGAGGCGGCGGCCAGCATCCGCTCGGTGCCGTCACCAGCCTCGGCGGCCTCGGCGGCACCAACGGCCTTGGCGGCGTCGTCGGCCATGCCAGCCGGGAACTCGGCGGGATCGGGCCACGGCGCGAGGTGCACCGACCCCTCCCGCCACCACGACCACGCCTCCTCGGTGACGAACGGCAGGAACGGCGCGAACAGCCGCAGCAGCGCCGACAGCGCCAGCCGCAGCGCGGCACCGGCCGACCCCGCGCCGTCCGACCCCGCGCCGTCCGACCCGGCGCCGTCCGACCCGGCACCGGCCGACCCGGCGCCGTCCGACCCGGCACCGGCCGACCCGGTACCAGCCGCGCCGTCGCCGCCGTAGGCCCGGGTCTTGACCAGCTCCACGTAGTCGTCGCAGAAGAACCAGAAGAACTGCTCGGCCAGCTCCAGTGCCCGCGCGTGCTCATACGCCTCGAACGCCTCGGTGCACTGGCGGGCAACCGTGGCCAGCCTGCTGAGCATGGCCAGGTCCAGTGGCTGCGTAATAAACGATAGTGATCTTCGGTCTTCCGCCTGATCCGCTTCCGCAGGCGCCTGCTGGGGGAGCGCGGCCAGCACGAACCTGCTCACGTTCAGGATCTTGATCGCCAGCCGCCGCCCGATCTTGAGCTGGCCGGGATCGAAGGCGGTGTCGGTGCCGAGCCGGGCGCTGGCGGCCCAGTAGCGCACCGCGTCCGAGCCGTGCTCGCGCAGGATGGCCATCGGGGTGACCACGTTGCCCCGGGACTTGGACATCTTCTTGCGGTCCGGGTCCAGGATCCAGCCGGAGATGGCGGCGTGCCGCCAGGGCAGCGCGCCGTGCTCGGCATGCGACCGGAGCACCGTGTAGAACAGCCACGTCCGGATGATCTCGTGCGCCTGCGGCCGCAGGTCCATGGGGAACACCCGGCGGAACAGGTCGTCGTCCGCGGGCCAGCCGCCGGCGATCTGGGGGGTCAGCGAGGACGTGGCCCAGGTGTCCATCACGTCCGGATCCCCGGCGAACCCGCCGGGCTTGCCGCGCTGCTCCGGCGCGTACCCGGGCGGCGCGTCGGCGGCCGGGTCGACTGGCAGCGCGGCCTCGGCCGCCGCGATCGGCGCGTCATGGCGCGGCTGGCCGGCCTCGTCCAGCGGGTACCAGGCCGGGATCGGCACCCCGAAGAAGCGCTGCCTGCTGATCAGCCAGTCGCCCGCCAGGCCGTTCACCCAGTCCTCGTAGCGCGCGGCCATGTACGCCGGGTGCCAGGCGAGTTCGCGGCCGCGGGCGAGCAGCGCGGCGCGGAGATCCGGGTCCCGGCCGCCATTCCTGATGTACCACTGCCGGGAGGTGACGATCTCCAGCGGCCGGTCGCCTTTCTCGTAGAACTTCACCGCGTGCTCGACCGGCTCCGGGTCGCCGCGCAGGCAGCCGGCCGCGCCGAGCAGTTCCGCCATCCGCTGCCTGGCGGCCTTCGCGGTCATCCCGGCCAGCTGCTGGTAGGCGGCGCGGCCCCCGGCGCTGTCGATCCCCGGCGGCGGGGCGGCCAGCAGCCGCCCGTCGCGGCCGATCACCGGCCTGGTGTCGAGCCGCAGATCCCGCCACCAGGTCACGTCGGTCATGTCCCCGAAGGTGCACACCATCGCGATGCCGGTGCCCTTGCCCGGCTCGGCCAGGCGGTGGGCGAGCACGGGCACCTCGACGCCGAACAGCGGCGCAGCGACCATACGCCCGATCAGCCCCGCGTACCGCTCGTCGCCGGGGTGCGCGACCAGCGCCACGCAGCCGGGCAGCAGCTCCGGCCGGGTGGTGGCGACCACGACCTCCGGCGGGGCCTGGCCGGGAGGACAGCCGCCGCCGTCGGAGACCGGGAATGCTATCCGGTAATACGCAGCCCTGACTGGCCGGTCTTCCAGCTCAGCCTGAGCCACGGCGGTGCCGAACGTGACGTCCCACAGCGAGGGCGCCTCGGCCAGGTATGCCTCGCCGCGGCCGAGGCTGCGCAGGAAACCGCGCTGGGCGACCGCGCGGGAGCGCTCGTCGATGGTGCGGTACCTGGTGGCCCAGTCGACCGATAGCCCGAGCCGGCGCCAGGCTTCCTCGTAGGTGCGCTCGTCCAGCTCGGTGAGCTGCTGGCACAGCCGCACGAAGGTGCGCCGCGACACCGGGATCTGCGGGCCGGCCGGCGCCTTCGCTGCTGCCTGCTGCGGCTGCGGGCCCGGCGGCTCGAAGTCGGGGTCGTAGGGCAGCGACGGGTCGCACCGGACGCCGAAGTAGTTCTGCACCCGACGCTCGGTCGCCAGCCCGTTGTCGTCCCACCCAATCGGGTAGAACACTGCCTTGCCGCGCATCCGCCAGAACCGCGCGACGGTGTCGGTGTGGGTGAAGGAGAAGACGTGCCCGATGTGCAGCGACCCGCTGACGGTCAGCGGGGGAGTGTCTATGGAGTAGACGTCGCCGCGGCTCCTGGTCCGGTCAAACGTGTACTACACGAGACTCTGCCCACCGGCGCGACCACTTCTCCTCGATGCCGTCAAGCGTCGGCTTGTCCGGCATGCCGCTGGGGCGCAGGTCAGTGCTCATGCCCGGAATGTTAGCGCGTCACCGCGGCCGGCGGCCAACTCCATGACGCCAGCGCGCCTGGGGTCAGCGCGCCCGGCGCGGTGCCGGGATAATGCCGGTGACGAGAGCGCAACCTGAGGCGGCCGGTGGCGTCATAGAGGGCAGTGCCGAAGCGAGCGGCATCGGAGGAACACCATGATGATCACACTGCGGCAGCCTTTGCGGGCGCTGGGCCTGGCCTGCGGGGTGGCTGCCGTGGTGATCTGCGCCGGATGCGGCAGCAGTTCGACCCCGGCGACCAACTCCATGACGTCAGCGCGTCCGGTTCTTGGCCGGCCAGCGGGCGATTTCGCTCACGGCGCGGGTTTCGGGCAGATCAGGCCAGCCAGGATCTTCAACGGCGGCGACCCGACCGGCCTGCTCACGCACGTCGTCTGGAAGTCCTGGGGCGGCGCCCGCGCGGTGGGCACGGGCACGACTGACTACGTCGGGCCCGGCCAGTCGGTCGCCGCCGGCACGCAGGAGCGCGCCACCGTCGAGGCCTTCAGGCTCGGAACCTGCCACGGCAAGCTCATGTACCGGGCCGTCGAGTGGTACTTCCCCCAGCACGGCCAGGCCTTCAGCCCAAGCCACTATGAGGACATCTGCTCCGGCACCTACGTGCCAGGCCCGTAACGGCTCAGGGGTGATAGGCCACGGTGGCGAACTGGGTCTCGCCGCCGTCCTTGGCGCTGAGGCCGGTGACGAATACCGCCGATCCGTCCGGGCTCACCGCTGCCGAGGACGCCTCGTTGGCCCCGTGGATCGGCCCGGTGTAAAGCTGGGTCCAGAGCCTGGCGCCATTGGCGGTGCTGTAGGCCAGCGTCGCGTACTCGGTGGCATCTGGGGTCGCCGCGTTGGTATAGCCGGTGACGAACACCCTCGACCCGGCCGGGTTCACCACGACGGACTCGGGCAGGCCGAATCCGGCTGGGCCGCCGTAGGTCTTCGCCCAGATCCGGGCACCGCTGGCGGCACGGTAGGCCTGCGTCGAGTAGACGTACTTGGCTGCGGTCGTCTCTGTCTGGCCAGTGACGAACACGCTGGAGCCGTCCGGTGACACCGCCATGGACGTGGGGGAATTGCCGGTGCCCGAGGGGCCGTCGTACTGGGCCGTCCACAGCCGTGCCCCCGTGGCGGCCGCGTAGGCCAGTGTCGTCGCGTCCTGCCCGCGGGAGCTGTGACTCGCGCCCGTGACGTACACCGTTGACCCGTTCGGGCCCACCACGAGAGCGGCGGCACTGGCGTTCCTGGTTCCCTGGTTGTAGTGCTGGGTCCATGCCGTGGCCCCGGTGGCAGCCTGGTAGGCCAGTGTCGTGTAGCTATAGCGGCCGCTGGCTCCCAGGCTCGGGCCGGTGACGAACACAAGCGAGCCGTCAGGACTGGCCGCGATGGCGACGCTCTTGTCGAAGCCGGCGGCCGGCCCGTCGTAGCGGGCCACCCATAGCTGAGCCCCAGTGCTGGCGTCATAGGCCACCGTCGCGAAGCCCGTAGTGCTGCCGGTCCCGTTGCTGCTCTGCCCGGTGACGAATACGTCCGACCCGTCCGGGCTCACCGCGATGGCGGCGGCCAGGTCGTTGCCCGTTCCCGGTCCGTGGTAGCTGGCGGCCCACAATTGCGCCCCCGTGGCGGAGTCGTAGGCGGCGGTCCCGTAATCCGTGGTGCCGCCGGACCCAGGGCTGGTGCCGGTGGCGAATACCGTGGACCCGTCGGGGCTCACCGCAGCGGCGATGCCGGAGACCGCCGTGGCGCCCGAGGTCACCCAGCGCATGACGCCGTTGGCGGCGTCGTATGCCACGGTCGGGCCGCCCGTTACGTACACGCTTGAGCTGTCCGGGCTGACAACCACGGAATCAGCCTGGGATTCCGTGCCGTACCTGGCCACCCACAGCTTCGTCCCGCCGGGGACAGCAGCGGCACCGGCGTGGGCAGCACCCAGGCTGGCGGAATGAGAACCTGACGCTGCGGCTGACGCGGTGGCGGCGGGCGTAAGCCCGGCGATCGCCACAACGCCGCCGGCTGCTATCCGGAATGCGAGCCTCATGATGTCCTCCTCCTGGCGCCAGCGTGGCGCCCGTAGTCCGCATCTGGCCCGCACCGGGAACGCTAAAGGGCCGGTATATGGCTGACGCCGGGCATTCACGGCCGGTTGCCGTGGAGTAGCAGTCAGCTGCCGTTCTTCTTCCCCGGAAACGAGCACGACATCATGACCGCGCCCGACATCAACTTCTCCGAGGTCTTCATTCCCGGCCGTTACGCGCGCCAGGCCCGACCGGGAAGCCGGTGAGCCAAGCCGGCGGCACCACCCGCCGCCGCCCCGGGCCGGGGCGGCGGGTTGCCAGGCCGGGCGTCATAAGCTTGCGTCATGGAGATGCGAGTGCTGGGGCGAACCGGCGTAAAGGTCAGTCCGCTGTGCCTGGGAGCGATGATGTTCGGCGCCTGGGGCAATCCCGACCATGACGAGTCGGTCCGTATCATCCGCCGGGCCCTGGACGCCGGAATCAACTTCATCGACACTGCCGACGTGTACTCGGCCGGCGAGTCCGAGGAAATTGTCGGAAAGGCGCTGGCCGGGATCGACCGCGACAGCGTCGTCCTCGCGACGAAGGTGCACGCCTCGATGGGCGAGGACGCCAACTCCAGCGGCAACTCGCGCCGCTGGATCGTCCGCGAGTGCGACAACAGCCTGCGCCGCCTCGGCACCGATTACATCGACCTGTACCAGATCCACCGGCCCGACCCGTCGGCGGACGTGGACGAGACCCTGGGCGCGCTCACGGACCTGATCCGGGCCGGCAAGATCCGCTACGCGGGCAGCTCCACGTTCCCGGCGGCGCAGATCGTGGAGGCGCAGTGGGTGGCCGAGCGCCGCGGCCGGGAGCGCTTCGTCTGCGAGCAGCCGCCGTACTCGATCATGGTGCGCGGCATCGAGGCCGACGTGCTGCCGGCCTGCCAGCAGTACGGCATGGGCGTCATCCCGTGGAGCCCGCTGGCCGGCGGCTGGCTGTCAGGCCGCTACCGCAAGGGCACCGACGTTCCGGCCAGCAACAGGGCCCAGCGGCTGCCGCAGCGGTTCGACCTGAGCCTGCCGGGCAACCAGGCCAAGCTGGAGGCCGCCGAGCAGCTCGCGGTCCTCGCGGAGAAGTCCGGCCTGTCGCTGATCCAGCTGGCGCTCGCCTTCGTGATGCAGCACCCGGCGGTCACCTCGGCGATCATCGGCCCGCGGACCATGGAGCACCTGGAGGGGCAGCTTGAGGCGGCTGACGTCACCCTCGATTCCGCAATCCTTGACAGCATCGACGAGATCGTGCCGCCGGGCACGAACCTCAATCAGGTTGACCGCGGCTACGAGCCCCCCGCCCTGACCACGCCCTCGCTGCGCCGCCGGCCGCGCTGACATCCCATCCTGATGCGAAAGAGGCCAGCACCGCCGGGCGTCCGCCGGCATCCATAACACCTGTCCCAGGGGAATCACCGGCAACGGCTCGGCCGACAGCGGTTAGCTTTTGTCCGGTGCGCGCCGGACAAAAGCTAACCGCTGTGTACGGGCAGCAGTCACGGCGCTAGCCGGGCCAGGCCGCGCCTACTTTTCCTGGGTCCAGTGCGGGCGGCGGAACATCCGGCCCAGCCGGTCGTGCAGTGAGCTGCCGCTGTCGGCCAGCGCGTCCACCCGGTAGACGGCCGGGCCATCGGGAGCCGGCAGCGCGGCCGCCTGCTCGTCGTCCATGGAGCACCGGATGTAGCTGGCCGTGATCCGCTCGACCTGGTCGGCGTCGACGAAGCGCAGCCCGGACTTGGTGCTGATGACCAAGCCGTCGAAAACGTCAAGCTCCGGTACCTCCAGCACATGCTCGAGGGTGCCGATCTCCGTACCCGTACTGCTCAGTACCCGTGATCCGGGCACTGCCGCCTCGTAGGAGATGGCCGTGTCCTCGTCCATGCCGGCCTCCAGTCTCGCCGTGGCGCGGCCAGCCCGGTCGGGACAGGCGCGATACTCAGCAAAGTATCCTCCGCCCGGCAGCAGGCCGTGACCCGGCCAGTTCCGCGGCACTGATCCTGGGACAGGTGCGTGATGATTGCCATCTGGCACTGGCTGCTCAACGTCATGGGCGTAAACGACGAATCCGGCAGGTGGTACGCGTTCTGGTCCGGTTTCGGCGCGAACTTCGGCGAGGTGACCCTGCTCGCCGGTGTTCTCGCCGCATGGCACCGGGTGAACTGCCACACCAAGGGGTGCTGGCGGATCGGGCGCCAGCAGGTCGCCGGGACCACGCTCGTGGTGTGCCGCAAGCATCACCCGGACGGGAAGCCGACCGCCGAGCACGTCCTTGAGCTGCACCGGGCGCACGCTGAGGCCGAGCGGCTGAAGACCACGCTTGAGGCCGAGCGGCTGAAGTCCACGCTGAAGCCGAGCGGCTGAAGTCCACGCTGAAGCCGAGCGGCTGAACTGGCAAACTGCCCGTTCGCTGCCCGGCCGGCACCCTATGGGCCCAGGCGCGTCGGTTGGGCGCAGGCTCTTGACACAGGCCAGCAGCAAGAGAAAAGGTAAAGTTCGTACCATTAGCAGGCAATGGCGACTACCGGCCATGCCAAGGCTGGCTCATCGTCACCGTGCTCTCGCTTCGGCTAGGAGATCGCGCGCCGCCCCTCATTTCCTCACCCCCGCAGCCGCCGACTCGCCCGGCGCAAACACAACTCCCGGAGGTAACTGGCATGACCCGAAACGGCCTTCTTCGCTTTCTGCTGCCGGTCACCGCCTTGGCCGGCGGTGTCGCCTTGACGGTTGGCATGGCTACCGCCTCGGGAGCGACGACGAGACCAGCCGCCTCGTTCTCGTTCAGCCTCGTGCCCTCACCGGGTATCACCGCGTGCCTGCCCAAGGCCAGTGGAAAGGTCACGATCACCCCTGGGTCGCTCAATGACACGATGACGGTCTCGATCAGCGGCATGCCCGATAACACCGGTTTCGACCTGTTCGTCATCCAGCAGCCGAACAAGCCGTTCGGCGTGGCCTGGTACCAGACCGACGTCAACGCGGGCAGCAGCGGCTCCGGCAGCGCCACCGTCAAGGGCGTTTTCGACAAGGAAACGTTCTCGGTCTCGGCCGGCGGCACCGTCACCTTCACGCCCACCCACCAGTACCACCTGGGACTCTGGTTCGCCAGCCCGGAGGTACCGTTCAAGCTGGGCTGTGAGCCAGGCGCCACATCACCCGTCGTCACGCCATTCAACGGGGAGCAGGACGCGGGCATCCAGGTCCTCAACACAGCCAACTTCCCCACCAACGCCGGCCCCTTGTCTCACGTCAGCTAGTGACCAGCGCGGCGGCGAGTGTGGGGCGAGGCAGAGGGAGTTAGCAGGCGCTCTCAGCGTCGCTAGCTGGCCAGCTTCGCGAGTTCGGGGACGAAGTACGCGGCGTTGATCGTGCCGAGCCCGGATACGAGGTCGTATCCGGGCCTGGCGCGGAACCCGTGCACCGCCTCGAACGTGTTATCGCCGCGGGTGATGTCCACGATGCCGCGGTCATGGGCAGCGGCCATCCGGTAAAGCGCCGGGTTGATCAGGCCCAGCGGATGCCCGGCCTCCTGGTCGGCCAGCGCGACAATCCCGGCGAATAGCGGCGTCGCGAGGCTGGTGCCGCAGGCCACCGACCAGCCGGCTGGATCAGCGGCGGAGCCGCCGTTGTTGCCGTAGATATCCATTCCGCTCGCGCAGGACGCGTCCATCGAGACGTCGGGGATGCCGCGGCCGGCGCCGACGATGCCGGCCACGCCGTCCTGATAGGCCGGCCGGGCGAAGACAGCGGACCTCCCGCCGCCGCCGTCGTCCCAGGCGGCGTCGAGCCGGAGGCGGGCACCCGCCCGGGTCAGGTCGAGTTGCGTGCCCCCCACGGCGGTCACCAGCGGATCGCTGGCCGGCCAGTCCACGGCGGGCGTCCGGAAATAGCCGTTCATGCGATAGGTCATCCCCGCCGCGCCGACGTCACCAGTTGCGGCCAGCACGGTCACCCTGTAGCCGGGCCTGGCGGCCAGCAGGTAAGCCCCGCGCAGCTGGCGAAGCGCGCTGGCGGACCTGAAGGTCTGCTCGGTCGCGCCGAAGCTCTGGCTGATCACGCCGCCGAGATGATGCCGGATGACATACTCCTCGGCCGTGACGATCTGCGGGAAGCCGGTCCGGCCCTCGTTCTCCGCGGCCGGCGTTTCGGCCAGCAGGATGCTCGCGCCTGGCGCCATCACGTGCGCCGCCTCCACGTCCAGGATGGTCTCGCCCGCCGAGGCGGCCCGGCTGACGGTCCGCCGGTAGCGGGGCACCGGCCCGGCCGGCTGGATCACCCGCAGCGACGGCGGCGCTGGCAGGCCGAACTGCTTGTCGAACACCGCCAGGTCGCGGTAGATGGCGGGCGTCCCATACGGGTCGACGATTACGATCGTCTGGCCCTTGCCGTCAATGCCGTCCCGCAGCAGCGGACCCAGGTCATAGGCCGTCCTGAGCTGCGCCGGGCTCAGGCCGCTGCCCGGCAGCGCCGGTGCCGTGGCCGCCCGGGCCGGGCTGCGGGTGTGCGGCGTGGCACCGTGGCCGGCCGTCCTGCCGCCGTGGCCCGCCGGCCAGGCCAGCACAACGGCCAGGCCCAGCGCGATGGCGCAAATGCCTGCGCCTGCGGCGATGGCACCTTGTCGGCTGATCCGCATCAGCCCTCCGTCCCCCGGCTCCCAGCGGATTCACGTCGCCTCACGCCAAATCCGCCGGCCTGCTGAAAGCTCCAGTGTGCCCGGCTCAAGCGGCGGCCCTGCACCGAGCCCGTGCAAGAAACCCTGGCCGGCTGGCGGCGCCCTGGGCTGTCCGGGGAGGCTGGGATACTCAAGG